>DASQMG010000035.1:0-1536 GCA_035645595.1 Flavisolibacter sp. | reverse complement strand
TCATGGTGCTGCCGGAATTCATATTTGTGTTGCCACCACTTACCGGTGTTGTATTATCCCAGATGCCATAGTTGTTCCAACCCAAATTTGTAGGTGTGCCCGCATTCCAATTCCCATTATTCATGGAACCGGTATTCATGTTGTTGGTATTCGTCGTACCATTATTCATTGTACCGTTATTGCTGTTACTGTTCATAGCAGGATTACTTGGGGTATTCATCGGGTCTGTGGTAGTGTTAGTAGTCGTGCCATTTGTAGCAGGCGATGTGTTGCTTGGATACGTAGTTGTCGATGGCGGTGTCGCTGGCGACGTCGTCGGTGACGTGGTTGGCGATGTGGTGGTCGGACTTGCCGGCGTAGTTGTAGGGCTAGTTGGAGACGTAGTTGGTGATGTAGTTGGACTTGTTGGTGTAGTCGGAGTAGTTGGTGTAGTCGGCGAAGTCGGAGTCGTTGGCGTAGTCGGAGTTGTTGGCGTAGTTGGAGTAGTCGGCGGGGTTGTTTGCGCAAACATAGCCATCGTACTTCCGGCCATGATCATTGCGAGGAAAGTCTTTTTCATATGTGATTAATTTTTTGTTAGTAATTAAAATTCAAGGTTCACCATGCAACTAATATGCCCACTCGTATAATAAACCCTGCCATAGAAAAAGAAATTTATAGTTTAGAGAAACCGCAAATTGTTCAGTCCGCTGGCCATTCGTACCCCTTTTTCAGCGACAAAAAAAAAGTTCCACGTAGTCGTGTGTAGGAAATACTGTTGTTTTGCTGTCAATCTGTCAAATAGAACACCATTGGAACAACCCTTGCTAATAGGGCTTTCGTTGCAGTGTTAATTATTTCATTCTTAATCATTAATTCATCGTATGGTACAGGAAAAAGGAACTATCTCCATTCACACCGAGAATATTTTTCCCATAATTAAAAAGTTTTTATACTCCGATCACGAGATCTTTCTTAGGGAGCTTGTAAGTAATGCGGTAGACGCCACGCAAAAAATCAAAAGACTATCCTCCCTTGGACAAGCCACCGGGGAGCTCGGCGACCTAAAAGTTGAAGTGTCGTTTGACGAAACGGCTAAAACCATCACGGTTTCTGATAGAGGGCTGGGCATGACTGCCGAGGAGATAAAAAAATACATCAACCAAATTGCTTTCTCCGGGGCTACTGAGTTCATGGAAAAGTTTAAAGAAGCTAAAGATGCCAATGAAATTATTGGCCGTTTTGGCTTAGGCTTTTATTCGGCATTTATGGTAGCCGATAAAGTAGAGATCAATACTTTATCCTACCAGGAAGGCGCAGAACCTGCCCGTTGGGTATGCGATGGAAGTACCGAGTTTGAATTGACGGAGGGAAGCCGGACCGAAAGGGGAACCGATGTAATTCTTTATATCAACGGTGAAAATGAAGAGTTCCTGAACCAGTGGAAACTGCAGGGAATTTTAGATAAGTATGCCAAGTTTTTACCCGTGCCGGTGAAGTTTGGTACCAAGAAAAACCAGGAAGAAGATGGTGTGGATGATGAAGGCAAAACAAAAT
>DASQMG010000034.1:0-2269 GCA_035645595.1 Flavisolibacter sp. | reverse complement strand
ATGACCTCCTTGTCAAACGGATAACTTTTGTAGTCATATGCTTTATCCTTAGAGTGGCAGCCTCCAACAAAGAGCAGAAGTAGAATGTATGGTCTTGTCATAAAGTATCGAGAATTGACGGCTGTAAATTAGTGCGTCTTTGAAGTTAAGGATTTGGAGCTTTAATTCTATGGCAGAAAAGGAAATGACATTCCTATTTCAAACCGGGCGCCTGGTTAAGGTTCATTTAGTAGGCCCTGAAATGTGTTGGTCCCGTTTCTTTGGGCAGGTAAAAGAAAAAGTCTCGCATCTACATCAGGCAATAAGATATGGGCTTTACATATGTCAATCGTCGGTGTAAAATTTACCGGTAATGTTTTAATTTAAGAGAGGGTTTCCATTCATCACCAAAACAAAAAGTCAAATCACGGGAGTGGTATAATGCCTACTGGAAAAAGGGTATTGGTGGATTTGCATCTGCTAACGAAACAAAAAGGGAGTGGAATACAATACCTGAAGAACAAAAGTAAAAAAACTCCTTTCATAGAAAGGAATTATCCACTTACCTGTACATGAAAAAGGTGGCACTATAAAGGTGCCACCTCGTAAATACTGTGTTTATTCAATTAACTTATTCTGATAACTTTATCAGCTTTTGGGTAACCCTTTTTCCATCCTGCGCTGCTTCTACATAATACACGCCGGGCCGGTAACTGCTTCCTATAGAAATCGTTCCGTTACTCCCGATACCTCTTCTGGTTTCTATGACGACGCCGAGCCCACTAATAACACGGATCGTAACAGGACTTTCGTTTCTGCTCCTGATCTGAAGCTGGAAAGAGGAAGGAGATGGATTGGGTAATACACTCATAGAAAGCTCGGGAGTTGAAACCTCATTTGCTATTTCCACTTTACGAATTTTGGTGGTAGCCGCACTGACAAGACAGCTGCCTAAATACCCTCCATTAGACAAGGATCCCTGTACGCTATTCTGGATTACACAACTGGTGGTGGGTACTCCTTTTTGCAGTACGCAAACCGTCACTTTATCAAGCCTTGGCCCACATCTGACGTCGACTACTTCAATAGTTCTTGTCATCAATGGCGCTGAACAGCCATACGCATCTTTTACATTAAAGTAATACATAGTCGTAGCAGTTGGACTCTCAGTAAGGGAGGGGGATGTGCTGATTCCCTGACCTGCTGAAGAACCCACCGTCCACTTATAGGAATAAGGCCCTGTGCCACCACTGACCGAAGCGTTGAGGGTGAGCGAAGTAGGACCGTAACCTTTGTAGAGTGTATTAGCACTGCCACCCGGATTAACCGCATACACATCCGGTATAAGGGATGTAAGCCTTGGATTAATGACAACCGTTGTGGTACAAGTGCTGCTGTTGCCACTACCATCCACAACTGTCCACGTTATGACACTGCTGCCCTCGTTAAAGCTTCCACCGGCATTGGTGCCGCTACCGTTTCTTGTTGTACTTCCGGTGATGGCGAATGTGATGGAAGCAATACCGCAATTGTCGGTAGCTGTAAGCAATGGAACCGTATAGGTTCCAGAAGAAACATAACATTGTACCGGTACCGTAGGACAGGTAAGCACAGGCTTTTCATTATCCGTAACCGTTACTGTTTGTGTTGCTGTTTGGGTGTTGCCTGCTGCATCTGTCGCTGTCCATGTAATGCTTGTCACACCTTTTTGATAAGTGGCAGGTGCATCGTTTGCTACGGTGGTTCCCGGGCAGTTGTCACTATAAGACGGTATACCCAAGGCAACGGCAGAAGCACTGCATTTTCCGTTATCGGTATTGACTGTAACAGCCGCTGGAGGGGTTAATAAAGGAAACGTTTGGTCCTTAGCTGTTAGTGTTACATTACCTGAAGTGGTGTTGCCATGACCGTCGTTAGCCGTAATCGTAATCGTGTGTGTTTGGCTATGAGAAGAAGAAAGAGAGCTTCCTGCAACCGGTAGTTGGGTAAACGTTACGTTACCGCAATTATCTGATCCGCTTAATCCTGTTACAAGGTCTGGTACCACAATAGAACAACCCGAACCCAGGTTTACACCATGAGAGGAAGGAATCGTAAAGGTGGGCGCTATAGGGTCCACTACCGTTACGGTAGCTAGTGCACCCGCACTGTTTCCACTCGCATCCCTTACGGTAAGCGTTACAGTGTTCGCACCTACATTACTACAATCAAAGACTGTCTTATCCAGGGCGTAGCCATCTGTTGCAATCGCGCAATTATCGGAGGAACCATTGTTCACCTGTGAAGCCGT
>DASQMG010000033.1:0-3225 GCA_035645595.1 Flavisolibacter sp. | reverse complement strand
CTCGTCAGCACTATATAAAAAAGTCCCGCATTTCTGCAGGACTTTTATTATTTAAAATTAGTCACTTATACTTTTTGCACTTTGGCCTTTAACACCGGCTTCGTCTCTACCACAGCCGGGTCATTGCCGCCTAACGGCCTGTCGCCACCTAAGTCAACAAGAATCGGTGCGCCAACAAAAATAGAGGAGTAGGTACCTGTTACTACACCAATCATCATAGCAAAGGCAAAACCTTTAGTTACTTCACCACCTACTAAAAACAAGATTAAAACGGTTAAGAAAACCGTCAGTGAAGTCATAATGGTGCGGCTAAGTGTTTCATTAATGGCTTTGTTGATAATTGTCTCCTTGCTGGCACCAACCATCTGGCGGCTGTATTCACGAATTCGGTCAAATACAATTACCGTATCATTCATTGAAAAACCAATTACCGTAAGTATGGCTGCAATAAAATGCTGGTCCAGTTCCAATGGGAAAGGAACGACTTCTTTCAGGAAAGAGAATACCGCCAGGGTAACCAATACGTCGTGAGCAAGCGTAACAATAGTACCCAGTGAATATCGCCAGTCGCGGAAGCGGATGAAAATATAAAGCGCAATGATCATGATACTCCAGAAAGTAGCCCACTTGGCACCGTTCTTCAAGTCGTCAGAGATTGTTGGCAGTACTGTAGTGCGCCCTACGATATTATTGGCTTTAAATTGCTCATAACTAGCAGCGGGAGCATATTTACTTAAACCCTCCATCAGCTTTGTTCCTACGATGGAATCTGCTCCTGGCGTAGTGTTAGCTATCTGGTAAGAAGTAGTGATATCCAGTTGGTTGTTGGCACCGATTGTTTTTAGAACCAATCCGGCTGTGTCACCAAAAGCCGCCGTCAGATCGTTACGAACTTCCTCTACTTTATCGTTCATGGGCTGGTTAAACTTCACTATGTAGCTACGACCCCCTTTAAACTCCACTCCCTGGTGGAACCCGTTGAAAATAGCTGCAATCCCCAAAACCAAAACAATTGCTGAAACGACGTAGGCCCTTTTTCTGAATTGAATGAATTTATAGGTAGGGTGCTTTAATATGCGGCGGGAAACAGGGGTAAAGTATTCAAGGTGACGTTTCTTATTAGTAAACCAGTTGGTAACCCAGCGACTTACTAAAATTCCGCAGAACAGGGAAAGAAGTATACCGATGATTTGCGTAGTGGCAAAGCCCTTTACCGGACCTAGACCAAATGAGAAAAGGATGATGGCCGTCAACAAGGTAGTTACGTGGGCATCCAACACCGGGGGGAGGGATCGTTTATAACCTTCATCTACTGCCGCTATATAGCCCTTTCCTTTCGTAAGTTCTTCCTTAATGCGTTCGTAAATAATCACGTTGGTGTCTACAGCCATACCAATGGTTAACACCAGGCCCGCAATACCGGGTGCCGTTAATGTAGCACCTAAGCCTGTAAGTACACCAATGGTAAACAACAAGTTCAAGATCAGGGCAATGTTTGCAACCCAGCCAGCGGTGTTATAATACACCAGCATCAATAAGAAAATAACAATGAAGGAAATAGCAAAGGCCATGATACCGCCATTAACAGCGTTGGCGCCTAAGGTTGGCCCTACTATTTGTTCCTGTACAATCTTAGCCGGTGCCGGTAGTTTGCCCGCCTTTAAAATGTTAGCCAAATCCTGTGCTTCCGCCAGGGTAAAATTGCCTGAGATTTCTGTGCGCCCACCACTGATTTTACCATTATGAGCAACAGGAGCGGAGTAAACAATATCATCTAAAACGATGGCAATCGGTCTCGTTTCTTTAAAAGAGGTCTCTGTTAAACGTTCCCATTTAGTGTTACCGGCAGGCCCTATTTCCATTGAAACAGTTGGCTTACCCCCCATTTGATCGTAGCTCTGCGTAGCGGTAGTAATTACATCGCCTTCCATCGGCGCTTTATCGCTGTTCGAAGTTTTTAAAACATACATTGGGACAACACCTACCTGTTTGCCGCCAGCATCGCGGCCCGGGATACCGAATCCGAAACGGGCATCGCTTAATCCTGCTTCTGTGAAAGCACGGCGAACAACATCGTTGTTCAGGTAGGCACGCAGGTAACCAGTATCTTTTGTAGCTACTACTAAGCCCTGTCCGCCCTGCTGGAATAATTTCAACAAAGGAGTATTCCCGGCAATTGCAGTATCGGCCGCTTTTTTGCCAGTATCTGCCAAGGTAGATAGCGTCTTGGGCCCCTTTCCTGTATCTGCGACAGCAGCCGTTTTGCCGGTCGTATCTGTGTTTGTTGTCGTGTCGGCAATCGGTACAGGAGCGGGTGTATTTGGTTTAGACACTTGTTCCAGCGCAGCAAACGCTTTATCAGCATTTGTAAGCGCAGTAAAATATTCCTCTGGTTTATAGGTAAGCCAAAACTGCAGGTTAGCGGACGACTGCAAATATTTACGTACCCGCTCCTGGTCCTGCAAACCTGGAAGTTCAACGGTTATTATACCGCGATCTTTGTTTGGATTGATATTCGGCTGCGCTACTCCAAACTGGTCAATTCTAGTTTGTAACACACGGAAGGTGCGGTCAAATGCAGCGTTAGATTCTTCCCTGATATATCCAACTACCTTGTCGTCGCCATCCTTCGGCGTTATTCGTCCGGCACTGGCCGCTGCAAATAACGGCGCTAAGGGGCCATTTGACGACAACTTTTTATATTCTTCTACAAAAAGAGAAACATAATCAGCGCTGCTATTGGCTTTACGGCTTTCAGCATTTTCCAGGGCCTTTGAAAAGCTGGGGTCCTTGCTATTATTAGCCATTGACCGCAAAAGCCCGGCTAATTCTACTTCAAGGGTAACGTTGATACCGCCTTGCAGGTCGAGGCCAAGATTTAATTCTTCCTCCTTGGCTTTTTGGTAGGAGATAGGACCCGTAATGCCAAAGTGAACATTATCGTCTTTAGTGCTGTCCAGTAATCTTCTTAAACGGTCTTTGTACGCTTGTGCTTTGGTGGCACTGTCGGCATTCACATAGTTCAGACTAACAAATTGCTTCGCTTTCGCCTCCATCTTATTTTCGTGGCCACGTACCACCCAGGTAAAGGAGAGCTCGTAGATAGAATAAATAATAAGGAGGATTGTAAAAAAGCGGATGAGGCCCTTCAATTGCATACACGGTTTGTTTAAGGAGCGGCAAATATATATTTTTCAGGCTAATTTCACCCCTTAATTACACTCC
>DASQMG010000032.1:0-8663 GCA_035645595.1 Flavisolibacter sp. | reverse complement strand
TGTAACGGATATGCACCTCAGAGGCATAACCGGGGATGAGTTCCTCGAAGATCTAAAAGGCATGGAACCGTATAAGCATATTCATGTAATTGTATTATCGAGCCATAAAAGCAGGCAGGAAATAGAACAAGCCCGTCAACTGGGAGTGTTAGATTACGTAGTGAAGCCCTACTCCTATAATGAATATGTACAGGTGGCTAAGGATATTAAAAGGAAGGCAGGACTTTAGAAAGCGGTAGGAGCCAGGCTGTGCAGTGTGGTGGTTTAAGAACAGGAGATGTAAGGACTTAAATCAATTAACCTCAAATTTGGAGAATGCTGTACGGCCCTGATAAATTATGGTTTAATTACTGACGTATTTATTCAAGTGAATTCAACAAAAGGTCCTTTATTACGCGTTGACGCTATTTGGTTTCCTTGGTAGTGCCAGATACCGGTGCTCTTCTACTTGTAATTTCATTATGCGAAGAACAGGCCTGCGTGCGAAAGCGGCAGTAGTTCAAACAAAAAATGGATGAACCCGCTTATTCTTTCATTGCCATCTTCCTTTCATACTCTTTCACACGAACAGCAAATAACAATACACCAACCAATAAGGCTACTAATAAAAAAAATGCAATAAAGAAACTATAGCTGTGCAACGTAACAAAACTATAGTTCGGACGAAGTTTTGAAGGCGTTGCAAAAGGGGCTTTTTCTTCTTCAACCGGTTCGGCCGCAGTTTTAATATACTCAACAATGTTTTTTATTTGTGCATCACTTAAATCAGCGTGATCGGGCATTGGAATATTATTGAACTGATTGAAAACTGCCACCGCATCTTTATCGCCAGCCTTTACCATTGTTTGTGACGAGTGTACAAAACTAACGATCCAATCTATGGACCTTCTTTGATCAATTCCGGCCAGTGCGGGCCCGGTAAGATTTTTATTAATGTTATGACAGGCAGCACAACGGGCAGCAAAGATGCTTTTGCCTTCATCTGCGGGGGGAGCAGCAATAATTGATGTAGAAAGGGCCAAAGAGAAAAGGAGCAATATGGTTTTAAATTTCATGTTGGTTTATTTTTCTTTTTTTAACCTTGATATGTCGCGGAGCAGGTTGTCGACCTCTGATGGAAGCGTTCCGTTATAGTAACCACGAATACGTTTTTGCTTATCAATTAAAACAAGCAATTCGCTATGGATAAAATCCTGCGGACCGCCATCACCATCGGTGGCAGTTATCAAAAAACTATTGCGGGCCAGCATGTAAATCTCTTTTTTACTTCCGGTAAGCAGTAGCCAGTTGTCCCTGATGTTCATCTTCTCTGCATACTGTTTCAACTGATCAACAGAATCTCTTTCGGGGTCAACGGTAAAGGAGGTGAGCAGCAGCTCCTTATCTCCTGCATACAACCCCTGTACGTTTTTCAAACTGCGGGTCATCTTTGGACAAACGACAGGACAATGCGTAAAGAAAAAATCGGCGACCACAATTTTATCACTCCAGTCGTTCAACGAAGTGGTGTGGCTGTGCTGATCTACCAGGCTAAAGCTGCCGATCCTATGCGCTTCTCCACCTAACACAGGCAATGCGGTGTAGGTAATTTCAAACCATTTTACCACAGCAAATACCGTTACCGGAAAAATCACAACTCCGGCCACAAACAGCCATATGCTATACTTCTTCATCTGCTTTTATTGTAGGATGTTGTTTTACCCCCTTTAACAACTGTTGACGTTGCTGCAGGAGACCCCTGCACCGGCATAGGATTGTCGGGAGTGAACCTGGGCGCACCAGGACCGGGATTTTTTGTTGCATCAATAAACGCCGGTACATACGCCACCACAAGAATAACCGCCATTGTTACCAGCCAGGGTTTAAAAGAATCAAATAATGGAATTCGTTTTTCATCATGGATGGATTCACTTACCGGCAATTCAAGCGCGGCTTCTTCTGAGCGTTTTTTGGCCATGGTTCCAAAGAACACAACCAGGAATAAGGTAGCGGCAATAAACATAATAATACCGCCTAATAAGCCAAGCATAGTTGTCGGCACCCATTCGGGTGTGTACAATGCATGTTTTGGATTCAGGTAGGTCATCCCCAGGTTGGTACGTCGTGGTTCACCAATCAAACCACCCCATGATAAACCGGTGGAGAAAATTAAAATTCCAATTGTCCACAGGTAGGGGATAATGACAGTAACCCGGGGCAGAAATATTTTCTTACCCGCTGTTTTTGAATACAGGTAAAGGCTCATGCCAATGATGCCGAGAAATACCGGTCCGGCAACGGTCATGTGAAAATGGCCGGGCAGCCATGCTGTATTGTGAATGATGTTATTCAGCTCACTGGACGAATTTACAATCCCGGTTAGGCCGCCAAAAATAAAGATGAACAAGCCGCAGATCAGGTAGGCAAACAAAAACCTCTTAGGATCCAGATAGGGCAGCCTGGTAAAAAAGCCCAGTAAACTTTTTGCGCCCCGTTTTCTGCCTGCATATTCAAGCGATGCGGCAATAGTAAATGCGGTGATAAAGCTTGGGATGGCTACGCCGAAGGTTAAAATGCCCTGGAAAAGTTTTACGCCTTTGGTAATGGAAGGATCGGAGAACTGGTGGTGAACACCGACGGGTACGGAGAATAATAAAAACCCAAAAAGAGCTATACGTCCTGCGGTATCGGAGAACAATTTGCCACCGGCGAGGGCGGGTAGGAAATTATAAAACATTATATAAGCCGGCAATAACCAGAAGTAAACCAGGGCATGACCAAAGAACCAGAATAAGGTTCGCGCCAGTGTAACATTTATAGCCGGTGTCCATCCCATAGCCCATGGTAAAATCAACACTAAAACCTCATACGCAACAGCCAACGTACACACAAACCAGATAATGAAATTTACCAGTGTTCCCAGGACAGCCAGTGGTGTTTTTGTAGTTGGGTTTTCTTTTTTCCATTGGCGGTAGAGCCTTGCCCAATCGTATAAGGGTATCCATGAGCCAACAATTAATAAAGCGGTACCCAGATAAAACAGAGGGTGACCTTTTAACGGAGGGTAGAATGTATAAAGCACAGAAGCCTTGCCGGCTAACATGGCCCAGGCAGCCATTGCAGTACCAACGGTCATCAGCCAAAAGGAGATCCAACCTAGCGTTTTATTGATTTCTTTTTTTAAGTAAAAAGTTATAGTGGCGTGACCAAAAGCAACAGCGAAAAAAGTGGTTAGTACAATAGCATTTATAACACCATGCAACGTTAAGCCCTGGTAGTAATCAAGCTTGGCAAATGCCGGTTGCTGTAAAACGCCGGCCCGGTAAATTACCTGCATTAAGCCATGATAGATACCAATCGACAACAAGGCAAGAGGAATTCCGAGTTCCCAGTAAATTAATCGTTTTAAAGATCCGGAGATTTGCAGGCCGCCCTGTTCCAGGGTTAAGGCCGGGAAACGAAGCGCTCTCTTTTCTATTGTTTGTGTGGTCATTGTTTTATGTTTTGGAAGTTGAATACTGGCTATGCTTCAAGTGTTCAATAGAATTATGGCAGTACAAGAGTGCGACGCAACGAAAGTCTTGCGGATATTCTTCCGCTGGCTACATCATCCTTATAAGAACTAACCTAATAATAATAGTTTCCCCAGGTCTACGTCCCCCTTCAGGAGTGCCAGGGAGGTTGTTTACTTTGCTGCAGGATCATTCACAATCACTTCCGCCTGCATGTTCTGATGTCCCACACCGCAGTATTCGTGACAGGTAATTTTATACACGCCGGGTTGGTCGAACTTTACGGTTTGTTTGTTGATGTTGCCATAAACAGCCATCATGTTTACATTCTTTTCATGGATGTTGAAACCGTGGACCACATCTTTGGAGGAAACAAAAAAATCAACCTCGCTGCCTGTAGGTATATAGATTTTCGATGGCTGAAACTGCCACATAGAAGCCACGGAATATACCTGGTAAGTCTTCTCATCCAGCTTGATTACTTTAGGTTCGGTGTAGGCTTTATCAAAGGGAAGGCATTCGGGCAGGTCATTGTATTTGCTTCTCCCGTATAACATGGAGAAAATAAATAACGACAATACAGCACCTGTGATGAGAATAACTTTTTTTTCAAACTTATCTATGATCATTGGGGTCCGATTTAGGCTCTGTCAAGCATTAAGAAATAGATGCCGTACCAAATGATCATTCCCAGAATAACCATGAGAATAAAAAAGGCAATCGCTCCTTTGGGCTTGAATGCCCGGTCGAACTTTTGTTCTTCAGTAAGAGCGCCCTCCCCGTTGTTTGTAGGTTCCATAATGCTTTTGTTTGAAGGCAAATGTATTTTTGAGCGGGGCAGCAGTGTATGATAAGGCATAGGTGTAAAACTGATTTTAATCAGGTTTTGGAAAAGTTGCCTGTACGGACGGTTATCATTGAATAAGTTGTATATGATTAATTCAAGCTAAAATCGGCTGATTAATTTCGAACTCATCGGCCAGGAAGCTATTGCCAGTAAGCCTTTTGCTGTACGACAAAATTGATTAGCGACTTTCGCTCCTGCTGTGTGAGTTGGTAAACGTCCGGTGATAAGGAAGGAGTTTTTTGGAAACGCTGCAAATAATGAATAAACATAGTTTCAATGATTCCGAAGTAGCCTGACTGACCTTCTTTCTCCTGTAAAAGGCATAAGCGTTTGGATTACTATTCTTTACTTCCCGGTGCAGGGTGGTTGAAAGCATGGCTGCCACGTTATAAAAGCCGGCGACATGTTGACCGCTTAGTATGTAAGACTTATTGATGTGCATGGCAGGGTTTGTTAAAATAGCAGCTGTCACCCGCCGATATCATCTGCAGCTATCCATAAAAATGCCGCTTTGCCCGCGGCAACAAAAATCTCGTTATGATGTTTTATGTCGCGTTAAAAACTGTTGGTAACATTTTGCAGGAAGAAGGACGTAGAACAGTATAGGTATGCCTGAGTGGATAATTAACTTTTTAATCTTTGCAGGAGGTATGATTGACCATGCGTAAGCTAATCCAAACGGCTTTTGTTGTAGCCATGCAATCGAAAAATGTTGTTGAGGAACATTACTCCTACCGCTCCTAAGTCTGTATTTGCAAAGGCACAAACATTATAGGTATGCTGTGCGAAACCGTTGATATGTGTCAAATCTGAAACTGACATAAGTCATGTTTTGCCGCAATTGGTGAAAATATATTTGCTTCTGCTTGGCTGACTTTCTATGATGTTGTACCGGTGATGAAGTAATGAAAAGGGTAGGTAGTTGTAGTGCTAAGTATTAACGGGTAAATGAACAACCGTCAATAGCGAGCTCTATGCATAAGTAAGAATAGCAATCACCCTGCCTCTTACTTGCTACCCGTTGAATGAGAGATAAGATTCAGGGGTTTTAGGCGGCAAATGCAATCTGTCTTACTGTTGGCGTTGGTTGTTTATAAGGCATCAATCCAATCCTTCGTTTCCCTGTAACACAAGGTTGAAGCGTTATGGTAGCGGTTAGACTATAATGCAAAATTCGGGTGCCACAAGGCAAGAGAGATTATCATAACAGTTAGGTCGTAATGGCTAAATGGTAAATAACAAATGGCCTGTCTAAACTAAGTAAGGCAGCGGCAGGCATCATTCTTACCACCATTTATTTGAATATATAATCCAAAGGAGAAGTGCTATAAACAGCAACAAAACAAAAAAGTAATGAAAAGTGAACTTTTGCAAAAAACAATAGCGCAAATTGTACGTGATAACTACCGTACAGCCGATGTTTTTAAAAGACAAGGTATTAATTTTTGCTGTGGTGGTATAGTGTCGTTGGAGGAAGCCTGCCTGCAGAAAGGCTTGGACGTATCTGCTGTAACAGAAGAACTGGAGGAGGCCTCTCAAACGGTAAGACTTGCCAATAATCTCCAATATAACAACTGGAGCATTGGCTTTTTAATAGATTACATAATTAACGTACATCATGCCTACTTAAAAGAAGCCTTGCCTTCAATTGGTGCGGGGCTAAATGCTTTTGCAATGAGCCATAAAAAGGGCCAGCCGCATCTCCAAACTGTCCTGTCTTCCTTCGAGAGGCTGTCCCAGCAGATTCTTTCGCATACCCGCCAGGAAGAAGAGGTCATCTTTCCCTACATCAAACAGGTAGAAAATACCCACCGTGGTAAAGAAACATACGGCAGCCTCTTTGTTAAAACTTTGCGCAAGCCCTTGAGCAATATTGGAGACGAACATAAAAAGATGAGCCAACTGTTGATAGAGATGAGAGAACTCACCGACCATTATGTGTTCCCCCAAAATGCCTGCACCAATCACCGGGTACTTTTTCAAAAGCTGCAGGAACTTGATAACGATCTTATGCAGCATAAGCATTTGGAGAACAACATACTTTTTCCGAAAGCCATTGAATTAGAAGCCGAATTGCTTGCACTTTAAAACATCCCCTAAGTTTGCAATAAACCATTTAGCGGATGCAATTCGACCGGACCCACATCACTTCCTTATTTGAAAATGCAACAGAAGGATTTGTGGTTACTAACACCATAGGCGATATTATTTTGGTTAACCCCGCAGCCTGCAGGATGTTTGGCTATGAAGCCGAAGAACTGATAGGGCAGAAAGTGGAACTGCTTGTTCCAACAAAATATAAGCATGGGCATATTAAACAAAGAGCTGATTTTTTTTGCGAGCCAAAGAACCGGATAATGGGTCATGGACGCGACCTGTACGGCCAAACAAAAAACGGCCACCAGCTTCCATTGGAAGTAAGCCTCAGCACTTATGTAAAAGACGACGAACGGTATGTGATCTCGTTCATCGTTGACATAACACACCGGAAAGCGATTGAGCAAAGCATGGCAGAGCAGCAATACCAGTTGGAAATTGTAACCAATGAAATGCGAAAGCTGAATGCTCAACTGGAAGCCAAAGTAGAAGAGCGAACCATGATTTTGAAAGAAGCTTTGCAGCGCCTGGAGCAATCGCAGGCAGAATTAAGTGAAGCCCTTGATAAAGAGCGGCAGCTTAACGAGATCAAAAGCCGTTTTGTTTCCATGGCCTCGCATGAATTCAGAACGCCATTAAGTACGGTGTTATCTTCTGCCTCGCTACTTTCTAAATACACAAGTACAGAGGACCAGGCCAGTCGAAACCGCCATATAGATAAGATCAAACTATCGGTAAAACACCTGAACGATTTATTAGAGGATTTTCTTTCTCTTGGAAAGCTGGACGAAGGTAAAGTGACCTCCCTGTTTCACGAATTTAGCCTCTACGAATTATTACAGGATATCGTTGATGAAATGAAAGGGCTGACAAAAAAAGACCAGCAGATTATTTGTACCTGTTCGGGTAACGAAACAGTGCAAACCGATAAAAAATTAATTAAGAACATCCTGATCAACCTGGCCTCTAATGCCATTAAATTTTCCGGGGAAGGCGCTTCCATTTATATAAATTGTAAGGTGGAGGAAAGCATGGTGCAGATTTCGGTACGGGACGAAGGTATCGGCATCTCAGAGGAGGACCAGGAACATCTCTTCACCTCCTTTTTTCGTGGCCGGAATGCCGCTAACATCCAGGGCACCGGCTTAGGGCTGCATATCGTGAAGCGCTATACCGACCTGCTGGGCGGCAGCATTAGCTTAGAAAGTAGCCTTAACCAGGGAACATTAATAACGATAACCATTCCTGTAAATAACAACAATCATGGCGAAGACAATTTTAGTCATTGACGACAACAACGATATACGGGAAAACACGGCGGAAATATTAGACCTCGCAGGCTACAAAACATTAACCGCCGAAAATGGCAAGCGTGGAGTGGAAGTAGCAATGAAAGAAAAGCCGGATGTTATTGTATGTGATATTATGATGCCTGAACTGGATGGTTACGGCGTGTTGCATCTGCTGCGTAAAAATGCCGGTACACAAAATACCCCTTTCATTTTTATAACTGCTAAAACAGAACGAGGCGATTTTAGAAAAGGAATGGAAATGGGCGCCGATGATTATGTGACAAAACCGTTTGACGATATCGAGCTGCTCAACGCCATTGAAATGCGGCTGAAGAAAGCAGAAGTTTTGCAACAGAGTTACGCTCCCTCCGGGCAAGGACTGTCGCAGTTTGTAAAAGATATAAAAGATACGGGCTTGCTTAAACATTTGTCCGACCAGTATGCAGTGGAAGCGTTTCATAAAAAATGGGCGCTGTACGGGGAAGGCAAACGTCCAAGGTTCTTATATTATCTCGTGAGTGGAAAAGTAAAAGCGTTTAAAAGCCACGAAGACGGGAAAGAATACATTACCGACCTTTTCAGTGCCGGCGAATTTATTGGCTATACGGCTTTAATAGAAGATAAGGCCTATGACGATAGCGCTACCATTTTGGAAGATGCGGAGATCATGCAAATCCCCCGCGACGAGTTCCTTGGTATGATGTACAGCGACATTAGTATTGCCACTAAATTCATCCGGATTGTTACCCAAAATGTAAAAGGAAAGGAAGAGCGGCTGCTGAACCTTGCTTACAGCTCCCTGCGCAAGCGGGTGGCAAAAGCGCTGGTGGATATTCACCAAAAATTCAACAAGGACGGGCAGGCCAGCCTGATTGAATTTTCAAGGGAGGATCTTGCGCAGTATATTGGCACAGCCACCGAATCCCTCATCAGAAC
>DASQMG010000031.1:0-5292 GCA_035645595.1 Flavisolibacter sp. | reverse complement strand
TATCCCTGCGCCTGCGCCAGCATTTTCTTGCCTTTTTCAATGGCGTCGTCGATAGTACCTACAAGGTTAAAGGCAGCTTCAGGATAGTCATCTACTTCGCCATCCATAATCATATTAAAGCCACGAATCGTTTCTTCAATTGGAACCAACACACCCTTTAAACCCGTAAACGCCTCTGCCACATGGAAAGGCTGCGACAAGAATCGCTGCACCCTTCTTGCACGGCTTACCGTTAATTTATCTTCATCACTTAATTCATCCATACCAAGGATAGCAATGATATCCTGCAATTCTTTATAGCGCTGTAAAATCAGTTTTACCCTGTTCGCACAATCGTAGTGAAGATCACCTACAATTTTAGGGGTCAGAATTCTTGATGTAGAATCCAACGGATCCACCGCAGGATAGATACCTAAATCGGCAATCTTACGGGATAGTACCGTTGTTGCATCAAGGTGAGCGAAGGTTGTTGCCGGCGCCGGATCGGTTAAGTCATCGGCAGGTACGTACACAGCCTGCACTGAAGTAATGGAACCATTTTTAGTTGACGTAATACGCTCCTGCATCAATCCCATTTCAGTTGCCAGCGTTGGCTGGTAGCCTACCGCCGAAGGCATACGGCCTAAAAGAGCCGATACTTCGGACCCTGCCTGTGTAAAACGGAAGATGTTATCAACGAAGAAAAGAATATCGCGGCCTTTACCGGTGCCGTCGCCGTCGCGATAATATTCTGCAATGGTTAATCCTGAAAGGGCAACACGGGCACGGGCTCCCGGTGGTTCGTTCATTTGTCCGAATACGAAAGTTGCTTTTGACTCAGCAAGATCTGTCATATTAACCTTGCTCAGATCCCATCCACCTTCTTCCATGCTATGTTTAAAGGCATCACCATAATTCATGATGCCGGCTTCGATCATTTCCCTCATGAGGTCATTCCCCTCACGGGTACGTTCCCCCACACCAGCAAATACAGATACACCGGCGTAAGCTTTTGCAATATTGTTAATCAACTCCTGAATCAGTACTGTCTTACCTACCCCGGCACCACCAAACAACCCGATCTTACCTCCCTTGGAGTAAGGCTCAATAAGGTCAATTACTTTAATTCCGGTAAATAGAATTTCTGTGGCTGTGGAAAGATTTTCAAACAAGGGCGGCTTCGCATGAATGGCGCGGCCACCAACTTTTGAAACAGAAGGCAAGCCATCTATTGGATCACCGGTTACATTAAAAAGGCGTCCACGAATTTGTTCAGAGGCGGGCATGGTGATGGGAGCACCGGTATCCACTACATCAAGTCCGCGAAGCAAACCCTCGGTACCATCCATTGCAATGGTACGAACACTGTCTTCGCCAAGGTGATTTTGCACCTCAAGCACCAGCGTGTCGCCATTGGGCCTTTTTATTTCTAATGCGTTGAAAATTTCAGGAAGGCCTCCGTTGAACTGAACGTCTACAACAGCGCCAATGATTTGTTTAACCTTACCAACTTTAGCCATATAAAGCTTTTAAAAGAGATTTAAAGAAAACAGCCAGAAATGATTGCTTTTCATTTTCAGGCTGCAAAAGTAAGGGTGCAAAGGGATTTTTCCAATTGAATATGGGTTGGTTGCCCGGCAACTTCGCAATTCGTTGTTCAGCGGTGCCGGTAAATATGGTTAAAATTCTTATGGCATCTTCTATTCCAAAGCAACCGCTGGCAGCGCCGTAAATTTTACGCCGCTGTTAATCAATTCGCTCCAGTAAGAAGTTCCTCCTTACTGGATTGCGTATACGCCAGTACTTACATTTACAAACTTGGGCAGTTTGATGTGTACTCTATAGAATAAACAGCAGGCGTCACCAGATAATAAAACCTGCCATAATGCGCCCCAGATTAAACAAAAGAAGTCTTTTCCCCAAATTGTCTTAATAAAATGATAAGGCACAGAGCCGGGTAAGACATATGTCTGCCTAAATGGTATAGGCACGTCTTTTGTAAATCTCACCGGATATGAAAACATTTTTTATTTATGCTGCCCTAGCAGCCAGTTTGCTATCATCTTGTCAAAATGCAAACACTTCCGACCCTAGCAATGTTGAAGAAGAGGAAAAGAAAGCCGAGGAAAAAAAGGGCATGAGTAAAAGGGATTATAGCATTACGCAAGCTAATTCTTACTCCGATCTTTTTTTAGACAGCGCCGCTATGGAAAAATATATTGGCAATAAACAACTGGATGAAACCGTTGCACGGCGCCTGCGTAGTTTTTATAATAGCCGTAATTTTGGTTTTGCTTGGTTTACATCAAACGGCCTAACCGAACAGGCCCGTGCTTTTTGGAACCTGCATGATTATGTAACGACATATGATAAAGACACCTCGTTGCGTGATAAAAGCCTTCAAAAGAAGATGGATGCTTACACGGCAGAAGAAGTGTTGTCTGCAAGCGCCTCAGGTGATTTTATACAAACTGAGTTAACCCTCACGCAGCACTTCATCAAATACATTTTAAACAACTACGAAAAAGGCTATATAAAGCGGAAAGAGATGGAACGCTTTATACCTTATAAAAAGCAGGATGCGTTGGCAATGGCTGATTCGTTATTGAATAAAAAGCATAAAGACAATAAATATTTTGAAGACGTACATGAGCCGTACCGACTTTTAAAAGGCAACCTGGCCAAATATTACGAGGTTACCAAAGCAGGTGGCTGGCCGCAAATACCAACGGCAAAATCATTAAAAAAGGGAAACACCTCCCCGGCAGTTGTGCTTATTAAAAAACGCTTGCAGTTAACAGGTGAAATGCCAGGTACCGATACGTCGCAATTGTATAATGATACATTAGAAAACGCCGTCCGAATTTTTCAAAGAGAGCTGGGTTATACGCCAAATGGTGTAGTGAATGCGCAATTGATAAAAGACTTGAATGTGCCCGCTGAAAAAAGGCTGTCGCAGATTTTAATGAACATGGACCGTATGAGATGGATGCCAACTGAGCCAGCAGGCCAGTTGATTGTGGTAAATATCCCCGAGTTTGTATTACATGTTTATGAAGACAAGAAAAAAGCGTTTGATATGAACGTAGTTGTAGGAAAGGAAGGAAATAATACTATAAGCTTTAGCGGCGATTTAAGCACCGTGGTTTTTAGTCCATATTGGAATGTTCCCCCAAGTATTGTAAAAAGTGAGATACTGCCTAAGATTGCTTCCAACTCAAACTACCTCGCCGAGCAAAACATGGAACAGGTAGGCACTGAAGGAGACTTGCCTAAAATTCGTCAGTTACCCGGAGAAGGAAATTCACTTGGCAAAGTCAAGTTCCTCTTTCCCAACAGTTTCAACATTTATTTTCATGATACACCCGCAAAAAGCTTATTCGCGAAAGATAAAAGAGCTTATAGCCATGGATGTATACGCCTTGCTGAGCCGGAAAAAATGGCGCAGTACCTGTTGCGCAACGATCCTGAGTGGACGCCCGATAAAATAGCTGAGGCCATGAACGGCGGAGAGGAAAAATATGTAAAGCTTAAAAAAGCCATCCCGGTGATCATTACTTATTATACAGCCTGGGTAAACGAAGAAGGGTTATTAAATTTTAGAGACGATATCTATAACCATGACGAAGACCTTTTAAGAAAAATGTTTCTGTAATTTTTCCAGATTATTGTAAACCACCTTCGGGTGGTTTTTTTATTTATACGCCGCACTAGCGTTTCCAATACATTTGCCGTTTTATACATTTGACTATGGAGTTGATTGAAGTAACAAATGCCGGTGAAGCAAAAGAATTTATTGCAGTAAATGTTGAACTCAACAAGACTAACAAAAATTACATCCGGCCCCTGGATAAAGACATCAACGATGTATTTGATGAAAAGAAAAATAAAACTTTCCGCTTTGGAAAAGTAAAAAGATGGCTACTAAAAAAAGAGGGTAAAAGTATTGGCCGCATTGCGGCCTTTACCAATAAAAAATATAAAAATAAAGGCGATGATATAACTGTAGGAGGCGTGGGCTTTT
Source organism: Flavisolibacter sp. (assembly GCA_035645595.1). Taxonomy (GTDB): domain Bacteria; phylum Bacteroidota; class Bacteroidia; order Chitinophagales; family Chitinophagaceae; genus Flavisolibacter. Next base: position 1,289 of record DASQMG010000031.1, on the reverse strand, counting down.
TTGATTGCGTTAGCGATCAAAATGCTGCTGCCATGTTATTTGATGGAGCAAAGCACTGGCTGTTGCAGGAAGGCATGGAAGCGATGGACGGCCCCATCAATTTTGGTGAGCGAGACCGCTGGTGGGGATTGGTTGTAGAAGGTTTTCAGTCGCCGCTTTATGGTATGAATTATAACCCGCCTTATTACCAGAGCCTATTTGAAACTTATGGCTTTCAACCTTTTTATCACCAGGTGTGTTTTGGCATGATACCCAAAAACAAGCTGAATGATAAAGTAATCGAGCGGCATGCTCTATATGAAAAAGACCCTGCGTTTAGTGTTCGGAATATGGAAAAGAGTAAGCTCGAAAAGTACGCAGCTGATTTTGCAACCGTTTATAATGCTGCCTGGGCGGGCCATGGTGGATTAAAAGAATTGAAAAAGGAACAGGTAGTGGTGATGTTTAAAAAAATGAAGCCGGTGATGGATGAAAGCATTATTTGGTTTGCTTACAGGAACGAAGACCCGATTGCTTTGTTTGTTAACCTGCCCGACCTGAACCAATGGTTTAAGCACTTGCATGGGAAGTTTGACCTATTGCACAAGCTTAAATTTCTATGGATAAAAAAAACAGTGAAGTGCAGTAAGTTCACTGGCCTTGTGTTTGGCGTAGTGCCTGAATTTCAGGGCAAGGGCATTGATTCCTTTATGGTTGGCGAGGCCCATAAAACGGTTTTGAAAAACCCGTATGACGAATATGAGATGCAGTGGATCGGTGATTTCAACCCCAAAATGTTGAATGTAGCGCAGGGCCTGGGCGATGTGTACCAAAGCCGCAGGCTAACTACCTACCGTTATTTGTTTGACCGGGCAAAAGAGTTTAAGCGGCACCCGATATTGGGGTAGATGAGGGATGACTGTGAGAACATTCTTTTTAACTACATTAGGTAGCTTTACTAAAGCGAGACTATCGGCCCTATGCCGGATTTATAAGATATGACTGTTGAGGAATACTTGCAAATGGAAGATGCTTTACTTGAGAAGCACGAATTTATTGGCCGTGAAGTAGTTGCTATGGCAGGGGCAGGATTCCTTCAAGGTCAAATTACACCAAACACTTTAACAGACATCAGTTCCTTTTTAAAAAGGGAGCCTTGCCACATTTATGGAAGCGATTTGAAAGTGCACGTAAAGCCGGAACCTTTTCTTTTAAGGAGGATGCATTAGCAGGAGATGCATCTGAAGAGGCAATTTGAGCTAACGGATAGAGGGCCCGGCGAAGTGCCGGCGTCCGCCGCCCTGTCGTTT
>DASQMG010000030.1:0-4323 GCA_035645595.1 Flavisolibacter sp. | reverse complement strand
AGTTCATGCTCCACCACGAACAGAGAATTGCCGGATGCCTTTAATTTATCCAATGCTCTTAATAATGCTTCTGTATCGGCAGGGTGCAGTCCTGCCGAAGGTTCATCAAGCACATACACTACGCCAAATAAATTGCTTCGCACCTGTGTTGCTAAACGTAATCGCTGCAGCTCGCCGGGCGAAAGGGTTGGTGTGCTTCTTTCCAACGATAAATATCCAAGGCCCAGATCAAGTAATACAGCCAGTCGTGCTACAAGGTCTTCGGCAATTCGGGCTGCTACCATCGCTTTTTCTTCGTGGTGGTCCCTGGTGTACTTGTTCACGGCATCTGCGGTACCATCACTATACGGTTGAAAAATAGCGACCAGTCTTTTTAATGGTAACCTTGAAATATCTGCAATATCAAAACCCGCAAATTTTACAGATAAAGATTCACGACGTAACCGTTTGCCATTGCAGGTAGGGCACTCGCTGCTTAGCATATATTGCGCTACACGTCTTTTCATTAGCGCACTTTGGGTATTGGCAAATGTATGTAGCACATGCCGCTTTGCACTGGAGAACGTACCCATATAATTTGGCTCCAGGCTGTTTTTGATAGCACTTTTTACTTGTTCATGGGTAAAGCCGGGATAGACCGGAACCTGCGGTTGCTCATTTGTAAACAATATCCATTCGCGGTCTTTTTTTGGTAAGTCGCGCCATGGTTTGTCTACATCGTAACCAAGGGTGATCAGGATGTCGCGAAGGTTTTGTCCGCCCCATGCGGTTGGCCATGCAGCTATCGCTTTTTGCCTGATGGTCAACGATTCATCAAGCACCATTGACGCTTCAGTTACTTCATAAACCCGGCCCAAGCCGTGGCATTCCTGACAAGCGCCTTCCGGTGTATTGGGCGAAAACCCTTCAGCATAAATTATCTGTTGGTCCTTTGGATAGTCGCCAGCCCTTGAATACAACATTCGCAACAAATTACTTAGCGTTGTAACCGATCCTACCGATGACCGCGTGGTGCCAGAGCCCCTCTGCTGTTGAAGAGCTACTGCAGGCGGCAGGCCATCTACACTATCTACCACCGGCACAGGCATTTGGTGAAACAAGCGCCGTGCGTAGGGTGACACGGATTCTAAATAACGGCGTTGGGCCTCGGCATACAAAGTACCAAAGGCCAGCGACGATTTGCCTGAACCCGAGACGCCGGTGAAGACCACCAGTGCATCTCTTGGTATAATAAGACTTACGTTCTTTAGATTATGCTCCCTTGCACCCCGTACATGTACAAAGCCATCGTGGTGATTGGTGGATGATTGCTGCGACATGCGGAGATGCGTTCAAAAGATGTGCCTTCTGGTGGTGCACTGTCTACCCGTATAAAGTGCTGGTGTCGGGTTCTGGTAATAAAGTTTCTTGCGAGGCCTGCGAAGGGTTTGCAAACAATAGACAAAGCCACCAGTACCTTTGTCTTATTGTGTATATTTAATAAAACAAAAATTATATGAATACCGACTCGAATCCAAGTGCTGAAAAAAATGATACTTCAAAAAATAACGGTGAAGAGCTGAAAGAGGCTCTCCTAAAACCAGACTACACACCTTCACCAGAAAAAGATAAACCGGTAGGACCTTTTGAACATTCGGGGGAGGTCGCGGGCTGGACAGAAACAGAAGAAAAACAAGAAAAATCAAGGGAAGATGAGCGGCTGAAATCAGGCGGCCAGGCTGACAACGAGGAATAACCCGGCGTTACCTTACTGTACTTTATTAATCAGCCTCGATAGATTCTGCAATCGTTGCTCTTGCCCAGCCTTAATCAAACAGGCCCGAGTTTTAACTCGGGCCTGTTTGATTATAAACCAATGGTGTTTTGTTACTTCATTGTTATTTGCTCCTTTCTCCGAACTACAATCTGTGGCCTTTCATTGTAAAGTTGCAGGGTGCCTATAACACAAATTTCTTTGTCAAGAAATGCTTCTTCAGGAGCGCCGTTAAATTTTGCCCTATCCTCTTCATATATAACAATAGTCAGGGGCTGGTTGGGATACGGAGCTCCCATGTTAATGAGTGTAGGTTTGCCCTTACTCCTGTCGAGGTAGCGGGCCGTATAAACCTTCGCGCAAATCATCACACTATCACCAATATGTTGCGCTGCTTCTTCTGCCTTAATGGTAGAGAAAAGTGGCGCCACCGAAGTTTTGGGTTCCTCCGGCTCAGTAACTTCTGCCGCTGCTGCTACGGCTGCTATGGGCTCCTTCGTCACACTCTTAGCAGGTAGTTTAGGCAGGTATCTAACAAATAAGCTACTTAATCTCTTAGCCCGTTCCTGGTAGCGGGCGGGGATGCTGATGTAGGCATAATCCTCACCCGCAGATTTTTGAACCGCTGTAAGTTTGTATTGGCTTAATAGTTCAAGATCGTCGCGGCTAATGGCGTACCGGTGCTGGTAGGCATTGAGTGCTTTATCGCGGTACCAAAAACCCTGTCGGCCCGTAGAGGGGAGGGTAACAGTGCTGTCATTTTCGAAGTGCAAAATGATCTTGTCCTGGCCTGTAATGTTACTAACGCCTAAACCCTGACCTGCAACATAGGCAAACAACGACCGCCCCACAGATCTTAGCCGTAAGGTAGTTACAACCGATTTGGCCTCTTTTATGGAGACGGCATAGGTCTCTATCACTTTTTGTTTTGACTGGTTATAACTGATACCCTTTAATTTTTGGGCGGGCAACAAAAGAGGTAACAATAGCAAAACAGTGAAAAAGTATCGCATAAGCTTTAATATTGATTAGCCGCTTAAGATACTGAATTCTGTTTGAAACCTTTGCCGTGCCAATGGCGGGTAAAACTGAACTAGTTGAAGGCCCAAAAAACCACCTTGTTACATACCAGCGCCAATCGCCCACGCTTTGGAAAAATGATTCTAACGCCATATTTTACCTTACTCCTTGGTGATACTGAAATTGTACTTCCTTTTTACCTTACGGGGCTTGCCACTGCTATCTACAACCGGCGCTAACTGGGGAACCGTTAACTCCATGCGTTTTTTAATTTCGTCCTGGAGGAATGCATTTTCGGGAGTGGATATTACATTCAGAATAGTCACGGCACCATCCAACCCAATTTCATAGTCTACAATCGTGAAGTAAGTGTCCTTCTTTATTTTCTTGGAGGTCAATAACTCCGTTTTAAACGTAGTGAGCAGGGAGTCGCTATAGTCCTTCCATATTTTTGTATTGCTTTTTACAGGTGTCGCGGCGGCTGGTGCAGCGGCACCAGGAGCCGCGGCTGACTCAACTGAATCTACAACAGAGGTAGGCATACCGGTTGGCGGTGTTGTCTTCCCTATTCCATCTTCCTGAACAGGGGTAGGTTTTTGCACTGTTGGCTCAACTGCTTTTTTTGTACTGGTGTCAATTTTTGTGCTTAAGTCATCACTCTTCCGTATAACTCCGGTTGAGTCTAGTTTCAACTTTCCGCCATAAAGCAATTCTTTCAGTGTTGGTTTTCGATCTGATTGCGATTGCGCAGTAAAACTTACGGCTAACAGCAAAAACAAAATTGCGTTTTTCATGATGCGTTAATTGATGTTTCGTGTATAGTGTATCTTAAACGGAAAGTTATGACGCAAACATGTTAGCGACTTCACAAGAATGTTTTAAGATCGATACCCTTTTGGAAAGCAGGCATTTGAAAAAGATGGCCAAGTGTTAATCCGGCCAATTAAAAGTCATAATTATGAACGAACAATAGTCCATTATTTAACTGCGGAAGCACCTTCAGCGGCTACTGCGTGGTCATTTTCAACTGTGCTTCCTGATACGCCAATAGCGCCAATCACTTCATCGCCATTTTTTATTACAACGCCACCGGGGAAGGTTATCAACCCACCATTCGAATGTTCAATTCCAAATAAGGGGGCGCCTGGCTGTACCAAAGGGCTAAGAGCTGCTGTTTCCATCATAAACCAGGCAGCGGTCTTCGCTTTCTTTTGTGCTATGTCAACAGAGCCAATCCATGCACCGTCCATGCGGGCAAATGCCACCAGGTTGCTGCCCGCATCCACAACGCAAATGTTCATTTTTGTTCCCAGCTCTGTGGCTTTCTGCTTAGCAGCCTTTATAGCAGCTTCGGCTTGTATTAATGTTATATTCATAGTTTGTTTTTAAGTTTGGTTATCTAGTTTATGTTTTACGCGTAATAATTAGTGGCACTTTTTCAATGATTGCCGCAATTAGTAAATGCTCTCACGGATTTGCCCCCTGTATGTAAGCATGCTGCCCACCAAGATGTACAACTCCCTACCTTGTTATGTTTCAAATGTATCAAA
>DASQMG010000029.1:0-12626 GCA_035645595.1 Flavisolibacter sp. | reverse complement strand
ATATTTTTCTTATGGTTATTACTTAGGCCCGGGTAATACAACGTGAAATGAACAAGGAAATGTACGTATGTGGGACAGGCAATACAATCACGGCCTGTTATCGCTAAAAGATATAACGCTTCATCTATCAATTCATATAAAAGTAGCGTAACGATAAGCCCAGCGCTTGCATCTTTGGCTTCTTACTCCTAAACAACATCGCTTTACTAATTGCCTGGTTACTTCTTGTATACTTTTTACCTGAAGACACTCTTGTTTTACTATCACTAAAATAATTTTCTAATCTTTTATCATAAAACAAACCACCGTACGGCTACCCATATAAAAGATTGAAGCTGGAAAAGCACTTTAATGAGAATGAGTTGCTGATATATAAAGTAGGCAGGCTGTACGCCTACCTACGGGTGGACGATGACTGCAGTCTCTAGTCAGAGCCTCCTTTTACATATAGACTTTGCAATATGGTGGCTGGGGAATAAGTGTTAGACAATAGCACATTATTGAACTTTAGTAATAAATTTGAATGGATTGAACATGGAATGCCACCACTGACAGCAACACGTTAACCGTTAGCGATAATCCAATAAAAATCTTTTACTCAATCATTTTAATAATAAGTTTTCTACATGCCGAGGCTCAAGTTGGGTTGGATAAACTCATTAAAAACAAAGAGCCAAAGGCTTTACTAGTCTTTCAGAAAAAAACCGACAGGTATTTCTCAAATGATTGGGTATTTAAAAGGTTGACTACACAGGAAATTGACCATTTTAAGATGGGCTACGTACTGACATGGCAGAAAAAGATGGAAGGTTTGTTGATTGTAAGAAGTTAGGCAATTTGACCTGCCATCAAAGTTCGCCTATGAACATGAACAGCGGTTTTTACATGATACCCTCTTTAGCCAAGGGGCACTTTATTTAAAAGGTGACACATTAAACTATATTATTCAAGTGATCCCAGAAAAAACGTCGCTGAACTACAAAGACGGTAGTTACTGTGACTATATGGTTGACTATTATACATACGAGATATTCCAGAGTGGAGCATTAGCCTGTATATACAAGACGAAAAACAGAAATCACTATGAGATGCTTTTGAAAGCAGGTCAGACAAGACTGAGTTAGTGAGGGGAAGTGATTGTTTGTCTATCCTGAAGCGACTACCGCTAACATGCGTTTGCCGATAAACCGGCAGGCGAACAAGTGTTCTACCAAGGAACAATATTCAACTTTATCGATAATTTTAAGCTGACGAATTGCTAATGCCGGTACATCGGCAAGCCCTTTCCCGTTAGCGGTAGTAAAAAAGTCAGCAATGAAAAAGGCGAATGTTAGACTGTGGACGGTTATTTGTTGCTGGACAGTATCATGTAAGCAAAATGACATTTTTGAAATGGCAAAAAGCCGCTAATAAGTAAGAGTTGGTGCTGCCCTGCAAGGTAGAGAAGCTATTTAATCTTCATCAATTGTCGCAATGCCTGGTGAAGGGATGACTGCGGATCTACAATTGTTTCTGCAATTGAATAGTGATTCTGTCGCGGCATTTGTAAGAGTTGATTATCTATCCCTTTGTTTTTCCAGCAAGTATAAAATTCTTTGCTCTGATCGTTAAACTCTGCTGATTCTGCTTCACCCACAGCAACGATTAAAGGACATGAGTTTGAAGGTTCAAGCCTTACAGGACTATTGGATTTAGCAGTTTCCATATCCATCTTTAAAACCCTGTTGATATAAGAAAGATGGATAGGGACCAAATTAAACAAGCCACTGACAGCACAAATTCCTTTCAGCACATTGGCTGAAAGGCCGGGGTCGAAAAGTTCCCAATCTGTTGCCATCAGCATTGCAGCCAAATGTCCTCCTGCACTATGACCTACAATATATATTTGATGAGGATCTCCATTAAACGCAGAAAAGTTACTGTACAACCACTTAATTGCCTTTCTACATGATAATACAATTTGATCTATAGACACTTCCGGCGCAAGCGGATAGGTTAATAACACAGTGGTAACCGAGTAAGAATGAAAGCCATTTGCAATAAAGTGGAACATGGATTTATCCAGCATTTGCCAATAGCCTCCGTGTAAAAATATCAATGTCTTAGATTGGGGTTGTAACGAAGGATATATATCTAACCTTTCCCGTTGTAAGTTACCATATGAGATATCTTTTATAACCGGTAATTTTTGTTGTGTATGCCAGCTTAGCAATTCCCACCTTTTGAAATAATCGGCATAATCAGGAACATGCAGCCTGTTATTATACTGGGTGTCAAGTGACTCCTGGTCGTATTGTTTATAAACAAACATCAACGACGGTTAATTTATAATAAACGGTATTTCCGGTTCTGCCTCTTTTGCTTTTTCAAGACAGTTAAATACAAGCTTGTAAAATTCAGGGTGCGACTGCCATGTTTTGCCGGTAATAATTTTTCCGTCCTGAATGGCCTGTTGCGGGGTCACATAAATACCTCCGCATGATTCAACTTCAAATTTTACATGTTCGTAACAAGCGATCTTTCGTCCCTCTACCAGGCCAGCGGTTACCAAGATTTGAACTCCATGGCAAATAGCAAAAATGTATTTATTACTGTTATAAAACGCTTTAACAATGTTTATCACCCGTTGATCGTTACGTAAAAATTCGGGCGCCCTCCCGCCAGGAATAAGAAGGGAATGGTAGTCCCCAGGATTTACATCATCAAACGAAAGGTCAGATTCTATAAGGTAACCCTGACGTTCTATATAGGTGTCCCAACCCGGTTCAAAATCGTGCATCACTAGGTTCATTCGCTTTACTGCAGGTGCTGCAAGTACAGGTTGGTATCCAGCTTCCAACAGGCGGTGCGATGCATACAGGATTTCGAAACTTTCACCTGCATCGCCGGTTATGATAAGAATCTTTCTATTGGAATTCATAAAACTAATTTAGGGTAACAAGACTTTAAATATCTGCAATATTGAATAAATAAAAAATTATTAAAGCAGGGCATTAACAAATTTCCCGAAACCTGTGCTGCAATTCAACATTTACTTAGTAACGATAGATAAAAAAGAACAAAGTAATTTATTAATTACCGTGAAGGAGAGTTGTCCACTTTGTCTTTTCTCATTGCTTTATACGCCGGTGTAGCGTTACATTCTGTAAACACCCTTGTCTCCCAAAGTGTTCTGAAAAAGATGCGAGAGTTGTTCAAGGTCTTAGCGTAGCGAGACCTTGAACGCAGGATAAATGTAAGCCAAGAATTTGAAGCGGCATGGCCAAGCCGAAAAACAACGAACCGCTAACAGCGTATTTGCAAAAAGCGGCAGCGTAACCTCCTTTCAGCCGCAAATTAAGAATGAATGGTAGAATTTAAATAAAGCAGCAGAACATGAACCGCCGCTTCTTCGCAAATACGTTCTGCGTTGTGCGCAAGCCTTTCGTATGAGAGCAAGGCACGGGAACGGCTAAAAAGGTAAATCACCTGCTCAATATTTTCAGATAAGTTAACGCTCGCTATAGTCGACACAGGTGCTTTTTCCTTAGTTTAGGTTTGAATTTATAACAGCTTATGAAATTACTTTTACCTGCCTTCCTTTTTTTCTCGTTTCCCACGTTTGCACAATATATACAGGAAGATCTGGTGGACTACACTGTCGTCGTGAACCCAAAAACCTACGGATATGTCAAAGGCATACGCCTGGATAGCATTGATGCCGTCTATGGTGAATTTAGTAGATACGGTGGTGAGGGCCTCTATTTTGATTATGGACAAAAGTGGGATAAAAGGAAAGAAATGGTAATCACAGATAAAGAAGGAAAACGGCTTGTTTTTGGCCCTTATACAAATCCCCTTTTTTTAAACTTCTTTTACTTTAATGGCTGGCAACTCGACAAGGCGCTCAGCGTAAGCGAAGGAAGCGTTGGTTCATTCATCCTGAAGAAGAAACAGTAACTTCTATCCTTAAATGTGCCTTACATGGTGTTGATTCAATAGGTGCTGATGATTATGTTTTCAACTCAATTCCTTATTCAGCAACAGAATGAAAGTGAAGCTGCGGACTTCCAAATGCACCTACTGACAGCAACACCTTCAACGTTAGCGGCCCCCTTAACCTTATGTTCGGTCTTTTCTCAAATAAGAATAACACAGTTTGTCCACTGGACCAAGAAATGCGTTTGTGGATGGAAAACTCTTTTCTGTGGCTAGCAACACAATTCGGACAAGAGACCATTGTTTCAAAGACGGTTCTTGAGCCAACAGCGAAAGATTTCCCAATTCGCTACGATGGTTCGAAAGATGCTCTTCTCAAAACTGCTGAAATAGTCGCAGCACAAATGGATATCAACTTTGGTGAAGTCAATTTGCAGACCTATGACGAAAACATAAAAACATTTGACGGCGGAATGGGACATCGCGTGTTCACTGAAGTAGACAATGACAGCCCGGAAAAACTTGCAGCAGGATTATACTTTGGCAAGAACGAAGATGGCAAGTACGACATCTTCATTGAACAGCAGAGCTTGTCACAACCAGAAAATATCGTGGCGACACTTGCGCATGAATTTGCTCATATTAAAATTTTAGGTGAAAAACGACTTGAGCTGAATGATGAACTTTTGACTGACCTGACAACCGTAGTTTTCGGTCTTGGAATTTTCAATGCTAACGCTTCTTTTAGGGTTAATCAGGGCTTTGACGGTTGGGAACGTAACAGCGTGGGTTACTTAAAGCAACAGGAATGGGGGTATGCCTTAGCCCTTTATGCTTATTACAGAGAGGAGCAATCGCCGGACTGGGTGAAGCATTTATCAAAAAACATTCAGTCTGACTTTAAGAAGAGTGAGGCATTTATCTATGCAAACCAGGAAAAGGTGTTCGTAGATGAATACAAAGGCGGCTGCTAATAGGCGCTTTGTACGCCACTGTAAAAACGAACCGTCTGCGTAAATTAGAGTTTTTTGCTCGGTGAACTTTGACTAAGACAACAGTTGTTCTGTACCGGCAACTGGACTTATTTTTTTGCGGTAAACTTGCTCAATAATAAAAGATAATTAAACGGACATTGAAATTAAATTACCAGCTTTTGGGTAAATACAAAGTCCCTTTCAGGAGGCTTTGCGGAGAATCCGCTCCGAAATTAAGTGCACTTTGCGAATGAGGAAATTCTTTTAATGATAGCACATTAGTAACTCACCATAGAGTTTTGCAAATGCCAAATTGAATACTAATAACATCAGTTCGGAGCGGGAAGATTTTCTTAGGCGCTGATTTCAAGCTTATATCCTTTGCCGCGTATGACAACAATCTTGATGTTCGGATCAAATTCCAGTTTTTTCCTAAGTTTTGAAATAAACATATCCAGACTGCGGCCTACTATAACACCCTCATCTTCCCATATCTCTTTTTGTAGGCGGCTTCGCTCTATAGACTCGTTGGGAGACAAGGCGAATATGCGCAGTACCCGGGTTTCAGTTTTGGTCAGGTCGATGGTCGTTCCATTTGCCAGGAGCTTACGAGCCTCCGTGTTGAATGAAATTGACCCCAAAGTGAAGATACCATTATGCAGGCTGTCATCAGTAGGCTGACTGCCGGGTAAGACCTTCCTTGGTTTAGCAGCTCTTAAAAAAATGGCTCCAACAAATGCTAAAACTGTCAGGCTGCCCAGAAGATATCCATTCTTTTCTGTAATAATTCCTGTGGGTTTGAATTTAATATTAATCAGGTAACAGGCTGTGGGTTGCTTTCTTCCTATACAGGCTACAATATCATCTTTCTTATTTTTTGATATAGCATATCCATAAGCTACACTGGCGTCAGCACAGTTAACTACGTTAACAACATAATCACTTGCCACCAGGTCGTTGGCTAACAAACGCTGAGTAATATTCACCAGGGATTCGGGCTGAAAAGTAAATGCATTCTCAAAGCTGATCTGGTATTCATTTTTGGCGATCTTTTTTACCGGTAGTACCCGTGATGTACTGTCGCCCGACTGAAGGAGTATTTCATGTCCAAACCGGCGAAGCAAAATTTCCCTTCTGGCAAAGTTAAAATCCTCATTGCCGGTCATGCTGAAAGCTACGCAGACTATGGAGACAAATACGAGTAGTAATAATCCGCCGACATGGTTTCGTTTGACTGTCAGGCGATTACTTTGAAGAAACATAGTGTCAAGTTATTATTTACAAAGTTTACACTTATTATTTACAATCCAGATACCTCCGTCTGAACACCATCAACGTATTTTTGGTGCATCAACTTTAAAAGGATACGAAAAATAAAAGGGCTGCCTTAAACCGATCTGATTTATCAGCAGATAGATCCATGTTAATTAAACATTCAAAAAAATGAAAAAAGTTATTTATGCGCTGATCTTACCGCTGGTTGTGGTAAGCGGACTAGTATTTGCCAATCGCGAAATTAAAAATGAAACTTCTAAAAAATCAACCCCAAAGCCGCCCTCTGCTGCTGAAAGGCAGGCCGCGTTGAAACAATGGGAGGCTACCCCTGCCGGTATAATGTACAAACAATGGGAAGCGTCTCCCGCAGGTAAAAAAGTGTATGCCGCTGAAGCTAAAATATGGAAGCACATTAACGATTCTACCAATATGGAGGCTGTTGTAACCTCTCTTTCTCTTCCGCCAGGCTCAAGATTAGGTTTCGGAGTGATGGCCAGGATTAATGGTGACGATTATATTCTAAAATTTGAGCCGGAAAAGTCTCAATTTGAGCAATTGCATAGCCTGAAAGTTGACGACAAAATAATTATAAGAAGTCATAATGTATCGCATGCGCCCAAGTATTCATATCCAATAGTATCGGGCGACTATGTAGAACGAGATAGTAAAATAATTTTCAAACGTATCCCTCGCAAAGGCGGATGCTGAGTAAAGTTATAATGGAAAGACCTTTACGGAATTTAAAGGTAAAGTGAGTTAGAAATAACTTTTTTAGCCGACACTTTTAAGATGGAATTATGCTTCAGGCAGTACATTTTTCGGCAAATCAGGGTGGCGAGGCAAACATTTTTGATTATCGGATGGTCACATAAACTTTAGTCCTATTAATTTCAGTCTTGCTTGATAAGCAGTATCAGTGGTCATTGTAGAGCGACACCCGACAAATCATAAAGTTCCTGACGACCTTTTCCTATTAATGTAAGTAGTATCAAGATAATGGAAGAGACACGAAAAGTAGATAACTAATTCTACTCCTAAGTGTTCTTTTTAAAAAGCAAATATGCCTTATCAACAAACAGCGGTGGTTCTATCTTCTTGCTGCCCTTTGATGTGGCGTTTACCTATAGGGGTGAAGGTCTTTACCCTGACCCCCTTATACTATTTTTCACCCCCGATGTTATACTCAGGTATCGTGCACAGGACTAGCGGCAGTTCGAACTTTTTGATGCAGTATTTAAAAGAAGTGAGTGCTTATAAAAGAGTAATAAAAGATTGATATTCTCAATATACCTAATTGCTATTTGAAAAGATGTGATACTTATTTCGATGGAGCACTGAGGTAGTGAATTCAAACCTTCGGTACACCGTGGGCACACGCGCTCGATTGACATCTATCATGAAGCTAAGAAGTTTGATTCAACTTGTAGCTAGCCTGGTAATCATTTTCGGCCAGTATGAATATTAAATAAACTTTGAGTTCTGCATTTATATCACTCCTAATGCAATTGTTATAGCCGGGAAATGCGATTGAATTAAATCAACCCTTTTATAACAAAGGTGCCTTGATAACTGCAGCGCTGAAGACATTGGCGCTTACCTTTTAGTAGATATCCAGTTTTAATATCAAAACCGCGATTCTTAACGTTACCCCCCTGTTATTATGGGGTTACTCCCGTTGATTGACTGATATATTTTGTTCCTTTTCCTGATGCATAAAGACGGAGAATATCGCGTATTATAGACATCCCAGTTGTTTTTGTTAAAGAGGTGAAAGAAGAAATTAATGAATGGAGAACTTCTCTTAATTTCCCTACAACAACAACTTAATCTCTTATCAATTTTTAGGGGGTTAATTTGCCATGGCCAACAGGCATCACTTTACTTTGGCGACAAGGAGCCAGTTTGAGTGGTTTTTCCTCTCAGTCGTGGAAGCATACTTTGCTGGACACGGCCTTCAATATGAAATACGCCAATCGTATCAGCAGCAGTGATATTATCATAAACCTTGTGTGGCCAACGCTATTGTTACTATAGGTCAGCGGTTGAGTCACATTCTTGTACGGTCCGCAATGCTATGCAGCGTAGTCGGTTTCTGTTTAATTTCGGTCGGCTTTCCTTTTACGCAATCCCCAGCTTTTGAATAAGCATCTCTTTGTAATTAGCGCCAATCGGTATCTCTTTTTTACCCAACTCCACTATGTTGCCATTAATTGAACCGATCTTGGATAAGTTGATAATAAAGGAACGATGCACCCTACAGAATTGTTCTTCAGGTAAAAGGCCCTCAAACATTTTCAGGTGCATGCCTGCCAATAGCTTTTTATCATCAAAATACACAGAGCTAAAATCTTTCTCTGCCTCTATATAGTGAATCTGTTGGTGGTTGATTTTTACCAAGCGGCTATCTTGTTTGATAAAAATATAGTCAGGTGGTGGTGTCGATTTTTTGATGGCCTTTACGTCCACTCTTTCTTTTACTTTTTGCACCGCCTGGTAAAAACGTTCGTAAGTAATGGGCTTTAATAAGTAATCTACAGAGTTCAACTCAAAACCTTCTACTGCATATTGGTGAAAGGCAGTAGTGAAAACCACCAACGGCGGGTTGCGTAAGGAACGTAAAAAATCAGTGCCCGTAATAACCGGCATTTGAATATCCAGGAACATCAAATCTACTTCGTGCTGGTGCAATCCTTCATAAGCTTCACTGGCATTCATGCAACTCTTTACCAATATCAAACCCGGTGTTGCCTGAATATGTTTTTGTAAAATACTGCGGGCGATAGGTTCATCATCTACAATCATGCATTTAATCTCATTCATGACAATCAATGTTTAAAGAAACTGCGTATTCGTCTTCTTTGTTCGTTACCAAATATTGGTGCGCCTGAGGATAATACAGTTGCAGCCGTTTACGAAAATTTGCCAAGCCTATTCCTCCTACCGCTGCCGCAGACTGGCGGTCCGGGTCAACGGTATTTTTTGCTTCAAACAAAATGTGCTTATCCTGTATCCGCAAACAAATATCAATATACGCTTCGTGGCTGTCAGCGCCATATTTAAACGCATTTTCCACAACTGGTATCATCAATAAGGAGGGAAGGGAGGCCACTGAGCCATCGCTTCTAAACTGAAAATTTGCTTTTGTGTAATTCATCCGGATCGCCTCGAGGTCAATATAGTCTTTCAATAATTGCACTTCTTTTTCCACAGGCATTTTATCACTAGCATTTTCATATAGGGTGTATCGCAAAAATTGTGATAGCCGTGCTACGAGGTCAGCCGACTTGTTTTTTTCATCATTCAGTATCAAACCATAAATATTGTTTAAGCTATTGAACAAAAAATGCGGATTTACCTGCGATCGTAAAAAATTAAACTCAAGCTGAAGGTTTTCTTTGGCCAATTGCATAGCACGGAACTGCTGGCGAAGTGCCTGCATACCCAGTTTGATACTTAGAGGAAGTGCTATGGCAAAGAGCAGCCCGATAAGCGTCCCCATGCTGGCCAGTTTTGCAAATAACCGGTTGGGTATACCTGCGTGTAAGAATTGATAGTAACCCGTATTCGATGCTTTCAAGGAACCCATACAAGAAACGCATGGTTTTAAAATCATTTCCTCCCGAAACACATCTGAAAGAGCGTAAAGAATCACCAGGAGTAATGTTAAAATAATAGCCAAGCCGTATCTCCGTTTGGCAATAAACCGGGGTATGACGAGGTATACAAACGGGTAATAAAAGAGCATCGTACTTAAGGTGCCGGCCAGCACCGTCAACGTTATGGCAAAATCGGGCAAAGCCCTGGTGGTGTTAAAGGAAATAGAAGTAATATACTCTTGCACCAGGGATAAGAATACCCAGAAAAGAACATGTAGTGCAATCCTTAGTACAGGTCGTTTATAAATAGTTTGAATGCCTTCTTCTATGTTCATCTGTCTAAGTTGAACGTTTTTAGATGTAGTGCCCAATCTTTCCAACGAATCACTGACTTCTTTCTACAAAGGGCATCATTCAGCCAACAAAACTATCACCGCTTTCTTTATTGTTTTTTGTTGCGGGCTACCACGCCTTTGTAGAAAATAAACAAGCCTTTGTCGGTTTCATTTTTTAAGCCATTTTATAGTGCGTCCCTTTGGTGCATAAACACAAAACAATGAAAAAAATCACCCTGGTTGTACTTAGCCTTATTAATCTCTCTCATTTCTTATTCGCACAGGAAGAAGCAAAACGTATAGATAGTCTTATCATGCAATATGTCGATAATGCAGATTTTACAGGCAGTGTATTGGTAGCCAAAGGAGGTAATATCTTGTTGAAGAAAGGATATGGATATGCCAACGCCGAAGAGAAAGTAACCCATACGCCAAACACCGTTTTCAACATTGCCTCACTCACTAAAACAGTTACGGCGGCACTTGTTTTGAAGCTGGCAGAAGCGGGTAAGCTTTCTTTAGACGATCACCTAAACAAATACGATTCGTCTTATCCGAATGGCGATCAAATCAGCATCCGCCAATTGCTTACACACACATCGGGTATCGCTAACTATACAGATGACAATAACTTCCGAACAATGGACCAAACAAAGGAAGTAAGCCTACAACAAATGATCGCGTTCTTTAGAGATAAGCCGCTAGACTTTGGGCCTGGCACTAAATTCCGGTACAGCAATTCCGGCTATACCATGCTTGGTTACATCATTGAAAAAGTAACCGCCATGTCGTATGCAAAGGCTTTGGAAGGCTTGATTTTTAAGCCACTCGGCATGCAGCAAACTAGTTATGGTCCGCCGGCAGAAGGTAAAAACCTGGCAAAGGGATACGGCATGTTTTATAAGAACTTTACTAACGCAGGTCCTGCGGTTCACCCCTCTATATCCTATACAACTGGCGCTATCTACAGTACTGTGGAAGACTTATACAAATGGCATCGTGCTTTGCAAGGGGATAAGTTTTTATCAAAAGGCTCACTCAAGGCTGCTTACAAAAAAGACCGGAGTGCCTATGGGTTTGGATGGTTTACGGACAGCCTTTACGGAAAAGGAAGAGTGTCGCATGATGGAAACATCTCTGGCTTTAAAGCCAACATTAACCGCATTCCAGAAGATGATGTTTGTGTGGTTGCATTGAGCAATGCAAACAACAGCAGCGTAGGCCGTATGGTGCGGGATATCATGAATATTCTGTACCACCAGCCAGTTTCTAAAACCTTTGCAGAGCAACCTGTTATTGCCATGGCCGAAAGTGTGAAACAAGCCTTTGTGGGTGTCTACAAGTTCCGGCAGGAAGATTCTTCAAAGATTGTAGTAGCACAAAAAGACACAACACTGTACATAACAATCAATGATCAGCCCGAGTTTACCATTGAACCGGTATTTAAAAACCAATTTAAAAGCGGTGCAACAAGAGTGGAGTTTATGATGAACAGGGAAGGCAAACCAGAGCAGATTATTATTTACAGTAAAGGTGAAATTGCGGGTGGGAGAAAGGTGCAGTAAATGAGTTGGGTTCATCCTGGGGAATATTAGCAACTGTAAGTTCTAAATCGTAGTGCTGCTTGCATAGCTCAAATGCTTTACGGTCACAGGTGAGCATTCCCAAAGTCAGAACATCAATTATATGTCGTCAAAACAAAGTGGACTAGCTGCTAGAGAGGGTTTTGTTTGTTTAAGTTAGTGATTTTTATTTTTAGTATTCAAAAGGGGCCGGATTAAATAAGGGATTTTTCTGGCTTGTACATGTTTCTTCTTTGCAATAGGCTTTGTTGTTCAATCTTTTCTCTACGCTTTAAGGTTTGTTCTCTTTTGCCAAAGTACACATCTTAAGGTGTAACATTATTCAGCGACTCATGATACCGGTGGTAGTTGTAGTAGTGAACAAAGTTTTCCAGTGCTATGTTTAGTTCTTCCGCGCAGTAATAGTGATCTACCTTTACGAGAATGTCTTTTACAAAGTTCTCTGTAGAGGGCTTTTGAGGTTTTGTTTACATGATAAAATGGTTTAAGAATAAACATTGGAAACCCCCTCTTAAATTAAAACATTACCGGTACACTTTACGCTGACGTTCTCTTGTTGATATTTATGTCAAGCCTTATAATGTTACTTACGTCCATCACTTGCCAAAACCCACGCGGTTATTTTGAGACGGGCTCCTAGTCTTTATAATCGTTTATCAAAAAGCCTTAGCAGGTGTTTCCTTTTCTCTCTTTAATTTATCCTGCATTGGAACGCCTTCCGTAATCCATTTTTCAGCAGGCTTGCCTAACAGGTAGTGATCAAAATATTCTTTTTGCCTTTTTTGGTAATCAATTTGGTTTTCTTTTTTTGCCAGTCCATGATTTTCATCAGCATACACTAACATAATGTGAGGTTTTTCCATGCGGCGCATAGTGCTGTACATTTCAATACCCTGGTGCCAGTCAACGGCACCATCCTTATCGCCAAACGCTACCAGCAATGGA
>DASQMG010000028.1:0-9669 GCA_035645595.1 Flavisolibacter sp. | reverse complement strand
GTAAGGATGACGCCATGATAGCACAGAAATAAAAAGGGTAAGCTACTTTAAAAACGGCTGCACAACTTCACTCGGATCATGGAAAACCCGGCAAGGCTGCATATAACCACCTACCTGGTTGTTTACACCAATGTAGTGTGAAACAGGGCCAATCACCTTGATTTCACCGGAAGCACAATATGAAATACCGCACCTTCCCCTTCTTCACCTTCGGCCCAAATTTCGCCACCATGCCGGTACACAATTTTTTTGCACAATGCCAAACCAAGCCCTGTGCCCTCATACTTGTCTTTTGCGTTTAAACGGGAGAAAACCTCAAACATCCGCTTGGCATAAGCAGGATTAAAACCGATACCATTGTCTTTAATAGAAACCTGGACAAAGGCATCAGTCTTGCCACTGCCGTTTGTTTTAAGTGCGGTCTTTTGAGCGGCTTTTGAAGAAATAGTAATGATGGGCGGCACATCAGCTTTCGAAAACTTTAATGAGTTGTTGATAAGGTTGTAGAATAGCTGGTGAAGTAAGAGCGTCATGCCGCTTACCCGCGGGAGGTTTTGATAGTTTATCTGCGCTTCTTTTTGAATGATGGCTAATTCCAAATCACTTTGTACCTCGTTCATTATTTCGTTCAGATCAACCATTTCAAAAGACTGCTCATTCACCGACAAGGTTGAATACGCCAGCACTCCTTCGATCATATTCGACATCCGTTTTGAGGAATGCTCTATCTTTTGAAGATACAGCTTGCCCTTATCCGATAAGGCTTCGTTCTGTTCATTACTTAATATATTGCTGAACGTAGTTATCTTTCTGAGTGGTTCTTTTAAGTCATGGGAGGCCACGTGAGCAAACTGCTGCAGGTCATCATTGGATCTGGCCAGCTCCTCTGTCCTTTGTGCCACTAACTGTTCCATTCTTTCACTGTACTGTTGCAGTTCTGCCTTCATTTGTAGAACGGCATTGCCTAATACATCTGCATCGCTGCGCGGACGAACTTCTACATTGAAATTACCCTTACCGATGGCGGCAGCAGCAGTAGCCAGTAATTGGTTGTTTTTATCAATTTTTGCGATGGATTTAGCTAAATTTCCCACAACATCGTTCGAATCTATGCTTACTTGCACATCCGTTTCTCCATTAGAAATTTTTTCAGCTGCTAAACGTAAATTCTTTAACGTTCTGCTGATTATAAACACAATGTAGGTTACAAAAGCAATAACAGCCACCAGTGCAAAAATCACAAACACAAGTGTACGGGTTCGTGACTTTTGCTCCTTCGTATATATTTCCGCTATTTTCTCATTGAGACCGGACCATATAGTTGCCTGAAGCTTTTGCAAAGCATTTGTTCCTTCGTCGGAAACTTTCCACCAGCCCGCAGCGGCATAGCTACTATCGAAAGAAAGCTTTTCAAACGATGCATCAATATAGTCTATGGTGGGTTTAAGAGCAGAACTATTCCTGACATATCTATATTGTTCTAAAATTTCCGGTGAGGCCTTCACTAGTAACTCAGCTTCGTAGGAGTTATAAATATCATGGGCTCCGATGGTGCCCATAAGGGTTTCCACCATGTACTTCCTTGTATGTAATACATTATAAATATTACTGCGTATGATACCGAGGTACGTAATCATTTCGGACAATATCTTTTGCACAGCCAGGTCTTTATACACGGGCCGCAGGTAGGCAGTGCTTGCAGGCGGAAGGGTATTAAGTGTATTAAGCCGGAAGACCGTATTGGTGTAGAAGTGCATTACATCGTTTGGGCCGATGCCAAAGGTGTCAACCTTTTTTCTGATCGCAGGTAACTGCCCGAGCTTGGTATAGCCGGTAAAGCCGGTTAAAGAGGGGTCGGCGCTTTTAATTAATTTCTGAAGCAGTGCATCGGTATGGGGTCTTTGCAGCACCAGTTGCCGGCGCATGGTTCTGGTCATGGCGTAATCAAATGAAAATTTTCTTTCTTCCTGGAGTGCTTCTATCAGGCCATTGATATTCGCTGATTCAGCAATGTATGTTTTGTAATTATCAAACAGTTGTAGCTTCTCTGTTTTATCATTATAAACCTGGAGGGCGAGATACACCAAAAAACAAAACGGAATAAGACCAATAAGCATAAGCTTCGCCATAAGTGGAAGCCTTCTGAAAAATTTGTTCATGGCGGCAGGTTTAAGGAAAAAGGTATTTCAGGTGTTGATAGGTATTGAAAGAGTCCAAATTAGGGAATTGTTAGCAAGGAGAGCGGTAAAGCTCTGGCGAGGCAAACCAGATGTACGTCTTTTTTAAAAACGGCTTCCGGTTGATTACCAAATATTGTACTACCTCACCAGCCTTCTGTTTAAAATCCTACTTACAAGGGAGGGGTCGGTCATCTTTAATTCGTTAAAATAAATTTACTATATAGGTTGTCCAATTTCATTTCTCCTCATTAACCCTTACCTTCACGCCGTTACAATACTCTCTCTTAGCAGACTAGATAATCTTCACCCATTCCGTAAGCTCATCAAGTCATAAGAACCGAGCTATAATACAAACAGCATTGTAACCGTAGTTGCTGTTACATTATTTACACTAAAGAATTTACATGTTATTTGAACAATTAGGTTTGATAGAGCCGTTATTAAAGGCTCTGAACACAGAAGGTTATACCATTCCCACACCCATACAGGCAGAAGCTATTCCTGTAGTTTTAGACCGCCGCGACCTTTTAGGATGTGCGCAAACAGGTACCGGTAAAACAGCTGCTTTTGCACTTCCTATTTTACAGCGCTTATACAATGATAAAAGAGGCGGCAAAGGATACAAACATATTCGTACGCTTGTGCTTACACCTACCCGCGAATTGGCCGTGCAAATTCACGAAAGCTTCGCAGCGTATGGCAAGCACACGGGGTTAACACAGGAAGTGGTATTCGGCGGCGTATCGCAGCATACACAAACAATTGCTTTACGCAACGGTATCGATATTTTAATTGCAACACCGGGACGTTTATTAGACCTGATGAACCAGGGATACATTCATTTGGATCATCTTGAAGTATTTGTGCTGGATGAAGCCGACCGTATGCTTGACATGGGCTTCATTCACGATGTACGAAAAATCATTCGTGAACTGCCCGAAGAAAAGCAAACCCTGTTTTTTTCAGCTACTATGCCACCGGCAATTGCCCAATTGGCAGGCGCCTTATTAAAGCAGCCTGTAAGGGTAGAAGTAACACCAGTTTCTTCTACAGCAGAAACAGTTTCGCAAACTGTTTTCTTTGTGAACAAAGGCGACAAGCAATCCCTTTTAGAACATATTATTAAAGACAAAGGCATTAAGCGCACCCTGGTATTTGCCCGTACAAAACATGGCGCAGACCGTGTGGCTAAAGAATTAAAGAAAGCTGAAATTCGGGCCGATGCGATCCATGGAAACAAAACACAGTCGGCACGACAAAATGCTTTAAGCAATTTTAAAAGCGGACGCTTAAAGGTGTTGGTAGCTACCGATATTGCTGCCCGCGGCATCGATGTTGATGATCTGACGCATGTGATTAATTTCGATTTGCCTAATGTTCCTGAAACCTATGTACACCGTATTGGCCGTACAGGCAGGGCAGGAAACAGCGGTATAGCTCTGTCGTTTTGCGATAGTGAAGAAAGGGCATTTCTAAAAGACATCAACAAGCTTATTGGTACTAAAATTCCAGCTGAGGCACACCCGTTCGAAAAAGTTTGGGCAGAAGAAAGATCAGCTCCGTCTCCGGCTGCAAACAACCGGCCAAAGCAGGGGTTTAGGGGCAGGCGACCTGTTCAAAACTAAGTACAAATTACTTTCAACAATAGTTAGGAATTAATATTGCCAGAACCGGATTTTAGCCGAGTATTGCATACAGAAACACAGTATTATCTTATTGCCAATTTCTTCAAATGATGAGCATCCATTTTTCAAAAATTATTAAGGCCGGCGACAGAAACCGTGAGTTTAATTTCACCCGCACGAATCGTTCGGGAAACCAGTATAGTGTGAATGTACCTGATGAAAGGGGTAACCGTATCTTCTTCACCATGCAGCAGGAAGGTGGCAGCTGGAAAACTTCGCTTGACATTTTACCGGCCTGGGTGTTAGGGGCGGAAGAAGAATTGAGTAAGGCAATAGATGAGGAAAACAAATCATCAGTAGAAAAAGAAGGACGTTCAAAATAAACTTTATTCGACCTATAAAAAAAGGCAGACAGATTACTACTGTTTGCCTTTTTAATTGTATACTGTCACTTAATCTTCGGCCCTTGCCGAACCTGCATCAATGTTTCTTCCAAAGAAGATAGCATTCATAATAAGCTTTGTACCGCCCAACCAAAAGGCCCTCAGGTTAGGGTTATCTGCAATAGAAATAATTCGGCCACTGCCACTGGCGGTTACAACAACTGCTGCAGAATTCTTCATGGCATCATAATTTTCTTTGCTTAGCCATCCGCTTTGCAGTGATTTATCCTTATAGTAAAAAGGTGTTGCATAGGGGCTTTTGCTCTTTTCCATGTATACTTTATTGGCTTTGAACAACGAGACAGATGGCTGGGTATAACCATAAGCCAATGGATTAGTTAAATCAACTTCGGCCCGGAAGATAGCGCCGCTCATAGCCTGTGCGCCTTCTACCTGATCACGGTCGGAATAGGATAGGTTTTTAGTGCTGTCTACTCCGGATTTAGTTCTCTTCAACACAACAGTACTGATATTGTTTTGCGCTGCCCATGTCACCGCTTCCTCTGTAAGAATCAGCGTGCCGCCGCCTGTAATCCACGCCTTCAGTTTATCCTTGTTCAAATCAGCATAGGCAGTGCCGCCAACCATGATCAGCGTGTTATACTTGGATAAATCAACGCGATTGAATGCAGCAACTTCTAAATGTGTCATTGGTATGTTGAAACGCTGATCAAGCAAGTGCCAGATTTCCCCTGCATCTAACGCATTTACACCTGCCCCTGCTAACATGGCAATTGAAGGTTTGGTGAGAGGTGAAAACTTACTGCTACCCAAATCGCTTCCACCGGTAACACTTCCGGCCTGAATTGATTGAATAGTGACGCTGTACTTTTCAACAACCGTTTTGATTTTATCGAACAGTTCAGTACTGCTTAACGTTTGCATGGAAACAGGAATAAGGATTGTTCCATAATTGTATTTCTTTGCACCACCGGCAGTACTCATTTCAAATGGGTTAGTCGCTACTTTCGCGTTAATGCCGGCACTTTGCAACTCGTATAATACTGCAGGTGTATAAAATTCGCTCCACTCCATCAGGTAAGCGATCTCACTTTTGCCACCTGTTACTTTTCCTGTTACAACTTTTTCATTGATAATTTTATCGCCCAATAAATTTTGTGTGAATTGGGTGCCGTTTAATTCTGCATGGGGCAAACCAAAAGCAAGGGGCATTGTCCAGGCAGTTATATCATAAAAGATGCTGTCTTTATACGTAAGTGTTTTATCAAAGATGCCGCGTATTAAGCGGTGTTGTGGCTGGCTGGCAGGAATAACATAAGCACCGCCCTTTTTAAAATCTGTACCATCTGCTTTAATGTTATTATCTAAGTTATATACCTCAATCTGGTGGCGGCGAAGCATCGTTACAAATATTTCTGTTTTAGCTATATCATTTGCATCGCCAAAAACATAACCCTTCGTCGCGAATGAAGCAGCATCGGTTAAGGCCGTACGATAAAATTCCCGTTGCCAATCCAGCAATTCTTTGCGCAAACTTTTTGCTGCTTCCAGGGTTGACAGCGTGGTGGTGAATTGATTTTTTATAGTGAAAGGAAATCGTAAAACACCGTTTGTTGTTTGCTGCGCATGACCGCGGCTTGATGCCTGCTCAAACAAGATTCCGATGGCGCCATTTACATCTGGATAAGTAGACCCTTTGCCGTAATAAAAGTCGTCGTAGTTTTCTTTAGTAAAATAAAGCGAACCAATACGATCTAAAAACTGCGCATGGAACTTTGCCATTTTTCCTGTTAACTCCTGGTTTTTTAAAGGTGTTAACGGATTAACTCTGGAAGGCACACCGGGTTGAAAAAAGAACGTGGCATTACTACCCTGCTCGTGATGGTCGGTTAAAATATTGGGCTTCCACTGGTGAAACCATTTTAGCCGGTTTTGGCTTTCTACGTGTTGTGCCGGCAGCCAGTCGCGGTTTAAATCGAACCAGTAATGATTATAGCGGCCGCCGGGCCATACTTCATTAAATTCTCTTGAATTAGCATCAGTTACCAGGTTTTTACTTTTATGCTGGTTGACCCAAGTCGAAAAACGTTGCAGCCCATCAGGGTTAAACGAAGGATCGAGAAGTATTACGGCACCATCCAAAAGATCATTGATTTGCCGCCCTTGTGCAGCCGCCAGATAATAAGCGCTTAGCAAAGATGCATTAGCGCCGCTTGGCTCGTTGCCATGTATAGAATGCCCGATGTATAAAACAACAGGCATGTTCTCTGTATTTATGGCCACCGATTTTGACGGATCGGTTAATGCTACATGTTGTTGTCTTATCTGTTCAAGATTCTGGTGATTTTTTGGAGACGTGATAATGAGCAAAACCTGTGGCCGGCCTTCATAGGTAAAACCCATATTTTCTAACTTGATCCTATCAGGCGCCGCTTTGGCTAAAGCCTGCATGTAGTTTACTAAACGGTCGTGTGTAATATGATACTCGCCGACGTTATGATAGATAACCTCTTTTGGTTTTGGAACAGAAGGATTGTACTGAACACTGTCGGGAAGGTAATAGCTTAGTTCCTGTGCAAATAAATGTGCGCCAACATCGAGGTGAAGTAAAAAACAGAAGAGTAAAAAAATTTTTCTCATGGAAAATTTGTTAAGAAGTGAAAATAGAAAATGTTTAGGAGCCGGAAACCATAATTCAGCAGTCAGGGAATAAGAGCTGATATTGGAACAATGAAGGGTTTGAAATGATGAATAGAATTGCCAAACGTAAAAGTGTGCGACGCCACAGGGTGCTTAATAGTAGCCTTGCAGTTTAGCACAAAAAATAACCCTACCTCATCACTGCCAGCTTCTCAGTTCTCACTTTATACTCCTGCATTCCCTCAAGCAATTGGCACTATTTTTTAATTAACATGCTGTGCACAAGTAACTGCGATTACTTAACAACTGTTGTTATAAATTGTAGCTGGAAAAACTTGTAGCCTTTATTGTAACCCGGTGCTACCGGCATTGTGAAAATTAAATTGTAACCTAAATTGAGAGAAACAATTATCAACCTAGAGACCGTTAATCCTATTGAGTTCTTTGGTGTAAATAACGGCAAACTGGACATTCTGAAAAAGAAATTCCCCCTTTTAAAAATTCTTTCCCGTGGCACACAACTAAAGCTGAGCGGTGCACCTGAACAAGTAGATGGCGCAAAAGAAAAAATAGACCTCATTGTACAATACTTGCAAAGAAATGGACACATGAGCGAAAATTATTACGAACAAATTCTAGGCGGCGATGATGCAGAGGTCATCGACAATTTTGTTGAGCGAAATCCTAATGACATCCTTGTTTTTGGTCCTAACGGTAAAACAGTACGGGCCCGCACCGCTAACCAGAAACGGATGGTAACGTCAGCCGAAAAAAACGACATTGTATTTGCGATCGGGCCTGCTGGTACCGGTAAAACGTACACAGCCGTAGCAATGGCTGTTCGGGCTTTAAAAAATAAAGGTGTTAAGAAAATTATCCTAACCCGGCCGGCAGTGGAAGCGGGTGAAAACCTGGGTTTTTTGCCTGGCGACTTAAAGGAAAAAATTGATCCATACCTGCGTCCATTGTATGACGCATTGGATGATATGATACCGGCCGATAAACTGGGCTACTATATGAGCACACGAACAATTGAGATTGCACCGCTGGCTTATATGCGCGGCCGTACGCTTGACAATTGTTTCATTATTTTAGATGAAGCACAGAATGCTACTGACCTTCAGATAAAAATGTTTTTAACTCGTATAGGCGCCAATGCAAAAGCTATTATCACCGGCGATTTAACGCAGGTGGACTTACCTAAAAATCAAAAAAGCGGTTTGCTTAAAGCGAGTCGTATTTTAAATAATGTAGAAGGCATTGGCTATATAGAATTAGATGAAGAAGACGTAGTGCGCCATAAGTTGGTAAAAGCGATTTTGAGAGCTTATGACAAGGAACATCAGCGGGAACAAGAACAGGAAGAGCAGGAAATGAAAGTGCGTAAAGAAAGAAGATTTGACAGGGAGAGAGAACAGTAGCTGTTATACGAGCTTTAATTAATAATGAGTGCCTTAGCAATAAGGCACTTTTTTTGGCTGTCATGTTCTGCGTTATTTTGTTTGGCTGATGGTCACAATTGATGCATAGGATTTTATAGTCGCTTCACCGTTCATCGGTTCCTGATTCGCCGTTCTATATTCTTTCCCTTTTTTCTCTAAGCTGTAATCTCTTAGCTTTGGGGCGATGAAAAAATTGATACTTTTCTTTTTTCTTTTACTTCCCTTTTTTTGGGCGTGTTCTAATAATGAAACACTTTCTGGGAAGCCGGAAAATGATGTGGATGCAGCCCGTATGTTTATTCGAAGTGCGTTAGATGGCCGTTGGAAAGATGCCCGGAAACTGATTGTAGAGGACTCTGCCAATGTTGACGACCTTGAAGTTGCCGAACGCAATTACACAGAGCGAATGACTGCCATGGATCAGCGCGGATATCGGGAAGCGCAAATTACCATCCATGATACAAGAAAAATAAACGACTCTACTACTGTGGTAATCTATTCCAATACATTTAAAAAAGAACGGGATTCGGTAAAAGCAGTTATTGTCAATGGTGACTGGCTGGTAGACCTTAAATATTCTTTTCCTAATACCAATCGCCAATGATCCAGTTAGCAGCCGTGGCTTTGGGCGGAGCAACAGGAAGCGTGTTGCGGTATGGCATTCAAAAAGTATTCAACACATCCTTTCCATCAGGTACATTGCTGGTTAATATTACAGGATGCTTTTTAATTGGTGTATTGTTAGCCACTGTAAAACCGTCCGATGAGCAAAAAAGGCTTTTACTGATGGCTGGCTTTTGCGGAGGGTTTACTACGTTTTCAACTTTCACACTAGAAGGAATTCAAATGATGATGAACAGCCGCTGGGCTACAGCTTTTTTATACACGGCCGCTAGTGTTGCCGGCGGATTACTGGCTACTTTTTTAGGTTATAAAATTTTTAATTCATGAAATCAACAACTGTATTGCATCCCTGGCATGGTGCCTCGTATGGCGATAACGCACCAGTAGAAGTGAAGGCGCTGATAGAAATTTCACAGGGCTCAAGAACGAAGTATGAAATTGACAAAGAAACCGGTTTGCTGAAATTAGACCGGGTGATTTATTCTTCTTTTCACTACCCGGTGAATTATGGCTTTATTCCGCAAACATTTGGCTGGGACCACGACCCCCTGGATATACTTGTGCTTTGCAGTCAAAGCATTCAGCCACTTTGTTTGGTAGATGCAACGGTGATTGGTAATATGCAAATGGTGGATAGCGGTGAGTACGATGATAAAATTATTGCCGTTGCCACCAGGGATCCTTCGGTTAACCATATCACTTCCATGGAAGAGTTACCCAAGCATTTTATTAGTGAACTGCGTAATTATTTTGA
>DASQMG010000027.1:0-2471 GCA_035645595.1 Flavisolibacter sp. | reverse complement strand
TGCAAGTTTGAAGTGTATAAAGACAAAAAAATGGGCTATGCGATTTTCACCAATGCTAATACATCAGATTATTTGCTAGAAAACTTTCGGAAGTTTTTAGTGGAGGGCGAAGACAAACCGTAATACTTTGCCGGGTGTTAGATAATAGCCAGCAAGTAACATGGGTTTTGCGTCATGACGGCTGTACGATCAAAACTCATTAACCGTAATTCTATGAAACATCCTCATTTTAACTGGGCTGGCGCTTCGTTATTGCCACCACGAACGCAAAACCGATGGACGTAGTAAGCAATTCAATGACCGAATTAATTTTGGTATATGAAGAAAATAATTGTAATTAATTTTATAATTATATCGGGAAGCGCACTTTCGCAAGGTATTACAGCTATTGCCCCTTCAACAGTCGAGTATTCATAAGCCTCCTAATAAAAGGGTGACACATATTCCTGTCAGTCCAGCTTTACTTCTTGAAATGGCGAATGAAAGACATTGGGATGTTCAATATCTGTCTCATAAATTGCCGAAGCGACGCTGGGACATGATCATTAATCAAGTTTTCTTCGTGGTAGTTATCGCCTGGGCTCTTTGTTCTTGCCTGAAGTAACCGTGTTTCGGCTAACATGAGATTTCTAAAACCAAAGCAACAGAAAGTTAACTCAACAAATTATCTTTATTGAGCAGCAGAGTGGTATTGAAGCAACAGGAACTTGAAATACCTTGGTTTTAGAAATCTCAGCTCCGTTATATGCAATTTTGAATGATCTTCAAGAAAAAACCCGTTTATGCTTCTAATAGCAAGGGATATCATTTTTGTCAGCCTCTTTTTTGCCGCTCAGCCCTTGTTTGGACAATCGATTCCCAGGTTCGAAGACGAAGACAGCGCAGTCATTGATTTGCCAAAAGACCAAAAAATACGGTTCGGCTACTTAGTTGTTTTCGAAGATCGCTCAAAGAAAGGTGGCAAAACGCTTCGGCTTCCAGTCTTCATTTTGAAAAGCAGAAGTCGGCACCCTAAACAAGACCCTGTCTTATACACGGCCGGCGGACCGGGGAGCAGCTCTGTCAACGCCGCTAAATACGGTGAATACTACAGTTACTTAAATGAAAGAGATTTCATTGTTTTTGAGCAGCGTGGCACCCGGTATGCCAAGCCTAATCTAGGTTGTTTTGAGTTGGATAGCATTAAGAAAAGCAACAGTTGGGTGCAGTTGAACGACAAGCAAAAGGAGGCATTGCAAGTGCAAGCAGCTAAGCGCTGCCAAACGAGATTAATTGCGGAGGGCATAAACCTATCGATGTACAATACCAAGGCCAGTGCCGATGACATTGAAGACCTGAGAAAGGTCCTGAGAGTAAAGCAATTCAACCTTTATACAGTATCCTATAGTACAAAAATTGCGCAAGTCTTGCTGAGGGATTATCCAACATCAATCAGAAGTGCTGTGATGGACTCGCCACTGCCGTTGTGGGTAAACTACGATGAAAGCAGCCTGCATTATTTTTCAAAAAAACTGTACCTGCTATTTTCTGCTTGTGCTACCGACAGTGCCTGCTCGTTAGCCTATCCTAATTTAAAAACCCGGTTTTTACACTTTCTGCAGCAGGCCAATAAAGTGCCTATAATGGTAGATACCAAAAGTCCCTTTGACAGCTCGAACATAAAAGTGGCCTTGAAAGGCTCTCAAATTGCGTCTTTCCTAAACCTGGGAGAAACCTACAATTTAAAAGGATTACCAAAGCTGATGAGCGAACTTTGCGACGGAAATTATGTGGCTTTACAACCATTTATCAACCGTTTATTTTCCGATGACAATCATTCCATGGGAATGCGGCTGTCCGTCTGGTGCGCCGAAGAATATCCCTTCGAAAAGCTTTCGTCAACTGGTAGGGAAGCCGGTATCCCTTCCGCATACCAGCAGATGAAATCTGAGGCTGTTCCACTGGCAATTTGTAAGATATGGAAAGTGGTGCCGGTAAATGCACAAGAAAACAAAACGTTTACTACTAACGTTCCGGTGTTGTTGGTGAATGGTGAATTTGACCCTGATACACCAAGTGCCTGGGGTGCTGCTATGGCAAAACAATTTACCAGGAGCTATCATTTTATGTTCAAAGGAATGAGCCATACGCCAACCCAATACTGGGATAATGGTTGCGGGATGCAATTGGCGCAAACATTTTTTGATAACCCTTTGCAGCGACCAAAGTTGAAATGCTTTACCGACTTAACGCCACTGGCATTTGAGACGGAAAAACGATGAAGACAAACAACTGCATACAACAGCATCTTTAAGCAATAGCGGCTTGACTGCAATGGCTCCGCTGAATGTCTTTATGCAGCTGTGGCGCAACAGTGAGCCTAAAGATCAATGAATGAAGCTACTGCTTAAAGCTGTGAACTGTTAGCTGCAAGTGGAACCTGGCAGCTGGTGCAGCAGCGTATCCGTATTCCTCTGCGCAGTTTTATCTTC
>DASQMG010000026.1:0-9985 GCA_035645595.1 Flavisolibacter sp. | reverse complement strand
AGCTAATGGCATTTAGTTATCTAAACTTTTGGCTAACCCCAAAATGGCAGCAGTAAGTTTTTGCCAGGAATATTTTTTCTTTTCCTCAAGCAAATGTGGCAAAAAGAAAGATTCCCCCAGGCTGTAATATTCAACGATAGCGTCGGCAATACTTAATGG
Source organism: Flavisolibacter sp. (assembly GCA_035645595.1). GTDB lineage: Bacteria > Bacteroidota > Bacteroidia > Chitinophagales > Chitinophagaceae > Flavisolibacter. The sequence goes on along the minus strand of DASQMG010000026.1, from coordinate 9,826 downwards.
GTTTGGCTCTGCTACCAAACCGGACTTTTTGTGCGGAACCAGTGATGGCAGGCCACCCACATTTGTAACAATCATAGGCTTCTCAAAATGGTAGGCAAGCGGTGTTACACCGCTTTGTGTAGCGTTTCGATAAGGCTGAACAATGCAATCTGCTGCGCAAATGAAATTCTTTACATCAGCATCGGGAATAAATTGATTGTGAAATATAACGCGGTCAGACAAATTGTTTGCTGTTATCAATTGTTTATACTGTTGTTCGTCATCATAAATTTCACCTGCAATCAACAGTTTAATGTTTTGGCCCTTCAGCCTTTCGTCCGCCATCGCTTCCAGTAAAATGTCAAGGCCTTTATAGTGCCGGATGAAGCCAAAAAACACCAACAGTTTTTCATCTCTGGCAACTAATAGAATGTCCCTAGCAGCGGACTTTGTTATTTTACTACCGAAATTATCATATAATGGATGTGGAACCAGAACGGCTGGTTTTGTTTTCTCAAACAGCCTTAAATCTGTTAGGACTTTTTCGCTCATTGTGACAAAAGCATCACACGCCTTTAAAAAATATTTAGTAAAAGGTTTATCACCTGGCCGCTTTTCATGGGGAATAATGTTGTCGGCAAGGCAAATAATCCTTGTATGCCTGTTCGGCTTTATCTGTCGCAGAATAGTACCTAACGCAGGGCCCATTAGTGGTAACCAAAACCGCACAATAATCAGGTCAGGTTGCCAGCTTTTTACTTGCCGTCCCACTTTTATCCAGTTAAGGGGATTGACGGAATTTATCAACGTATGGATTTTTATTCCTTCAGGTGGTGCTTCCCTTGAGTATTGCGACTTACCGGGAAAAAGAAAGGAAGGATACTGGAGTGAGAATGAAACAATCGAACAATCAAAACCCTGTGCTGTTAACTCTTTTGCCAAACGATGATTGAAGGTTGTAATACCACCGCCACGTAAAGGGTAGGCAGGACCGATGATGACTATTTTTCGCATTACAGGCCTATTTTATCTTCAATGAGATAAGAATTTCTGCCGGGAGCATTACGTGCAATAAGTTCAGAGATAAACCCGGCTAAAAACAACTGCATTCCAATAAGAACTGAAACCAGCGCCAGGTAAAAGCCAGGCTTGTTGGTAAGTGCGAAATGTGCGGGGTCAAGAACTTTTGCAACAAGAAGGTAGATAGTAAATCCTAACCCAATCAGAAAAAAAAGGGTGCCCCACATACCGAAGAAGTGCATCGGCCGTTTAGAAAATTTACCCACAAATGTGATCGAAAGTAAATCCAGAAAGCCGTTTACAAATCGCTCCCAGCCAAACTTGGTTACACCGTATTTACGTCTTCGGTGTTCTACTACTTTTTCCCCAATTTTTTTAAACCCGGCCCATTTTGCCAGCACGGGAATATAGCGGTGCATTTCCCCGTAAACTTCTACACTTTTCACTACTTTTTTACGATAGGCTTTGAGCCCGCAGTTAAAATCATGCAGTTTTATTTTTGAAACGCGGCTGGTTACACCATTAAAAAATTTAGAGGGAATATTCTTTGTTAGCCTATTATCGTAGCGCACTTTTTTCCATCCACTGACTAGATCGTATCCATCCTCCACAATCATTTTACGCAGGCCTGGAATTTCATCAGGGCTGTCCTGCAGGTCCGCATCCATAGTAATTACAACGTCGCCCTGAGCTGCCTTAAAACCTTCGTTAAGGGCAGCCGACTTGCCGTAGTTGCGTTGAAACCTGATTCCTTTTACTGACGCATTTGAAGCTGCCAGGATTTCAATCACTTTCCAAGAAGCATCTACACTGCCATCATCTACCAAAATAATTTCATAGGAAAATTGGTTTTGAACGCAAACACGTGTAATCCACTCGCATAGCTCCGGTAATGATTCGTCTTCATTTAAAAGGGGAACAACGATTGTAAGGTCCATTAGCTGCTTATTTGTTCAAATGGATTTTTAGGTTGTTTCTTAGTTATGGCAGCTCCAAGCAGGGAGCCAATACAGCCAATCAACACAAACAAGAACATGGTGGTCCCAATCAAAACCACCCAGAAATATTTATTAATTCCATCTGTCATCGTTTTGATCTGATCATCGCTAATATTCTTTTGCTTCTCCAGTTCCAACTGCGTAGCTTCCAATACCTTTTGTTTCATCTCGGGCGTAACAAAGGACAAAATAAACAGGAAAAGAACAAATATGAGGACGATCATAGTTGTAGCCTTGAACCCATAGGAAAACAACTCGCCAAATGTTACCTGGTTATTGCGTGCATCGCCATAGCGGTTTATGAAAAATACCAGACCAATGATAATAATCAGGTAGCTTATCCACCCGCCTACAGGGTCAGTCTTCGCTATAATTGACATGGCAGTTGAAATAACAATAATGAAAAGCGAAATCAATACACCCGCGATAAGGGGATTCACCTGTTTTTTTTCTTCCATATTTTTTATTGAGGGCTCAAAAGTACTTGGTCTTTACTAATAATGCCAACGGGTTTGCCGGTGAGCGTTTTACCGGTAAAAGCGCTGTTTTTAGATTTGGAATAAAACCTCTCAGGCGTCCACTTCTGGTCGGGTAAAAAAAGACTTAGCGACGCAGGCTCGTTCGATGCAATTTTTAGTTTTGGTAGATCGAATAGCTGGCGGGGGGTTGTCGAAAATAATTCGATTAATCTTTCTAAAGAAAGCGCAGGCATGGCTGTTCTCACTGCAGCGAAGCAGGTTTCCAATGCAATCATCCCGTCATTTGCATATTCAAATTCTACAACTTTATTATCGGCATGTTGAGGTATATGATGTGACGCAATGCAATCTACCGTTCGATCGGTAATAGCCTCTTTCAAACCTTCCTGATCTTCTTTCAGGCGCAGTGGCGGCGATAGCTTTAGGTTTGTATCATACTCTCTTAGATCTTCATCTGTAAAAGCCAAATGGTAAGGGGTTATTGAACAAGTCACTTTAATTCCCTGCTTCTTTGCTTCCCGTATTAAATTAATTCCTACGGCCGTTGACACGCCGGTAAAATGCAGTCTTGATTCAGTGTATTTTACCAATTCGATATCACGGCGAATCATTATTTCTTCAGCGATGGCCGGCTTCCCTGCTAAACCTAATTGTGTAGAAATGATGCCTTCACTCATTAATCCCTGTGGAGAAATAGATTTATCACCGGGAAGCTGAATCACAGTTTTGTCTATCGCCTTCAGGTATTGCAATGCCTTTAGTAACACCCCGGGCGCCTGCAAACTGTTTATCCCATCGCTAAAAGCCACCGCGCCACTCTTATGCATATCATACATTTCCGCCAGTTCTTTTCCTTCAGCATTTTTACTGATAGCACCAATAGGATGGATGTTTACCGCCAGCATCTTACTCTTTTGTACAAGATATTCAATGCCCGATTTGTGATGAACTACCGGCTCTGTATTTGGGATTACGAACACGTCCGTATATCCGCCCGATGCCGCCGCTATAGCACCGGTTTCCAATGTTTCCCTGTATTCAAAGCCCGGATCGCAAAAATTGGAGAAAATGTCGGCAAAACCAGGTGCAACATGTAAATCTTTAATCGATATTATTTTATCAACAACCTTTTCAATAGCACCCGCTTCGGCAATAAAGCCGTTTTGAACAAGAATATCAAGGGTTTGCTGGTGGAAAGGAGAGGAGGGGTCTATAACAGTTACACCTTTTAAAAGAATGTCCATTAAGGAACGAAGTTAGGGAATCCGGCTAAAGATTTTTACCGTATAATCAGGCAGAAATTGAAAAGGAATTGGCGTCTTAATTTTCTATACCAAAAATAAAAATATATTTTAGCGCCTCTTAGACGTCGCTAATTTAAACCAAATATATAAAAGCAAGTAATGAAAACAGCCCTTATCACCGGTATAACAGGACAGGACGGAGCTTATCTAGCAGAACTTCTTCTGGAAAAAGGCTACATGGTGCATGGCATTAAACGCCGTTCGTCGCTTATTAATACCGACCGTATTGACCATTTGTACCAAGACCCCCATGAAAGAAACGTACGCCTCAAATTACATTATGGCGACCTCACCGACAGCACTAACCTGATCCGTATTATCCAAGAAACACAGCCGGATGAGATTTATAATCTTGCCGCCATGAGCCACGTAAAAGTGAGTTTTGATGCACCTGAATACACGGCCAATGCTGATGGAATTGGCACATTGCGTTTGCTGGAAGCTATCCGCATTCTGGGTATGGAAAAGAAAACCAGGATTTACCAGGCGTCCACGTCTGAACTTTATGGTTTGGTGCAGGAAGTTCCTCAAAAAGAAACCACTCCGTTTTACCCACGCAGTCCTTATGGCGTTGCCAAGCTTTACGGATACTGGATCACGGTAAACTACCGTGAGGCCTATGGAATGTTTGCCTGTAACGGTATTTTGTTTAACCACGAGAGCCCGTTAAGAGGGGAAACTTTCGTTACGCGCAAGATTACCCGTGCCGTGGCGGCTATTGCAAATGGTCATCAGAACTGTTTATTTGTAGGTAACCTCAGTGCCCGTCGCGACTGGGGACACGCAAAAGATTATGTAGAAGCTATGTGGCGTATTCTCCAACAGGATGAACCCGAAGATTTTGTGATTGCTACAGGCACGACAACATCGGTAAGGGATTTTATTACTATGGCCTTCGGCGAAGCAGGAATTGAGATTGAATTTGAGGGGGAAGGTATCGACGAGGTTGGGGTGATAGCTGCCTGCACCAACCCTGACTACCAGCTAGAGGTAGGGAAGAAAATTGTTTCAATCGACCCCGCGTATTTCCGTCCAACTGAAGTAGAATTGTTGATTGGCGATGCCACTAAAGCAAGAACCAAATTGGGATGGGAGCCTAAGTATGACCTGAAAATGCTGGTTCAGGAGATGGTGGAAGCTGATTTAAATAAAGTGAATACCTTTTCTCAGATAAGTGTAGATCAGATCCATTCTTACGTTAATCGCTTCGAAGAAAGATAAAGCCATCATTCTTATTTGTACAATGCGGAGCCGGTATGGCTTCGCATTTTTTATTTATTCTGCGCTTCATTGTGAGTGTACCGAAGCCATATTATGGTAAGAAAGGCGTTTTGTTTCCAGTAAAGAATTTAAGGAAATTGATTGAATACCTTCTTTTATTTTCTGGTCTGCAGAAACGCACCTGAATATGTAAGGAGTTGTGATATTTTTTTTCTACATATTTTCGAAAGGCGGGACACTCACTTCAAACATGACATTTTTATTCTTATCGAGGTCAAATACCTTGCTTTCCATCCTGAAATCTCCATTGGCCTTTTTTATCTTATACACTACCCCAACCCGGTATGAAAGCATATCCATTGCAGTTCTTTCTACCAGTTTTGACCAGTGAACAATCTCTAAACTTTCCGAATCCTTTATAATATGTTTTTTTATATATTCTTCCACCTGAGGTACAGCGTCCTTGGTGGAGATATTGCGGCTTTCGTTCCCTAAAAGAAGGGGCAACAGTTTAAACAGAAGGATGGAGCATATCAGTACAGTAAAAAGTAGGACTATAATCTGCGTCCGTGGAAACGAGGGAAAGCCTCTGGTTCTGCGGTTTGCGTTCGATCTTATATTATTCATTTTTAATAATCGGGTTGCCCTTACAAATTCATTTTTTAGGACAACCAGACCACAGTTTAATAATTAATGGCATAGGAACGTAAGCTACTCGAAGAGGTCAAAGTCATTTTTACCACCCTGATCAACTTTATGTAGACAACCACTTTCACCGCCGGGAATTTTGGCAAATGCGCATTTTGCCATTTAAGATAACTCCATACCTTTAAGCGCTTCCCAAAACTAAATTTTAATATGACTAAATCCCAGTACTTCCTCCGATCGCTTTTAAACATCGGAACCGCTAAAATATGTCCTTATTGTAAAAGCCACAAACACACCCTGGTCGACAGCAAGTACATTTTAACTACGCTAAACGAATGTGCAGAATGTAGATTGATGTTTCGTCACCCACTGGATACGGTAAACTTCAACCGAAAATTTTACCAGGATGACTACGAACAGCATGATGGGATCACCACCGACTTGCCTACAGAAGCGGAAATAACTCAGCTACTTGCTTCCAACTTTGCTGGTTCAGGAAAAGATTACAGCGATAAAATAGAAATTTTAAAGGCCTTGACAGCTAAACCTTCTCCCGTTGTGGTAGATTATGGTGCAAATTGGGGCTATACCAGTTATCAATTGATGCAGGCCGGATTTAAGGTACAGTCTTATGAACTCTCCAAACCAAGGGCCGCTTTCGGCAAGAAGATCGGGGTAAATATTTTGACAGAAGAAGATCAATTGAAAAGTGGTATAGATATCTTTTTTAATTCACATGTTATTGAACACTTGCCCGATATAAAAAACATGTTTCAGTTAGCTAAAAAGCTATTGAATGATGATGGGTATTTTGTTGCTTATTGCCCCAATGGCTCAGCAGACATGAAGCGAAAGAATCCCGCATTGTTTCATAATTTTTGGGGACAGGTTCATCCAAATTGTTTGAGTGCCGAATTTTTTGCCACCGTTTTTAAAGACGTTCCATATTTAATTGGAAGCGATGGATGTAATGAAATATCCGGCTGGGATAAAAACAGTCAGCAAATTTTAGATGTCAGTGGGAACGAGCTTTTTGTTATTGCTAAAATAAAGAAACAAAACTTCTAAAATAATTTTAGCAAGAAGATGGGAATGACTGTAAGGAGTGTATGGGGGCAGGTTATGAGATGACGATATTCTTCTTCTCCAGGTCCTTTCATTTCCGATAGCCTTTTTTAACCCCATAAAGTTCCGGCTGCGGTCACAACTGCAGGACCGCTTCAATAAAATACAAACTTGCTATCTATAGTTATAGAAACTGCTTAATTGTAAGTGTCGAAGTTAGGCTATATGAAATGTTGTTTTTAACGTCTATTTTTGCCACCTGAAGTCGTAGATTTCTTTTACGTTTCACAAAGAAAAGTTGTGGAGATGTGTCTTCCAGTAGAAGGACATAGATTGGCAGCCATCAACTATTTCCTTAATCCGTATATCTAATTCTTAATAACTCATGTGCAGAATAGCTGGCATTATTAGTTCTCAGAACTCCGTCGATTCACTGCAACATAAAGTAAGCTTTATGTGCGAGACGCAGAAACATGGTGGCCCCGATGATGAAGGCATATATACGGATCCCGAATATCCTGTTGTTTTTGGACATCGAAGGCTCTCGTTAATCGATCTTTCGCCTGGCGGGCATCAACCTATGAGGTACGCCGATGATCAGCTTATTATAACTTATAACGGTGAACTCTATAACTACCTTCAGTTAAAGGAAGACCTCAAGAGAATGGGGTTTGTTTTTAAGAGCACATCCGATACCGAGGTTATACTTGCTGCCTTTTCTGCGTGGGGCGTTATGGCGTTCAAGCGTTTTGCAGGTATGTTCGCCTTTGCCTTATTTGACCGGCAAAATAATACGGTGTATCTGGTGCGTGATCAAACAGGAATAAAGCCATTATATTTTAGTCTGTACGGTGGGGGGCTTTATTTTGCGTCGGAAGTTAAAGCTCTTGGTAGCCTCCCGGAGCTTCAGATCAATAATGAGGCCTGGCCGGTTTATTTTATGGCCTACGGGCATCTTCCGGAACCCATCACTACACTAAAACATGTAAAACCCCTGTCGAAAGGTTGTTATTTGCAGTACGATGTGTTGGCCAAAACATCTGAATTTCATTCCTACGCCCACTTAGGCTACCTGGAAAAATTAGATAAGAAAGATGAGGTATTAGATCGTCTCCGGCAATGTTTAAAAGATTCTATCGGGCGTCATCTTTTATCCGACGCACCCATTGGAGCTTTTTTAAGCGGGGGTATTGATTCCTCTCTGATTGCATTGCTCGCAGGGGAAACGGTGAAGGAAAAATTAACTACATTATCAATTTATTTTTCCGAACAACAATACTCCGAAAAGCAGTACCAGGACATCATAGCGGAAAAGCTTAATGGAGATCATAGAGCATTTTGTTTAACAGAAACTGATTTCAGCGGAAGCCTGCCTGCTATTATGGACGCAATGGACTTGCCGAGCAATGATGGCATTAATACATGGTTCATCTCAAAATATGCGAAGGAAAGTGGCCTCAAAGCAGTTCTTTCCGGACTGGGAGGCGATGAATTATTTGGAGGCTATCCCAGTTTCAATCGTCTGAAAAAAACGGCCTATTTACAACAGCTCCCCGCCAATGCATTACGGGCGGGAAGGTACAGCACGTCAAAAAAGATTAAGCGTCTCGCTTACCTTAGTTTGCCGGGTATTAAAGGGAAGTATTTGTTCTTGAGGGGCCAGTTTATTCCCTCTGAAATTGCCAGGTCGTTGGGGATAGCCGAAGAACAGGTTTGGTCGTTGTTGGAAGAACAGCCAGGAATGCCGGTTGTCAATCATCTCACTTTTAAAAACCAGGCAAGCTGGATGGAGATGAATCTTTATATGCAAAACCAGCTGCTGCGTGATTCGGATGTAATGAGCATGGCCCACGGAATTGAAATAAGAGTGCCGTTCCTGGATCTTGACTTTGTTAAGTTTGCATTGCAAATCCAGTCGGAAATTAAATACGAAGGAGGAGGGAAAAGGCTTTTAGTTGAAGCTTTCGAGGACATTTTACCCAATGCGATCTACAACCGAAGCAAAATGGGATTCTCTTTTCCATTCCAGGAGTGGCTTGCTAAAAATGAATGGGTAAAAGATCAAATGAAAGGAACAAATGGTGAAATGGGAAAAACCTATACCGCCTTTCTAAAAGGGGAGCGCCATTGGTCACAGGTAATGTCACTAGTTTTAGTTCAAAATCATCAAGTTGCAAAAGAAGCTGCTCTTTCTTACGCTTAATACCTTTTCATCTACAGGCGGTATCGAAAAAGTATGCAGGATAGCAGGCAAAGCTTTGCATGAGATCATGCTGGAAAGGGCGTACCATTTCGAGCTTTATTCTATGTATGACGCGGAGCACGATCTGATTGATAAGTACATACCGCCATCAGTATTCCGCGCCTTCGCAGGTAATCGGTTGAAATTTATTAAAGATGCGATCAGTAACGGCCGGCGATGCGATACAATAGTATTGGGGCACATCAACCTATTACTTGTAGGCTTCCTTATCAAATTGCTTTCACCCAAAACCAGGCTGGTCCTGATTGCACATGGCATTGAGGTGTGGCAGCCGTTACCGGCATGGAAAGTGAGGATGCTGAAGAAGGTTGATCTTATTTTACCGGTAAGCCAGTTTACCAAACAGAAGATGCAGTCACTTTTTGGATTAAAAAACAATCGCTTTAAAGTTCTAAACAATTGCCTGGATCCATTCCTTGAAAAGAAGTGTGCGACGGCAGCTGTTACGGGTATAAAAACCCGCCATGGAATTAGCGATGAGGATACGGTTTTGTTTACCCTGACCCGGTTAAAGTCCTCGGAACAGTACAAGGGATATGATAAAGTTATTACCGCCCTTCCCTCTATTTTAAAGAAATACCCTAAAACCCGGTATGTCATAGCTGGTAAATACGATCCGACAGAAAAGGAAAGGCTTGATGTATTAATTAATAGCCTGGGACTCCAGCACCATGTGATCCTGACCGGCTTTTTAGCAGATGAAGAAACGGCTGCTTATTTTACCATGGCTGATATTTATATTATGCCCAGCACAGGTGAAGGATTTGGCATTGTGTTTATCGAAGCGCTCTTCTATGGCAAGCCTGTCATTGCTGGTAATGTAGATGGTTCGGTAGATGCCGTGGACGG
>DASQMG010000025.1:0-18317 GCA_035645595.1 Flavisolibacter sp. | reverse complement strand
GGCTCTTTGATGTTGTCATTTGCTTTTTCATATTGTTTGATTTAAAGTTTTTAGCACTTTCACAAACAATCGTCAGGGCAAGCAACGATAGTAAATCAGATTTAGGATACGGTGCTTTGCGTTTACAAGAACAAAACTACCTGTGCTTTTTACTGTGCAATACCAAAGCTTTACTAAAAACTCTTACTACGAAACACTTAATAATCGTGGTAAAGCCAATGCGGGCCAAGCTTTAAGCAAAACAAAAGCACGATGCCCAATGAAAAAAGTAATAATGTTATAAAATGGGTTGTCTATTCTGCCTGCATGGTTACCGCTGCGCTTTTTATTGTAATGGTTCTACTCTAAACCAGTCAACATCTGCATAGCCGGAGTCGTTGATTTTTGTTTGCCTTGTACAAAACAATCCCAGTTTTGCACCTTTCCATCTGCCTACTTCAGCACTAAATTCTTCACCGGCAGCAATGAATGTTTTTCCATCAACACTATAGCTGAAACTGCATTTTGCACCCTTTATTACTCTCACGCGCAGGTAGGCAGTGGCGCCCGTTAGCTTCATTATCTCTTTTTCTATTTCCGGCCTTCCTTTCTCTGCATCCCTGCAAAGGGTGTGCACAAGGTAAATACCATCCTTGCTACTTTTTAGAGTAAGGCCTGCATAGCTAAAGCCCATCACAACCAAGCCGGCTCTTTCGCTCTCCAACCTCGTGTTGGGTGTGAAGGTTAGTTTGGTGGTTGCCATAAATTCTTCGGCAGGAAATTTTTGCAGTAAAACATTGGGTGCGTTCCATAAATTCTTAGCACTGTCGGGAAGCTTATCGGAGAATAAGCGCAGTGAACCATTGGATGAATTGGCAAAGGCCCATGTTGCCTTTGGGTTAGCCATCCATTGCCATTGAAGACCTGTACTCGTTCCATTAAACTCATCACTTTCAGCAGGGGTTTGAAGGGGATAGGTTTTTCCAACAGCCGGCTTTTTATAACGAAGCACCGGCTCTCCCTTGCCGTCACCATCCTTGTCGACTCCAATGACCGGCCAGTTGGCTACCCACTTCATCGGTTGCAAATGCACCACTCTTCCATACGCTTCCTTATCCTGGAAATGAAGAAACCAGTCTTCACCGGTTTGTGTAGTTACCCATGCGCCCTGGTGCGGACCATTGATTGGGGAAGAACCCTGGTCCATCACTACTTTTCGTTCATAAGGGCCGTACACATTTTTAGAGCGAAGGACTAACTGCCAGCCAGTAGCCACGCCACCTGCGGGAGCAAAAATGTAATACCACCCCGCCCGCTTATAAAACTTGGGCCCTTCAATGGTTGGGTCCAGTTCATGTCCATCATAAACCATCACACCTTCGTCCAGTGTTTTTGTTCCATCAGCACTTAATTTCTTTACGGCGATGATGCTTTTAATTCCTGCACGGCTACCAGCATAAGCATGTACTAAATAAGCTTTGCCGTCATCATCCCAAAGGGGACAGGGATCAATCAATCCTTTACCGCCTTGGACTAAAATGGGTTCGCTCCACGGTCCTGCGGCGGCCTTTGCTTTGGTCAGATAAATACCAAAATCAGGATCGGGGTAATAAAGATAAAATTCTCCTTTATGATAGCGGATGGCAGGGGCCCAAACTCCTTCGCCATGACGTGGTATTGAGAAATGTTCAAACGGTGGCTGGCGCTTTAATGCATAACCGACTATGGCCCAGTTGATCAAATCTTTTGAATGTAAGATGGGGAGACCGGGTACGTCTTCAAAAGATGATGAAACCATGTAATAATCATCACCAACACGTATGGCATCAGGGTCGGAATAGTCAGCATGAAGAATTGGATTTTTGTAAGTGCCATCGCCGTTGTCTGCCACCCAAACCTTAGAGAGGGATGGCTTTTGAGCCAGTGCTGTAAGTGAAAGCGCCAGCATAGAGATTGTAATAGCTAACTTCATTTGATTTCCTTTTCGGGTTGCCATTCTTTAAAAATTGCCGGCAAAGTATATTTCATCGCTTCTTCATCTGTTAAAAACCCCACCCATTTTACTCTGGAGTATTGATCAGCGGATGGGCCATAATTTTTATATTCTGAATAACGGGCAGTAAGATAATTGTCGGTATTGTTCCAGTTGCTCCAGCCATCTGCTTTAATGTGTTGGCCTATGAAACAATTCATGTAAACCACATGCGCAAAGGGCCGCCATGGACGGCCTAATGAAACGGCGTGTAAAGAGGTATCACCTGTAAGTACACAATCATTAAAGATGTAGCCAAACTCTTTTTCTTTCGGTGTTGAAGACGCTGTAATGTGCGAATTTTTTTTGCTGTGAATATGGCAGCCTTCAAACCAAACAGTTGCGGAACCAAATATAAAATCAGTGGTGCCTTCTATGTAGCAGTGTTCAAAGTATTGGCGGCTACGGTCGTTATTCGTAAACAGTACATCCTGGTTACCAATAAAACGACAGTTCTTAAAAATTGCTTTGTCACCATCTGATTCTACAGCCACAGCCTGTCCGGCAGAAAAACCAGCATCGTTTTGGAACGTGAGATTTTTAGCGGTGAAATTATCTGCCAGTATTTTAAAGCTCCAGGATGTTCTCGTGTTAATAAGATAGCCAGAGGGGGATATTTTTCCTGTATGATCATTATACGTAAGAATGGTTTTGACTTTATTCTCGCCAATTAATGTCACAAAATTCTTTGTGGAATCAAGGTGAAGCTTTTCTTTATACAACCCCTTCTTAATAAATATAATGACAGGGTTTTTGTTCCTCAATGGTATAGCATCCAATGCAGCCTGGATGGTTTTAAAGTTTCCACTTCCATCGCCGGCCACAACTACCCTCTTTTGAGCCATGCAAAAAAGAACAAACGGGCATGCAATAAAAAGAGAAATTATTTTTTTCATTTTTATTTTTTGGGGGCAACAAAGCCTTGCTCATTCAACCATAGAAAAAGTAAATCCAACCATAAGTTCGTAGAGCCTGGATTATCCACCAGGCCAATCCGGTGCCCGCCCTGCGGGAAAATATGGATGCTTGCCTGCACGCCTTTTTCAATAAGCGCAGTATGAAATAGTAGGCTGTTGCGAACGTTTACGGAACTGTCGTTTTGTGCATGAACAATAAACGCAGGCGGTGTTTGAGAAGTCACGTGTAACTCGTTAGAATATCTTTCTATTGCTGCTTTTGATGAATCCTTTCCCAAAAAAATCTTCCTGCTTCCCGGATGCGCATAGTGTGCCATAGTAATGACAGGGGAAAGCAGAATCATAAAGTCGGGACGGTAGTTTACTGCATCCAGTGAATCTTTAATTGCAGAAACATCTTCAAAATGAGTCCCCAATGTAGATGCCACATGCCCCCCGGCACTGATACCCATCACTCCAACCCTGTCTGCCGAAAGATTCCATTTTGCTGCATTTGCCCTGATCATCCGCACTGCTCTTTGGGCATCAGTCAGAGGCCCTGTTTGCTTATTGATCAAATCCTGTTGGTGCGGCAAACGGTATAACAATACAAAAACATTAATACCTTTTGAATTGAACCATTTGGCAAAATTGAATCCATTATAAACATGAGATATCCGTTCATAACCGCCACCCGGACAAATCAAAACGGTTGTGCCTTTATTCTCTGATTTAGGAACCAGGAATGCATACATACCAGGAGTGCCCACCCGCCATATACGTTCGTTGTACAGGCTATCAGTAACGATCCTGCCATTCCAGTTCACCTTCTTGCCACCAGGCCATAACGAAATAAATTCCTGCGCACTTATACCATCAGAAAAAACAATAATCATCAAAGAAAGGAGGGCTTTTTTCATCAACTATTTTTTAACGGGCCACTGGAATGACTTTGCAGAAATATTTTGAAACCAACTCATTTCTGACACTAAAGAATTGGTAGCAGCAAAAACATTTTCTACTGTGAACGCCCTGGCTTCTTTATCAGTTAACTGTTTTGACCAGGGTACACGAGAGTTTACATAAGCACCTTCCCCTACATTTTTATATTCGGCGTAGAAAACAGTCTTTTCGTTTTCGGCATTACCCCAGTTATTCCATCCTTCAGGAGCAATTTCTTTAGGTAGTTGGCAACGAATAAAAGCAGTTCGGGAATAAGCCCGCCAGGGCCGTCCGAGGTAAAGTTTTGTTACCGAACTGTCGGCCATTATTTTACAATCTAAAAATACATATCCAAAGCCCTTGCCCGCAGTTGTACTTGCCGCGGTGATATATGAATCTGTTTTCCCTTTTATAGTGCAGGACTGAAAAACGGCAGTGGACGGACCGAAAATAAAATCCGTGGTGCCTTCAATATAGCAGTCAACAAAGTATTGCCTCGATGTTTCGCCGGCAGCGAAGATGGTATCCTGGTCACCTAAAAAACGGCAGTTCCTAAAAACCGCTTTGTCGGCATCAACATACAAGGCCACAGCCTGTCCCACCCTCCCTGCTGAATTAGAGAAAGTGATATTTTGAGCGGTAAAACGGTTACCCGAAATCTTTGCCGTGTACGAAGTAAATGTCGTGAGCTTTCCTCTGCCGGAATAATCATTAAAAACAATGATGGTCTTTTCTACACTTTCGCCAATAAACAGTACATCTGTGTTTGTAGCGGGCAGTTCAATCTTTTCATTATACACCCCATTTTTAATATACAACGTAATAGGTGCAAGCGGGTACACCCGCATAGCGTCAATAGCTTCCTGTATGTATTTGAAATCGCCACTCCCATCTTTAGCAACACTGAACACATACTTGTGTTGTTGCGGATTGCCCGTCTGTGCAAAAGATGCATGGGTAATCAAGAAGAAAGTCAAAAATATAGTTGGGCCTCTTTTCATTGTTTATTTTCTTTGAAGCCAAAAACTTTTTTTAAGAACTCATCTACATATGTTAGCATTGGTTCAAACCAGGGATCAAAAAAAGGAAAGTGATGCGGTGCCCCATCAAATGTTTTTACATCGGTATAAATCGCATTTTCTTTTAGCACTTTCATATAGTCATCACGACCGGCGTGCATACGGGCTACACTGCTGTTGATAAATAATGTTGGTGGTGTGTTCTTGCTTACATGAGCCAGTGGAGACGCTTCTTGCCATAGTTTGAGGTTCTCCCTTTTAGAATAGCCAAACCAATAAGTTGCAGCCGATGTTCTTTTACTGTCATCGCCTTCACCCGATTCGGGGTGAACAAAAGACAGCGTTCCGTCAAGATCAATTATTGCCTGTACATCAGAAGAATAAGTAGCATAGCAACCCGTGCCTTCAAAAGTTTTATTGCCCATCGTTGTGCCAAGCAAAGCAGCCAGCTGACCACCCGCAGAAAATCCCAGTACAGCAATTTGGCCCGTATCCATCTTATATTTTTTTGCATGAGCATGTATCCATCGTAAGGCTGCCTTTAAATCATAAACCGCTGCAGGATAAAGCGCCTCGGTAGACAACCTGTATTCGGGTGTAAAGCATACATAACCCAGATCGGCCAGGCGCTGCGCCAATGCGTGATGCTGTGTTCTGTTGCCTGTTCGCCAGCCCCCACCGTGGATAATCAAAACACCAACCCGCTTTTGTTTTGATTTTGCAGATGGATAAAATACATCCAATAAAAGTTTGCGTTCGCCAGTGCTGCAATACGTGATGTCGTTCTTTTGTTTAACGGATTTTAAAGCTTTCTCATTAACAAGTTTTGCACCGGGGTAATCCTTCCTGATACTATTGTAAGCGCTGAAATTTGTGTATGATGTATCCGGCTTATCAGTGATGCCAGCTTTTGATTGTGCATTTGCTGTAAAACAACAGGGCATTGCCAGGGCCAAAAGAATCCGCTTTTGTTGTTTCATGCTTCTCATGCAACTGCTTTTTTTATAGTGATTATTTTTTCACCGGTTTTACAATTCTCTCTGCTAACTCAACACCATTTTCCTTCAACCCCTTTAATACCAATTCGGCAATACGCCTTGCGCCATATTCATTAAAATGTGTGTTGTCCTTTTGTCCGTCCGGATAAGCGGGATGTTCACCGGGTTCTAACTGCATAAAAAGGAGCGTAGCATATTCAGGCCCCATTGCCTGCATCAGGTCCCTGCTTTTTTTATCCAGGTCAATAAGCGGGGTTTTGTACTGCTTTGCAATTTCGTGCACTGCTGCGGTATATTCTTTATGCGTTTCCTGCGCCACTCCATTTGCAAACCTAATTCGGCTTACGGGTGTAATTAAAACAGGTATTGCTTTCTTCGCCCTTGTTTCCCCGATGAACTTTATAAGGTTGGATGTATAATCAACTACCGGCGTATAACGGTCTTTGTACTTTTCTTCTTTGGCTTCATCATTATGGCCGAATTGCATCAACACATAATCACCTTCCTGCAAACTATCAGCAATGGGCTGCCAGCGGTTCTCACTTAAAAATGTTCTTGTGCTTCTTCCGCCTCTTGCTCTGTTGTCGATTTGCACGGTCGAATCGAAAAAGACCTTAAAAGGCATCCCCCAGCCGGTTAATGGTGCTCTCGAAGATTCATAATCGCACATGGTGGAATCACCGATTAAGTAGACTTTTGTTTTCTTTTTAAGAGGAACAGCAAAAGCCATTAAAGCAACAGCAATTGTTATGGAAAATATTTTGCGCATAGTTGATGAAAAAAGTGAATTATTTTTTTACCTGCGGCTGATAAATATGTGTGGCTAATTCAAGCTTCAATGCCTTGATCTCTGCTAAAACAATCTGGGCCATTTTTCTAGCACCCAGTTCGTTGAAATGCGTATCGTCAATTTTCCCCTCCGGATAATTTGGATGGTCACCTGCCAGTAAATGATTGAATAAATATGTAGAGGCTTCAGGACCCATCCGTTGTAACAATGCCTGGCTTTTTAAATCAAGGTCAATAAGCGGAACAGCCAGCCTTTTGGCCACGCCACGTACAAGCTTTGAATAAGCATCATGTGTGCCCTGTACGTGGCCGGTGGAGTCAAACTTTCTTCGGGCCACTGGCGTTAATAAAACCGGAATTGCTTTTCTGCTTTTCGATTCGTTTACATAACGAACCAGGTTCTCTGTAAATTCCTTTTCCGTTGTATAAGTGGCTTTTGTTTTCACTTCATCATTATGCCCGAATTGTATCAATACATAATCACCTTCGGCAAGATTATCAATCACTGGTTGCCACAACCCTTCCTTCCTGAAACTGCTTGTACTGCGGCCATTCTTAGCCCTGTTTTCTACGGCGATAGTTGAATCGAAAAAGTTGGCGAAAGGCATGCCCCAGCCGGTTTCGGGGTAAGCTTTTACTTCCTTAGCAGCGATAGTAGAATCGCCAATCAGCCAGACCTTTGTTTTTTTTGGGGGTGCGGTAAAAGCCGATAAAAAAAGTAATGCCCAGCAAGAAAATTTTATCATACCTAATTTGTTAATCCGTTTATATACACTTCAATATTGGTGTAAAGCGCATGCAGCTTGATAGAGCTGGCATCGGATGGATCAGCAGCATTCAAACCTTGTTTCCCCTCCCAATCATCAGGCATACCGTCGCCATCAGAATCTTTGGGGGCTGGCAACGATTTTAAGAAGGGCCATGCTGTTACGGTCTGCTCGTATGCGGTGCCATGCGGGTACCTACCCTGCACGTCAATTAAACCGCCGGTTCGCCTCCTTACATCTCTTACAATCCGTTGGTCAAGTGTATCCCTTGCCGGCCTGTTGCACCCGGCATTTTTCAGAACCGCCTCGTAGGCTTCTGATGCGGTTTGCATCACTATATTTTCCGAAGCATGTACAGTGCTAACCAGGGCAGCCTTTTTATCTTCTTCTGTTCCGCCATTACCCATATGAACACCAAGCCAATTATTCTTTGTGACATCTTCAGCACCATCAACATAGTTGCCATTCACATACCACTTGCCATAAGGAATAGGCGGCTTTTCCCACCTGCCCGGGTTAGCAACGCGGTACTTCACGTTGGTAGTAGTAGAAGGGCCCCACTTGAAATAATTATTAACGATATTATATCGGCCGCCCTCGCCTGCATAAATGTTGTTGGCGCCCCAATTATAGATAACGTTATTGCGATAGTCAACATTCTCTTCCGGTGCATTCCGAATGCCGTCAAACCTTGGATTACGGTTGTTACAATGCGCGAACAAATTATGATGTGCCGTTAAATGCCGCCCACCCCAGATGCCCCCAAAGCCATGGTGTTCGTAATCCTTATCACCTGTCTCGAAATGGTAGGAATAATTCAGCGGTTCCGAAATAAAGTTCCATTGCACCGTTGTGCTGTCGCCGGCATAAATGGAAAATACTTCATCGGTACTCCAGCTTAAGCTGCAATGATCAATGATTATATTCTTTCTTCTGACGCCGCCAAAGGCATCATCGCCACCGTTACCATCTACCATTCCACCCCTTTGGAATTTATCTCCCATACGAAAGCGCAGAAAACGTACGATGATGTTATCTCCTCCTAATGACACCGGTTGATCTGCAAGACAGATTCCATCTCCCGGGGCTGTTTGTCCGGCAATAGTGAGGTTTGATTTGATGTTCAATTTAGTTTGCAAATGAATAGTACCCGAGATGGCAAATACGATAATTCTTGGATAGCTTTTTTCAACAGCATCTCTAAAACTTCCGGGGCCATCATCGGCCAAATTTGAAACGATGATCACCTTGCCGCCCCTGCCACCGGTAGTATATTTTCCATAGCCTTCTGCACCGGGAAAGGCGATCTGCTTTTCACCCGTACCGGCTATTACTACTTTTTGCTGTGCGCAGCCCGACATACATAAGGCAACTAATAACAGATGCAAGACGGAAAGCTTATTCATTAAAACTATTATTTATAATAAAAGGCTGCATTGCAGCAGCCTCTATTATTTATGCAGGGTTTTATCAGTATCCTGGGTTTTGCGTAAGCCTTCCCTGGTAAGAGTCCAGGGTTGCCTGGTCGAAAGGAAACAGTTCGCTTTTATTGGGAATAAAATGATACCCTATTATTTCCCATAAGGGCCTTGAACGACCATCCACAACCGATGAATTGGCGGTAAGGTGTTGTGCCCAATCAATGCGCACCCATCTTGTTGCCGGATTTCCAGACGAAGGAGCAGAGCCGATAGAACTTGCCACAGGAGGTACCTGGGTAGGACGCCAGAAAGGTCTGGCATTGCCTACGCTGTCAGTAGCTGTGTAATATATAATTTCTTCGCCAAGACTCTTATAATAAACGTATTGGGGCACATAAGTATAAGGCGCGGCACGGTCGCGGATCTGCTGAACCTTTGTCCGGGCTTCGACCAATTTTGTGCCCAGCAAATTCCAGCGAACCAAATCAAATTTGCGAATGCCTTCATGACCAAATTCCAAATAGCGTTCATTAACAATAGCATTAAAAAAACCTGCTTTGTCTGTTGGTGTGGCACCAATCAGGCCAGTGGCCCCGCGGTACCCTCTTTTGCGGACCTCTTCAAAAGCAGCGGTTGCCGCAGCAGTTGGGCTTCCGTTGATTTCATTTACTGCTTCGGCATACATTAACAGCACATCAGCAAAACGAATTACAACCCAATTGTATCCAACATTTAAAACTACCCCCGGAAGCAGTGGCACCCTCCAGTCGCGGCGGTATTTGCCTGTGTTTAATTCGCCAAGCCTTCTCTGGTTTTTAATATTGGAAGCGGTAGCTACTGCATAGTGCGTTATAGTAACATCTCTTCTTGCATCAGCAGAATCAAAAGCATAAAAATAATTGGGCAACATTATAATGCCGCCACCGCCTGCTCCGTAACGGGAAGCATTATTCAGATTGGGCCCGTCGTAATTACCCATCCGGCTATCACTGTTAGAATTACCGCCACCAGCGCCCACTTCAAACAAAATTTCTTTATCGTAAACAAATGACGTCACATTGCGCCATACGGCCTCAAAGCTAGGGTTCAGATCATGTTCTGTTCTTTTCGCCATCAATTCGGCACACTCATCGCGGGTAATGGTATAATATTTCAGGTAGTCTGCACGGCGTTCCATTGTTTTTGTATCGTTGCGCAAAGAGTACCCACCACGATACAAGGCAATTCTTGCCCGAAGAGCCATAGCTGCACCTTTTGTGATGCGCTCATTACGGGCCACCTCGGTTCTCCAGGGAAGCATTGTTTTTGCAAGTGCCAAATCATCGAGAAGCTTATCATACGTTGAATCCCTGTTAGAACGGCCTATAAATAAGTTTGTTTGCCTGTAGGCCGGCACCATTGGTGCAGGCACATCGCCCCAGTTGCGAATAAGCTCGTGGTAAAATTGGGCCCGTAGCGTCAAAGCCTCGGCATGCAACCGGCGGAGTTCCTTCTTTTCAACTTCGCTTCCATTGTTATACTGAGGCATCAATGGTATCTGCTCTATACACAAATTGGCTTTTTCAACACCACGGTATAATACACGAAAGGGGTTGGAAATATCTGCATTGTTAAGCTGCAACAGGTAACGGCCTATTCCCCGTCGTCCAAGATCGACATCACCACTTGCGATACCTTCATCAGAATCATACGGGAAGTACATGCTGATGCGGATACCGTAACCGTTATCGCCCTGTAATTCATCATACACACCTACGAGAGCTGTTGTAGCGTTAGACACATCTGCAAAAGCCTGCGGAATACTGTACTGAGAAGATGGCTCAACTTCGGTCCACTTTTTACAGCCCTGTAACATTAGAGCAGTGATACCAATGGAAGTAAGCACCAGTAAAAAAAATTTATGTTTCATAATAGCGTTCAATTAATTTGTTAGAAAGTAAGATTTACACCAAATACCCAGGTTCTGGAACGTGGATAAGCAGCAAAGTCAACACCCGGCGTTAAAGGATCGGAACGGCGGGCTGTTACATCAGGATCAAATCCGGAATAATTGGTAATGGTTCCCAGGTTGTTTACCGTTCCATATATTCTAAGGCTTGATATTTTCGCCCTGTCGGTCAAGGATTTTGGTAACGTATAACCCAGGGTTAAGTTATTAAACCTAAGATAGCTTCCATCTTCAACGGCCCAGGAATGCAGCCACCAACGCTGAACCCGAACTGGTGTCCAGATTGTTGCGTTCTCATTCAGTTTGGCAAGTGCTGCGGGGTCTGTAACACGATCGCCGGACGCATTAATGTAAGTAAAGCGGTTCTTCACTATATCCAAGGTGTTCAAATTAGCAAATGCACCATCCGTCCATTCCAATTTGTTGGCATTATAGATATCATTGCCTACAACAAAATTCACAAATATGCTTGCATCAAAACTTTTATAGGTAAAAGAGTTATTCCAGCCACCCGTAAATTTAGGATTGGCATCTCCTATTACCCTGCGGTCCTTCTCGGCGGTGATTGCCCCATCACCATCAAGGTCTTTCCACTTCAGCATACCAGGTTGCGGGGCGCCGTAAACGCTGTTCACAGCTATACCGGGCTTAATAGTATACACTGCTGTTGTAGCATTGTACGTAAAGTCTTCTATTTTATAAAAGCCATCGGTTACAAAACCGTACATAAGGCCTACTGGTTCGCCTACTTTCACCAGGTAATCATCTACACCATCCGACCCTTGCCAGCCTGAGTTACGGGTAATTTGAGTTGGACCACCTAAACTTTCTACCCTGTTTTTATTGAAAGCGATATTGAAGGAAGAGTTCCAGTTAAAGTCCTTCTTCTGGAACACGGTTGCCGTCAACTGCAATTCAAGCCCACGGTTAGATGTGGCACCAATGTTCTGCAATTGATTTGTATAACCTGTAGTTGCCGGAATTTGCGCTGATAACAAAAGATCATCCGCTGTATTTTTATACGCATCAATTGTTATTTGCAAACGGTTTTTAAACAACGACAGATCAAGACCAAGGTTACGGGTTATATTTTTTTCCCAGCGTAAAGCAGGATTCGATAAAGCTATTGTAGCGAAGCCGGGAGAAATGGCATGATTGAATGCATACTGGCCAGAGACATTATACAGCTGCAGGTATAGGAAGTCGTTAATACGGTCGTTACCTACTGCACCATATCCAAACCGCAGCTTAGCATCATTGATCCACGTTGCACCGCTCATAAACTTTTCTCTTGAAAAGCGCCATGCCACAGAACCAGATGGAAACACAAGCGAACCATTCTCAGGATTAAACTTAGAAGAGCGGTCAGCACGAAGATTAAAAGTAGCAAGGTACTTATCATCAAACGCATAGTTAACGCGGCCAAAGAAAGATGACAAGCGGTAAGGTCCAACTATAGCGGATGTTGGCAACGGCTGTGCAGAGCCGGCAGGTGCAGATCCGAGCCCCATGTTGGCGAATGCTTTGTCCGACGATATATCGGCAGGAAAAAAACGCGTCTCTAAAAAATTGCTGGCACCTTTTTTCTCAACAATCTCTTGTCCCACCAACACCGAAATATCGTGGTGCCCTTTGTATTTGCTAAGTGAATATTGCAGCGTGTTGGAGTTGTTTAAATTACTTAGTGACTGATCGCCTATAGAAGCCACGGGTAGCGAAGCTGCCTGCCGTGCCGTATTTGTTATTTTACTAAAGAATAGCGATTGGCGGATATTGGTCAAATCGTATCCGATGGTAGACCGGAACGTAACGTTACGGAAGGGAGTAATGGTAATATTTCCGGTTAAGTAAGTAGCTCTTGTTTTTTGATGACGATACTCTGCCTGCGTTAGTAAAATGGGATTGGTTGCGCCGGCAGAAGCAAGGTATAATGCCTCATCAAAATCATCAACGCCGAACCCTGGTCTTGCCAACTCAAAGGGACGGTAATTAATGGTGTGACGCAGGCGGTTGGTGGTGCGGGTTCCGCTGTTAGTGGTACCGGCGCCGCGAACGTCCTGGTCGAGGTAGCGTACATTTATTCCAGCCCGTACTTTATCGGAAATCCGGTGATCGAGCTTGAAGTTGGCAAGCCGGCGTTCAAAACCAGATTCGATCTGAACACCCTCTTCCTTGTTGGCCGTAAGGCTTATATTAAAGCTGGTTCCGGCATTACCGCCGTTAAGAGAAACGTTATGATTTTGAAAGCTGGCTTTGCGACCAAACACTTTATCCTGCCAGTTAACGGCAGGAACATTTTTATAATTCTGTAATGTATCCCATGTAGTGCCGTAAGTGCTGGCAAAACTGGCGCTATCGGTTGAGCTGCCCCGGCTTCTTTCATACTGCCAAAGCACAAAATCATAAGGGCTAAGTACAGGCATCGTTTTGGTAACTTCTCTCCACCCGGCAGAGCCGGTATAACTTACCTGTGTTTTGCCTGAGCGGCCGCTTTTGGTAGTAATGTTCACTACACCGTTAGCACCCCTTGCGCCATAAATAGCTGTAGTAGAAGCATCCTTCAAAACATCAACAGAGGCAATGTCCTGCGGCGCGATTATAGATAAAGCATTATCAACCTGAACACCATCTACAATATATAGCGGTGAATTATCCTGCGTAATAGAACCGCCACCGCGTACACGAACAACAATATCTGCACCTGGTGCCCCTTCTGACGATACAACCTGAACCCCGGCTAGTCTACCCTGGAGCACTTCTGCAGCTGATGACAAAGGCACGTCCTTAATCTGTCGTGCATTTACCGATGATACAGACCCGGTTAAATCCCGGCGGCGAATGGTTTGATAGCCAACCACAACAAGATCAGAAAGAACGGCACCTCCGGATGTTACCAGCGTTACATCAACTGTGGAATTATTACCTACGGTGGTTTCGACGGGCGAATATCCAACCGAGGTAAAAACTAAAACTGTTCTTCCGCTCGCTGGCACTGCTATAGTATAGCGGCCTTCGGCATTAGTGGCAGTACTGGTGCGGGTACCCTGAATTGTAACGCTTACACCACCCAGCCCTTCCCTTGTACTATCAGATAAAACCCGGCCCGAAACCGTTCGGGTTTGTGCCCAGGCAAAAGAAACACAAAGGCATAGAAGCAAAGACAAGCAGAATTTACTTTTCATATACAAGCTTAATAAATAAGAAAATGCAGTGATTATCGTCAACCAAGACATGTGATATGTCTCTTGTTGGTACAACAAGTCTAACCCCATATTCACTCTTAGCAATCCCCTGGAAAGCATTTATTTACGCAATCGTTACCGATAACGTTTGCAGTTGTGGCGTTGCAGTAAAAACTCGTTATTTTTAAGTCTGTTAGTACCTTACATACTGGCACATCCCTTAATGAAATTTGAAAGCCCCACGATAAAAGATATTGCCAAAGCCTTGAATTTTTCCACTTCAACGGTATCCCGGGCCCTGCGCGGCAGCTATGAAATAAGCGCCGACACAAAAAAGGCGGTGTTAGAATATGCAGAGAAAATCAACTACCGCCCTAACCCCATCGCATTAAGTTTAAAAGAGCGAAGAACAAGAGCTATTGGCGTGGTAGTAAGCGAAATCGCCAACAACTTTTTTTCACAGGCTATCAATGGAATTGAATCCATTGCTTATAACAGGGGCTACCATGTTATTATTACCCAGAGTCACGAGTCCGCCGAAAGGGAAAAAGTAAACGTTGACCATATGGCTGCCCGTGGTGTGGATGGTTTGCTGGTTTCGCTTTCGGCAGAGACCACTGATTTGACCCACCTGAAAGACCTTCATGAAAAAGGTTTACCCATCGTTTTTTTCGACCGGGTAACCGATGAAATAGAAACACATAAAGTAGTAGCCAATAATTATATGGGTGCGCTGCATGCTACAGAACACCTGATTTACCAGGACTATAAAAAGATTGCACATATTACCTCATCCCCCCACTTATCAATTACAAAAGAACGGCTGGAAGGCTATAAAGCGGCACTGGAAAAACATAAAATTCCCTTTGCAGAGAGTTTGGTAAAGCATTGCAATCATGGTGGAATGATTGCAGGGGAAGTTGAAGATGCAATAACAGAATTATATAAAGGCAAAACGAAACCTGATGCCTTTTTTACGGCCGGCGACAGGCTTACTATGGTCTGTTATGGTATTTTAAAAAGAATGAACCAAAAAAAAGAAGCTGGGTTTACCGGCTTTACTAATACGCAGGTGGGTGACCTGTTTTCGCCACCGTTGACAGTAGTTCGGCAACCTGCTTTTGAAATAGGTCAAACAGCTATTGAGCTGCTGGTGCAATTGATAGAAAGCAAACGGCCAATAACAGAATTCGAAACTAAAATGTTGGAGACCAATTTAATTATCAGGGAGTCGTCGGTAAAAAAGCAACTGTTGTAATCCAAGTAGCTGCTCCTTACCCGGTACTGTAAATGATGTATATTACCGTTTCGCCTTTCGCCTGATACATGATTGAATTAAAAAAATTTGCCCGCTTTATCAAGGAAACCTGTACAGGTGATGTTTCTCGTAAACAATGGCAATTATTACAGCAATTCAAACAATCATCACAACCACCAAACGCAGAGCAGCTTTACAGTGCTGAACTTCTATTACAGGCTTTGCTCCGCTTTCTTATAGCCATTGAGGAGACTGTTGATTTTGCAGTATCTGCAAGCAAACAACCTGCTGTTAGAAACGACATTCCAAAAGCGGGCATCAACACCGCTAAACTTTTGTACACGCAAAAGCAGGCTTTAATTGAGGCCTTACCGCTTTACACTTTAGATGTACAAACAGCAATAAAGGTAATTTCTGAATTGAATGGATATTATCTGGAACTTGAAGCAGAAGCGTACCTGCAGGCGCCGGAAGAGGAACCAGCCACCGAACGGCTGAATGAAAGTGAAGAACGCTACAAAGATCTTTTTGACAGCGCCCACGACCTGATACATATTGTGGAGCCAGGTGGTATTGTACTGTATGTGAACAATGCCTGGATGAGATGTCTTGGGTATAAGTTAGAGGAGATCAAAGGAAAGAGCATTTACCATTTTGTATGCCCGGACGGCCGGGAGAAGTTTGCGGCTTACCGTGATGCTGTTTTAAGAAACAACGCCGATGATAAAGAAATTACAGTTCCCTTTCAAAAAAAAAGCGGAGAAAAAATAATACTGGAAGGATTTGTATCGCCAAAGTTAAAAAATGGTAATCCTGTTTATACCCGCGGTATATTCAGGGACATCACTGCCAAAATTAAAAGCGAAGAAGAACGTCGGTTTTATATTGCCCAATTAGCAGAACGGGAACAAAATTTAAAGCAATTGGTTACCCATGCGCCCGATGCCATTATTGTAGTGGATGTTACGGGCAAAATATCCCTATGGAATCCAAAAGCAGAAGAAATATTTGGGTGGGTAAGCAACGAAGCCGTAGGCAAAACATTAGAGGAAACAATTATTCCGCCCGCTTTCCACCAGGCACACCAGGCTGGTATGCAACGCTATCTTTCAACCGGCATTGCCCGGATAATAAATCAAACTATTGAGGTATCTGCAATGAATAAAAAGGGAGACGAGTTCTTGATTTCCCTTACAATATCCCGTACGCAACGGGGTGGCGAAACAGTATTTATTTCTTTTATCCGCGACATCTCTCAACAAAAAAAGAATGAAATAGAACTGGTACGAAAGCGTAAAGAATTAGAACACTCTAATCGCGAACTGGAGCAATATGCCTGGTTAACATCGCATGACCTAAAAGAACCACTGCGCAAGATTTCCACTTTCAGCGATTTGATTTTAACCAGATACAGCAATGATATACCGGACGACGTGGTGACGTTTTTACAAAAAATACAGGAAGCCGGCAAGCGAATGGGCAATTTAATTGGAGCCATCCTGCTTTACTCAGGCGTAACCGAAGAGCAAAGTTTGTTTGAGGCGGTTGACCTGCAGACTGTGTTGCATGAGGTGCTCTCCGATTTGGAGGTAGGGATTAAAGATGCAGGTGCTCAGATAAAGGCTGATGCCATGCCGGTGATAGAAGGTGTTCCGTTTCAGCTAAAACAATTGCTCCAAAACATTATTGGCAACGCTATAAAATACCGGAGTACCGAAAGAAATTTACAGATCGTTATTTCTGCAAGTGTTAAAAATGTAAACAGCATTGAGTTACGCATACAAGATAATGGTGCCGGCTTTTCCATGGACAATGAAAAAAAGATTTTTGGCCTCTTTCAAAGGTTAAATGCTGATAAGAGTATCAAAGGAACGGGTGTTGGTTTAGCCCTTTGTAAGAAAATTGTTTTGAATCACAGAGGCGAAATTACAGTACAAAGCGAGCTGGAAAAAGGAGCGACTTTTTTTATTACGCTGCCCATCAAACAAACAAGGAACTAGTATCCTAAAAACAAGCGATGAAAATTTCTTTTTGGAGCGTAGGCAAGGCACACGAAGGCTATGTAAAAAGCGGTATTGAAGAATTTACCAAACGCCTTACCAATTATTTTCCTGTACAATGGACTATTATTCCAACGCCGAAAAATGCCGGCCTGCTTTCCGAAACAGATTTAAGAAAGCGGGAAGGCGAAACCATTCTCAGTTTTTTAAAAACGGGCGATTACCTGGTAGCGCTGGACGAGAGAGGGAAAGGGCTAACGTCCCCGGAGTTGGCGCAGTTCATACAACAACGAGGCAATGAAAGCACGCGTACTATTGTTTTTTTAATTGGGGGCGCCTTTGGTTTGGATGAAAAAGTGCTGGCAACGGCAAAATTAAAATGGTCCTTATCACCGCTTACTTTTCCGCATCAACTAGTAAGGCTTATTTTAGCCGAGCAGGTTTACAGGGCCTGCACTATTTTGAGCAACGAAAAATATCATCATAAATAAGTAATGTGAACGGGAGATGCCGGACGTGAAACAAGAGAGCACTGTAAATCAACTCTCCTTAAGGTTTTACGTTTATCGCATCACGTTTCACTAAAAAATTTTTCATGGAGTTATCGATAACACTTATCATCGTAATTATTACCGCCATCATTTCCATCAGTGGATTCAGTAAACCGCAAGTAGTGGATGACCTGATCTTTTATCCTCCTGCAGTATCTCAACACACGCAGTTTTATCGCTTTTTTACCTGCGGTTTAATTCATGCCGATTATGGCCATCTTATTTTCAATATGCTGGCACTTTATGTTTTTGGGGAATCGGTGGAAGAAGCATTTGTTGTGCTGTTTGGGGGCGCCGGACGTTGGGTGTATTTATTCATGTACGTTTCGGCATTGCTCATTTCCTTGCTGCCTACTTATTTTAAACACAAGGACAGCTATCACTACAAAAGTCTTGGCGCCTCTGGCGCCGTAAGTGCTGTAATTTTTGCCGGGTTAATGTTGGCTCCCCATACAGAGGTTTACATCTTCTTTATACCAATCCCTATTCCCGGCTTTGTTTTCGCGCCGCTTTACCTAATCATATCCGCTGTTCT
>DASQMG010000024.1:0-7730 GCA_035645595.1 Flavisolibacter sp. | reverse complement strand
ATTGAACACGGCAATGGAAGCTAACTTCTCACTTATCTCCATCTCGCAAAGTGATGTTTCAAGAAAATTTGCAGGCTGGGCCGCTATTATCGCGGTACCTACTATGGTGGCGGGCTTTTATGGAATGAACTTTAAGTTTGTGCCCGAGGCAGAATCGGAATACGGATTTTATGCAGTGATTTTATTTACCACAGGAGCTTGTACGCTTTTGTATTTTTTATTCCGCCGGTCAGGGTGGTTGTAGATATGATGGCCAAAAGCAGATTTGTCTCGTCAAACTTTGTTTACCGGATAGCTAACCCCGTTTAAATATGCTACCTATTGAAGGTGAAAACGAATTGAAAAATCTTTGCAAAAAGGACCGCAAACATTAGAAAAATGCTGCCCCATAACGGGGGTGGTCAGCAACAAGCCGGGGCGCAACAGCCTTCAGATGCCTATTGCTATCCACCTGGTGCCGTGAAGAACCCCTTCTGAACACCAGTGTAAATAATTAATCTTTGAACAACTAATGAACTTCAATTGCGGCGAGGAGATTTTTTTCTTTGGGCGAAGCCAATCTCTAATCCGGGCATATCGGGTGGATGATCTAGCAGGTTCAAAGCATGTCGATACCAATTCACAGGAGCGTGGTTTCCAGAGGAGTCCGGGAGCGTAAGCCGCCAGGCTGGAAAATTCATTTGCTATACTTAAGTCTTACTATAACCGCGGCCGCAACCTGGATCTGGATTTATTAAAAATATTGCTGCCCTTGTCAATCCCTTTTCTCCGTTCTTTTTGCTGTTCAACTGGTAATTGAATAAAATCAAAACATTCGCGGCTGCAAGTTCCCGCCCATTTTTCCTTGCAGGCGGCGCATTGAATAAATAACAGGTGGCAGCCTTCATTGGCGCAATTCACATGCGTATCGGCCGGGCTGCCGCACTGGTGACATTTTGAAATAATTTCTTCCGTAACCCGTTCCCCGAGGCGGTTATCAAATACAAAATTTTTTCCCTTAAATTTTAAAGGAAGGCCTTTATCTTTTGCTTCGTTGACATAGTTGATAATGCCACCCTCCAAATGAAATACATTTTTAAATCCCTGGTGAAGCATAAAAGCGCTGGCTTTTTCGCAACGGATGCCGCCGGTGCAATACATGATTATATTTTTATCCTTTGACTCCCGCAGCATGGCAGCCGCCATTGGTAATTGCTCCCGAAAAGTATCGGAGGCAATCTCAATCGCATTATCGAAATGGCCTACTTCAAACTCGTAATGGTTACGCATATCCACTACAATCGTGTCGGGGTCATCAGTTAGTTTATTAAATTCTTCAGCAGCTACATACCTTCCCCGGTTTTGCATATTGAAAGCCGGGTCAGTGATACCATCGGCGACAATTTTTTCCCTCACTTTAATTTTCAATACCCAGAAACTTTTGCCGTCATCATCCACCGCTATATTTAACCGGATACCTTTTAGCGGCTCAATGGAATACAAATACGTTTCAAATGCTTCGTAGTTAGATTGGGGCACGGAAAGCTGCGCATTGATGCCTTCATGTGCAATGTAAATACGTCCAAACACGCCAAGCTTATTCAGGGCCAGATACAATTCATCCCTAAAAACCTGCGGTTCTTTTATATCAAAATACTGATAAAAGGAAAGAGTGGTGCGGAGTTCTTTTTCCGCTAATAAATTTTCCTTTAGTTCTTTTTGAGAAACACGGTTGTGCAACACGGCCATAGATGAAATTTTTTGAACACTTACAGTGTGAGCAAAAATTTTTAACGGCACAAAAATACTATCTGCCCTGTCAGAAAATGTATAAACCCGCGTTTGGGCCGCTTTAAATTACGCCGGCCAATATGAGAACTAAAGCCAAAACAGCCAGCACCAAAGCGGCTATCGGAGCTAAAACAATCAAAGCAATTAAGGCTACTCCTAATAAAATATAGATAAGTGTTCTATCAGAAACTGCTTGTTTAGACTTAAAAATTGATTTCGCTTTTAACTTCAGCGAGGTCCAAAAAAACTGGCGTTTTAACTTACGCACCATTTTCTTACTCATTTGTGCGCCATACACGGACAGCATCAACATACTTAGTAATGCATCGGGTAAATCGTTGGAAGGAGCTGTGGATGTTGGTTTTTCTACTTGTTGGATGGTTGTGCTGAATGCCATAGTTTTTTTTTAGGTTGGTTAATGAGTGCGGGCAAATGTAAGGATTAAACATATTGTGGCCCTCAAATCAGCGGGCTATTCTTACAGCGCTGCCAATTACACCTCCCAGCCCAATTCGTACACCGAAACTGTTACCGGGTTGCGCCTGCGTAGCTGTTACAAAATCCACCCTAAAAATCTTTAGTATGTTTTCCAGGCCGGCAAAAGCTTCTACATAATAATTTTTACTGTTTACATAAAACGTGTTGGTTCCAGCTACTAAATTCCATTTTAGCTTGTTCAGCAAAGGAATTTTGTTCGTGAGCAATCCATTAAAATGATGCTCTGCATGTAACATGCCGTATAGCTTTTCAATATTGCTGTACCGATAATACGGCGCCAATTGAAAGCTGTTGACATATTTTAAATTAAACGTGGTCTGATTACCATTGAAATGGGTAAAATCAGGAATATCAACCCGTGTACTATTTAAAAATCCACCAATGCTGATCCTATATTTAAAGGTTCCCAACAGCTTCAAATTAGCATCATCGTAAACAGAAAACTTCCATTTATCAAAGTCGGCTGTACTGTTAAAGATGGAGGGAATTCCCCTGGCATATTGCAGTTCCAGCGTAGGATATTTAGAGCCGACAGGTACTTTAGCCTTCGGGAACTGTATATACTGCTGGCCGGGTTGAAAAGATAAGGTTACCGATCCTACCAATGCCGCATGGCGGTTAAAAGGCACGCCTGCTAATTCATAAGGATGATTCGGCAAAAGGTTGTTTTCCTTTTTAAACAAAGAAAAGTCAGTAGTGTTTTTCAATGGAATCCGGTCTTCGTACTTAGCAGATAGGCTTAATTGAAAGCCACTTTCGAAACGGTTATTATATTCTATTTTTCCAAACCATGCCTCGTACAATTTTATATAATTCTTTCGATACAAAAGAGTAGAAAGCGTATTGGTTAAAGCATCTATGGGATTGTCCCTGTTAAATTGCTGTAACTGCTTTCCGCCGCTAAACTGAAGGTACCGGTTACGATAGTTATCACCTTTAGGCTTGACTGTAAAGGTGCCAAAGGAGTTGAGATGCGAATTGCTAAAACCATAGCGGGTATTCCAACCTATGATGTAATTAGCGTTGCCTTTACGGGGATTTATACTAAGCGATTGATTGACAGTTACAGAAACGCCTTCGACAGTGTTATATTCAAGGCCTTGCAGTAAAGGTGCGAAACGGTAAGTTGAGTACGTGTTTGAAGAATAAATATTTCGGCTTACACCGCCCGCGATAAATTGTTCCGGCTTTATTCTTTTTTGCGACCTGCGCAAAGAATCAATAGTACTGCGACTGAACATAGAATCGGTCTCCAGTTTTCGCACACTGTCCTTAAATTGAAAATCACGCTTCTCGTCGGGTTCTAATGGTACAGGGCGACGGCTGCTCCAATAACTGCTGTCTCGTTTATTATAAGCCGTATCAAACTTCATCACAATCCTGTCAAACGATTTCTGGGTAAATCCGGGATTTAGATTGTAATTGGTGTAAACATTAAGAAAGTCGCCTGTAACGTCAAATCCAAAAAACCTAGCCGCGAAGTACACCACCTGGTTGTTGGTTTTGTAAACATCCTCCTCCACCTCGGTATGAATTTGTGAAACTCTTATTGTGTCCAGTAAATCAAGGCCCTGGTTTTTTACTGTAGCTAAATTCAGGCTATGGATGCGCCATTCCTGATCCACAATTTGAATATATCCATCGAACAACGGTTCGTTTTTGCGCCGTGGTGTAACACGAATGCGGTCAACCATTTTACCGCCTTCAAAAAAAGAACCTTCGAATTTAAATTTATAATAATGAAAAGCGGCATCTGCCACTGGCGAAACAAAGCCGCGTGGATTGACATTGCCGCTGAATAAGGCCACATTATTAGTATAGAAGTTTACAAAAAAAGGAAAGCTTAAACCAAAGCCACCACCGCTTGTCCTTGAAGAAACTACTTCCAGCTTTATTTTATCGGGTTGCCTGTACGCAACCTTGGTGATCGATTCGGAAAGAAACAAAATGCCTTTGCCGGCCGAATCAATTCCTTGTTTTTCAAAATCAGATTTATCCACTTTTTGTCCGAGCACTCTATTTGGGATGGCTCTTGAGCGAATCAACCCTTTAATGTAAACATCTACGGTAAGCGAGTCGGTTTGCTTGTTGTAAAACTCACGCTTTTTGATAGCCTGCCGCATAATTTCAAGCGCAGGGTCCTCGCCTCGCTTTATCACCACTTCATCCATTTTCAAATCCTGCAACGATAGTTGGAAATCAACAACAACATCCGCGGCCACACTAACTGCTTTCTGCTCCGTTTTATAACCAATGTGCTGGCAAACCAAAGTGTATGAACCCTCACCAATTGTAATAGAATATTTACCCTGGCTGTTGGCGATTGCACCTTTTGTTGTTCCCTTTACTGTGATGGAAGCAAACTGCAGTGGCGCACCGTTTTCATCTGTGATGGTTCCGGTAATGGTTGACGCTATCGATGATAAAAAACTAAGTACTAAAAAGAGAAGAAGTAAAGATTGTTTCATACTGCAGTGGTATGAAACGAATGTAACCCGCAATAAACTGGGTAAACCGAAATGGCATAAAATTGAAAGTTATTTAACAACAGCTCGTCTTTCAGCGGGTCGTAAGGCGCTGCCGCTCATTGCTGCAAAGCCGCCAACTAAAGCTCCAACCAAAGCGGTTACTACTATTAATAAAACCGATGATCCGCCCAGGGGGAATATCAGGGCGATCTTATGAGACAGTACCTGGTTATTAGCTGTGTCTATCCACAAAGAAAGTCCACCCCATAATAAGAATATGCCCAGGAAGCCGGAGAAAAAAGCAATGCCGAAACGCTGTTTAACCAGTAAAGCAACCAGGAATGATACAACAGCAATGCTCCACCATGGAGTATAGAGTCCGGCAATAAAACTTAACGCTGCAGTAAGCAAGGTGGCTAATAAAAATCTCATTAAAAATTTATGAATTGGTGAAGTTGATGGTGCCCATAATGCGCTTGTCTCCTTTTTCCGTTTCTTTCATCATCCACAAACGATAATATTTTCCGGCTACCCAGTCATCAATAAAATTGTCGTAAAACTTGCTACCCGGATTGCCGCTTTGACCAGCCGGATAAATTCCCCAGGCTTCGGTTTCACCACTCAATTGAACTACCATGCGCCAACTTGGTCCATTGGTTTTGGTATGTGCCATCAGCACATTGCCCCACCCCCCTGTTTTTAAATCTTTTCTTCCAAACGGCATTAGCGATTCACGCAGCGAATGTAATATGGCGCTTCCTTTGTGCTTCCACCAGATCAAACCATTCTTCACTTCTTCTTCTGCCAGGCCGGCCGATGCTAACTTAAATGATGTAGTAATTTGCTGGTTCAGCGTTTCTAAACCCGGCGTATTTACATTATCTATAAAGCGAAAAAGCGAATCCCTTTTGATTGCTTCAAACAAAGTTTGTTCATCAGGGTATTCGAATGACTTATTGCTTCTTGCAAATTCATCTGCCCATATCTGCTTTTCAAGGCTATCAAACCATGCCTGGTAAATAGTGGGTGCTTTTGCCATGGCGGTCACATTAAAATCCCAGTTCTTTAATTCGTTCAGGTAAGTAAGCTCGCTATCGTTTAAATAATTTTTATCAATATGCCGCAGAAAGAAAGGCACTGCGTCAGCAGCCAATGAACTATAAACATCGTTTTGCAAAAGCTTCATATCAGCAACCGTGATATTTCGCATAGCTGCCAGCTTTTCATGCGCTGTAACACCCCGTGGTGTAAAATAATCACCGGGAATAAAATAAGGATAGGTAGAATCTACTGCTCTTTGATTGGCGCTTTGCACGAAACCTTCTGCCGGATTTAAGATGTGCGGATTTTCTTTTTGAGGTATCCATCCCTGCCACGAATAACTACTGTCTTCACCGGGCATTATGTACAAGCCCTGCCCGGGCCATCGTAAGGGGAACATGCCCTGCTGGCGCATAGCGATGTCGCCGTTCTTTGCAGCAAATACAAAGTTCTGCCCCGGTGTGCCCATGTTGGAAATGGCATCTTCATAATCAGCATAATTCTTCGCCCGGTCTAACTTTATCCAGACAGCTAATTCATTTGATGGGTCATGCGCTGTCCACCGCACTGCTAACGCGGTATTAATAGTACTGTCGCCGTTGTTAAAAGTATGGTCGTAGAGCACAGGCCCAAACACGGTATAAGCAACCGAATCTGTGAATATAGATCCATCCTGTTTTTTTACCTGCTCCACTCTTACTTTACATTGCTGCCATGAGCTATCATACCAGTACTCACTCCGACTGTTATCTTTAAATTTTATTTGGTAATAATCTATCACATCGCGGCCGGCGTTGGTAACTCCAAAGGCTACATCCTCGTTATAACCAATTACCACACCGGGGATGCAGGGGAAGGTGGCGCCGTAAGCATTCATTGTCGGCGTATGTAACTGCATTTCAAACCAAATTGAAGGGAGGGTTAACCGCAGGTGCGGATCGTTGCAGAGAATGGGTGCACCGCTGGCTGTTTTGCTGCCACTAACCGCCCAATTATTGCTTCCTGTAATGTCAGTTATCTTGGGCACCCGCACCGCACTTACCGTTGTATCACCTGTATAATAAAGTGAATCAACGGTAGCAGGTGTTACAGCATTTGCAGAAGGCGCGTCAAACACGGTTCCTTTTGGAATAATGGGTTGCGATGAATCGGAGACCTGTGGATATAGCAGGGCCATTTCTTTTAAGGAAAACACTGATCGTTCGTTCGTGAAGGGAAGGTCTCTTGCCAAACCAAGGCCGGCCAGATCGGCCGACATTAGTTTTACAAATAAGGCCGACTTTAAATTGCTCCAGGGTTCGGGCCTGTAGCCAAGAAGTTTAAATTCAAGAGGCATTGAACTTTGTGTAAGTGTAGTTATGTAAGCATTTACGCCGGCAGTGTAAGCATCCAATACTTTCTGGCTAAACGGGTCTTTCGCAATTTCTGTTAACATGTTTTCTGCCCCAAACACCATTCCCATCCGGCGCTGTAACCTGTCGTAATTAAGCAGTGCCGGGTTGTTTAGCACTTCACTTAACCGCCCTGACGCTGCTCTTGCATTAAAATCCATTTGCCATAAGCGATACTTTGCATGAATGAATCCCTGTACGAAATAGGCATCTTCCTCCTGTGCTGCAAACACATGTGGCACGAGTCTTTCATCCAGGTAAACATTTACTGCACCGTTTAAATTTTTGAAAGAAAAAGCTTCGTCCCTATTCTCCTTATCCCCCTCGGCATTCTGCCAAAAGCCCGTTTGCGGACTAAGAAATTTACCTAATTCGGGAATGGCGCCCCAACGCTTATTAAGGGCAAATACAAGAGCCACGGTAATAACTGTGCTAACAATAAAGGGAATAACACGCATAAGCAAGAAATAGAAGTGAAAGATAAGGAGATGTGCGAAAAGAGGAAATTCCGGAATTGGCCGCTTACGTTATATGCTTTTTTTCACTTCCAACCGCATGCGCA
>DASQMG010000023.1:0-10296 GCA_035645595.1 Flavisolibacter sp. | reverse complement strand
GCCACTTCATACGTTCGATAGCTACGCCATGTATTTTTAGAAAACAAGTGCTGCAATTCCTGGAAGGCAGGCATTCTCTCCATCTCAACAGCTTCATCCCATGCCTTATATTTTTGTCCGCCAAGGAAATTGTTTTTAATAAGAGACCGGTACTCCTCTGTCTCTGTAAAATAAGCCGACGGTCCTGTGTACATAGCGGCAAATTCGGTAACCCAAGGTTCTGTTTGGATATTGTTGCCAAACCCATTTCTTCCGCGCAAAAACGTGCAGTGCAACGGCGTACCAAATTCTATTCCTATAAAGGGTATTTTACCAAATTTAGAATAATGGCTCATCCACTCTTCACGTTCCTGTAAAGGGATTAAACAGAGATAAAAGTTGAGCGTATGAATATCGCCAACATAAGCACCGTGATGCGTGTAAACAGGTCTGGTGGCATCGTACTTCTTTATGGTTGTAATTGCTTCTTTTGCGGCATCTGCATTGCGTTGCCAGAAGTTGTTCCCCTTAACCCAGTTTACCTGGCCAATGTGTAATGGATTTTGATCTTGCGGATGGCCAAAGAAGTTGGCTGCTGTACCCCACAGAATAACAGAAGGATGATTACGTTGCCGCTTTAATTCGGCCAACATCCTTTTCTCCCAGGTTTCTTTTACACCCGGCTTATCCCATTGGTAAGACCACGAATTGCCAACAATATAAGTATGAAAAGGAAGGGCAACACCCGACAGCAGGTAACCCTTTTTATCAGCTACCTCCATAATTGGGTGCCACTCCTGGATGTTCCCCCGCTGGTCAAAATCATTTGGCCAAAGCTCACTAAAGTTGAAGCCATTTTTCTTCAACCCATCTATCCCCCCGGCTACCAGCTCCTCCATGCCATCGCCAGGTACGCCAACGAACGGCCGAAGATTAAGGCGTGTTCCATTAAGGTAGAAGTTTTTACCCTCTATCCAAAATTCGCGAAAGCCAAAGGTTTGTATGTAAGTATCATGCAATCTTTTGTTTTTAGACATTGATACTTTTACGGTGTAGAGGTTTGGATTTTCTAACTCCCACAACTGTGGGTTATTCCAGTTGGCAGAAAAAGAAATCGTTTGATGGGTTACGCCCGATAGAGTAATCTCTTTTTCAAATGTCTTTACCACCTGCCCTCTGCTGTCGACCACCTCGCTTTTAAAAAGCCATGCTCCGGCGGTAGTGTTATCCGATACTTCTACCTCTGTTTCAATCGTGCCTTTCCGCGTTGACGTTTTTACAAAAACATCGCTAATGTGTTCTCCTTTTGGCCGGGTATACATTACAACATTTCCGGTGATTCCTTTAGTAGCAAGTGTTGCTTTTGCAAAAGTGACCTGCGATTCTGCCGTTCCCATTAATTGCGCCACCTCGCCTTGATTTGGCGTTGCAACCACTTTAATTAAAATCTCGTTGGACTTCCCAAATTTTACCCACGGCGTTATGTCTACAGTGCCGCTGTACCATGCAATCATTCCTGCACTAGCCCCGTTAATAAAAACCTGCGCATCCGTTGAAACGCGATCCAGTTCAATTATTACGGCGCTATTCTTCCATTGTGCCGGCACCTGTACCTGTTGACGGTACCATGCCTGCGACACATTTTTCAAATCATTTATTTGGGTTGAGGTTGAGGCAGGATTGATGAAACCCGGAACTTCACCCCACCAGACATTATTTACTTCCCAGGCGCCCGGTACCCTGATGCTTGCCCAGTTTTTTGCAGGGGTGCTTTCTTTTGCAGACGTTATTGGTTGAAAGTCCCATACACCATTTAAAACAATCTGCGCCCTGGTAGCAGATAGGCCTTCGGTTTTGAACGCCTGCTGGCTGTAAGTTGCTGTTGATAAAGCAAGGACTGATAAAGCAACTAAAAAGGGGCGGCGAAATACTTTATTCGACCTGATTACTTTACGACGATCAAATTTTTTTAGTGATAGCGCATAAATGGCTTTAGAAAAATGGTTAAAGCAAGGTATTACCTGTGACAAATTTGACAACTGCATTTCAAAATATTACAACCTGAAGAAAGGAGATTTAGCTATCGACATCTGAACCTAACTGCAGTTAAAAGTATTTTACCGGGGCAAAGATTCGAAGCCTGATGTTGGCTTCTTTGTCAACTATTTCATCCTCCGTAGATCACTGTAGCAATGCGCAAATTATCCTTAGTTAGCATCATTGTAACAGAAAGGATCACAGCCGCCGGATCCTGATATTACGGTACCAGACCTCCTGGCCATGATGCTGGAACATCACGTGCCCTTCTGTATAACTGGCAAAACCTTCGATGTCCTTGAATTTACTTTGCTGAATAAGCGTCTTCATCTCCGGGCTGTTCATACGGTACTCCAAAACTTTTTGGCCGTTAAGCCAATGCTCTACCCTATCGTCCTGCACAAGAAGCCGTGCGGTGTTGTACTCACCAACGGGCTTAAGCTTTTTGTTACCGGGGGCTAACAAGTCGTACAAGGCACCTGCCGAACGCTTTGGCTCCTTGTCGTTAAAACCAATGTCATCTAACAGCTGCATTTCGAAGTTGTTTAACCAATTCGGACTATTTCCATTACCAGCTTCGGCCCTGGCATCTTCCTGCACATTAAAAAAAACGCCGCTGTTACCACCTACAGATGTCTTCCATTCAAATGTCAAGTCAAAATTCCTGTATCGTTCCCTGGTCAGCAGATCCACATTCCTGACCCCGGCGATCGCTCTTAATGCGCCATCCTCAACCGCCCAGGCGGCGGAAGGAAATTCCTGGCTTTTGTAACCTCTCAGTTGGCTGACCGAAGTACCGATGAACAAATCGCCGGTAGCCGTAGCAGATGAAGTATTAGCCTGCTTGGCAGGCATACAAGCCGGGAGCCATAAAATGCAGCTTATCAATAGGTAGAGGTAACGCATGTAGAGGATAATTAAATTAGTACTTAGTGAATCGATTATTGAGTTGAACTTTTTAGCAAATAACTATTCAACTTTTAGAGAAAAGTTATTGAAAGATGTTACGTCGGTTGCAACCAGCTATTTTATGACTTCACCAGCTTTCCATACAATATTCTATAGAAGGGGGGGCATTAATGCATATTTGCCACCACTTTTTGCCGGGAGCTGCCCAGACCTTCAATGCCCAGTTCCATTACATCCCCTTCTTTTAAGTACACCTGTGGATTCATGCCCAGGCCCACACCCGCAGGTGTCCCGGTAGATATTACATCACCTGGTAACAAGGTCATAAACTGGCTGAGATAAGATACCAGGAAAGGAATTTTGAAGATCAGGTTGGCTGTTGTACCATCCTGCATCTTCTGACCATTTAGCGTTAACCACAGTCGTACGTTATCCAGGTCCCGGATCTCATCTTTCGTGGCAAGAAAAGGACCCAGTGGTGCAAAAGTATCGCAGCTTTTCCCCTTCACCCACTGACCGCCCCGTTCCAACTGAAATTCCCGTTCGCTCAGATCATTGTGCAGGCAATACCCGGCTACATAATCCAATGCGGTATCCTCTTCAACATAAGAAGCTTTCTTTCCAATCACCACGGCCAGCTCCACTTCCCAGTCCGACTTTTTTGAATTCCTCGGCAACACTACATCATCATTCGGCCCGATCAAAGCAGTTGTTGCCTTAAAAAAAATAATGGGTTCTTTTGGAATGGCAGCTCCTGTTTCTTTTGCATGATCGGCATAATTTAAGCCTATACAAATAATCTTGGATGGCCGTGCAATAGGAACGTCAAGTTCGACATCGCTGCTTAACTTTTTTAAGCCTGTTTTATTATCCGCTATAAACTGTTCCAGCCTTTGTAGACCGCCACTTTCGAGGAAAGCTTCGTTATAATCTTCGCCAAAACCGGAGGCATCGTAATATTCATTATCTATAAGGAGACCAGGTTTTACCTCTCCCCCATCCCTGAATCGTATTAACTTCATAGCAGTTTATTTCTTACGTATTGAGTTTGATAAATCCACCGTCAATCGGGTAGTCGCATCCCGTAATAAAAGAGGCTTCGTTTGAGCAGAGGTACAGCACCAATGCTGCTATTTCTTCAGGCATGGCCATGCGGCCAATGGGTTGTGAAAGGGAAAGCTTTTCAAACATTTCCGCTTCCCTGCCAGGATAGTTTTTTGCGATGAAACCGTCAACAAAGGGTGTATGTACACGGGCGGGAGAAATAGAGTTGCACCGTATACCCTCTTTAAGATAATCGCGGGCCACCGATAAGGTCATTGCATACACCGCTCCTTTTGTCATCGAATAAGCAAAACGATCCACCAGCCCGATACTGTTGGCTATGGAAGCAAGATTCAAAATAACACCGGATTTTCTTTGCTTCATGATCGAAACGGCCGCCTGCAGGCAATTATAAACCCCTTTTACATTTACGTTGTACAAGCGGTCGAAGTCGGCTTCGGTTGTTGTTTCCACATTGCCTACATGCGATAGACCGGCGCTGTTCACCAGGATGTCAACCCCTCCCATCTTGTTAAAAGTATCTCTGACGTGTTGCTGCGAGGTAACGTCACAAACCTGCAGCTCGGCTTCCCCCCCGGCCTGCCTTATTTCATCAGCTGTGACCTGGATGGCCTCTTCATTTAGGTCAATCAAATGAACCGTTGCACCCTGCCTTGCAAACAACAGTGCCACTGCCTTTCCGATTCCGCTTCCGCTGCCGGTAATAGCAGCTATCTTATTGTTCAGTTGAAACATGCTTAAAATTAGGAGTATTAAAGTGAGACGCCTCGTTTCCAGGGAATAAAATCGTCCTGTCCTAATAACACCGCTTTTGGAATGATCTCCCCGCTGGCTGCTTTGAGGCAGTAGTCAAGAATCTCCTCTCCCATTTGCGCAATGGTTTTCTCGCCACTGATGACGCCTCCCGCATCAATATCAATAATGTCGCCCATCCGTTTTGCCAGATTCGAGTTGGTAGCGATCTTGATGGTTGGAGCAACCGGATTACCGGTGGGTGTACCCAACCCGGTGGTGAATAAGATCAGCGTAGCACCGGCAGCCGCCTTACCAGTAGTGGCTTCCACATCGTTGCCCGGGGTACACACAAGGCTAAGACCTGGTTTCGTTGCCGGCTCGGTATAATCCAGCACATCAACAACTGGAGATGTGCCGCCTTTCCTGGAAGCACCGGTACTTTTCATAGCATCAGTAATTAAACCATCTTTTATATTGCCAGGTGATGGATTCATGTGAAATCCTGAGCCGGCCTTTTTTGCCAGGTCATTGTATGACTCCATCAAATAAATAAATTTCTCCGCTGCCTTTTCATCAATGCACCTGTTTAGCAGGTCCTGCTCAGCCCCGCAAAGTTCTGGAAACTCTGCCAGTAATATTTTACCGCCCAAGGCCACAACAAGGTCGGAAGTATAACCAACAGCAGGGTTGGCGGATATGCCGCTGAAGCCATCACTGCCTCCGCATTTTACGCCAATGTTCAAAGCGCTCACAGGCGCCGGTTGCCGGCTTGTTTTGTCTATTTCCAGCAATCCTGAAAAGGTTTTCCGGATGGCATCACAAATCAATTGCTCCTCGCTTAGGGCCTGCTGTTGCTCGAAAACATAAAGCGGTTTATCGAAGGATGGGCAGCGTTTCTTCAGGTTGTCCAAAAAATAACTTAATTGCAAATGCTGGCAACCGAGACTCAAAACGGTTACGCCGCCGACATTCGGATGGTCTGCATAAGAAACCAATAAATCATTTAAGGTGGCGGCGTCTTGCCTTGTTCCGCCGCAGCCTCCACTATGATTAAGGAACTTGATCCCATCTACGTTTTTAAAATACCGGTTCCTGCTGCTGAACGTAGGATTCAGGCTAATGTTTCCGAGGTCTTCACCATGTTCGTGCGACTGTAACAATTGGCGGGTAAATTCATTGTATTTACCTGAATCCGCATAACCCAGTTCCTTTTGCAAAGCATCTTTTATAATATCAAGGTTCCTGTTTTCACAAAAAACCATCGGCAAAAACAACCAGTAATTAGCAGTACCCACCCTGCCATCCTTGCGGTGGTAACCATTGAATGTCTTGTTCCTGAACCGGGAAACATCGGGCTGCACCCAGCTATACTGAAACCCGCGGTATGCATATGCACTTGCAGCATGTTTGGTATTGTCTGTGGTCATCAGTTCGCCTTTCGTTACAGCAAATTGAATTTTACCAACCAAGGTACCGTACATGATCACCTCCTCTCCGGCTATCATATCTGTAATGAAGAATTTGTGTTTGGCTCCAACCTTTTGTCTCAGCAGCACCTCTTCCTCGCCGACCATTAAAATAGTTCCTGCTGACATATCTCTCAGTGCAACAAGGACGTTGTCGGCCGGGTGAATTTTTACATACGGTTGTACCACCACCTGTTCTTTAACCATCATTGTCGGTATACATTTAAGTAAGTTTATTATGCAATTAAAATGAAAGCAACCGCTATATTGCTTTCAGCAATACCGCAATGCGATTGGTTTTTTGGTGGATTATGGTGTAGGTGAGGCTTCCAAAACCTTCTTTGTAAAACAAACAGATATGGTTGATGGCTGAGTAAAAAAGATTTACTATTCAATCAACAATTTCAGCATCTAACGGTACCAGCTCAAATTAATTAAGTTTACAATCAATACCTAAGACAACCAATGATAGAACTCCCTGTATCAAAGCGCTGTGAGCTCATAAACCTGACCTTTCTGCGTGTCAAATTCCAGGGTGTTGTCATCGTTTCTTTTCAGCTTTACTGCTTTGCCTTTATAAAATATTTTTACCGGGTGCTTTACGACTAGTTTACACGTTGCACCATTTACCGACGATATTTTAGCTTTCGTAAGGCGACTGCTATTCCACATCAGATCGACTTCGAAACCACCCCTTCCACGCAACCCGGAAACAGATCCATCAGGCCATGATTTAGGCAGGGCCGGCAGCAGGCTAAGTGTACCCGTGTGACTCTGCAAAAGCATTTCTGTAATGACCGCACTGGAGCCATACGTACCATCCAATTGATAAGCACCACCCCAAAAATTTGATTTCAACCCATACTTTAACTGGTATTGCAGATGCTTATACGCCTCTTCCGCATCACCCAACCTCAGGTACATCATACTCACCCATACACTTTGCCAACCCCCAAAGCTTTTTCCTCCTAAATAACTACCGTAGCTTTTGTGCCTGTTCTTTGCTTCTTCTACAGCAGCATTAGGATTACCTGCCAGCCTCCGTTCTAGGGATCTACGTGCTGCGGCAAAGAGTTCAGGCGTGCCGGCATGAATCTGATTCCCGGGAAACAAGGCATACAAATGAGAGATGTGCCGGTGTCCTATTTCGGGCTCTTTGTAGTCCTCTATCCATTCCTGGATGCCACCAGTCCTTTTGCTTATTTGTAGCGGTGCAATGTTAACCAGGGCAGCCTGCAGTTCTCTTTTAAACTCTGGGTCAAACGGCTTTCCGTCAAGGCTTAAATCATTTATGGCCTGCAAACAGTTCTCAAACAGTTCAGTGCAGATCTGCATATCCATGGCAGCTCCATACGTAAACTGGTATTGTTTACCATCTTCTCTTTCAAAAGCATTTTCCGGAGAGTGCGAGGGATTAGTCACCAACTTCCCGGCCATTGGCATACCAGCCGGAATAGGCTTTAAAAAATCAAGATAAAAACGGGCGGCACCCTTCATTAAAGGATACGCCCTGTCCCTTAGAAAAGTTTTATCCTGCGAAAAGAGGTAATGATCATAAGGATGGTGGGCAAGCCAGCCGCTTCCCATTGGCCAGACACCAACTACACCGTCAGCAGGCGCCGTTCTCCAAAATACATCGGTTAGAT
Source organism: Flavisolibacter sp. (assembly GCA_035645595.1). Classification (GTDB taxonomy): domain Bacteria; phylum Bacteroidota; class Bacteroidia; order Chitinophagales; family Chitinophagaceae; genus Flavisolibacter. The sequence goes on along the minus strand of DASQMG010000023.1, from coordinate 2,459 downwards.
GATGCACAACCCAGCCGCGTGCACCATACATCACCCTGGCAGTATGTTGCCCGTACTTAGCTAAAGAATCCATCAATGCAAAAAGGGGCAGCGTACACTCCTGCAGGTTTGCTGCCTCAGCACCCATATAATTCATTTGCAGGTTAATGTTCGTATGATAGTCGGCGCTCCAGGGTGGATTCATTTTCTGGTTCCAAACACCCTGAAGATTTGCAGGAAGGTCACCTTTGCGGGAAGAGGCAATCAACAAGTAACGGCCGTATTGAAACAGCAATTCCGACAGATAAGCATCTTCATAATCCCTTTCCTTTACCCGGGCCATGCGCTTATCGTGCGGAAGTTCCATCGGCTTTTCTTTCTGGGTGAGATTAATTTTTACACGTCTGTATAAAGACTGATAGTCTTTTACATGCTCGTTGAATAAATCGTGGACAGGCTTAATCATTGCCCTCCTTAATATGCTAAGGGAAACTTCGTCTGGTTCTTTGCCCCCATAGCTGGTAGCCGCTGAAATATACAGTACTACATCGCTGGCGTCTTTCGCCGTCATGATACCGTCCTTGTCAACCGAAATCTTGCCGGATGAGGATATGCCTTTGACATAAGAAGTAAAACGCATTCCCACCGGGTTACCTTTATCATCCGTTCGTGCAATCTTGCCTTGCATAAAAATAGCGTTCGGCTCCTTCCCGGAGGAACTAAATACAGCATCCTGCTCACGAAGCATATGTAGGGCAAGGTTCAACGCACCAGGTTTATTGCATGAAATTCTCACGACAATAATATTAGCCGGATGGGAAGCAAATACTTCTCTTTTATAGTTAACGCCATTATGCGTGTATGTTGTTATGGCAACTGCAGAATCGAGGCTTAGCCACCGCCTGTAATTAGTGTACGCTGTATCAGCAGGTTGTGTGATATGCTCAATAAAAAAATCACCGAGACTTTGGTACGGAAGAATTCTTACCGGCACTCCCAACATGGTACGGCCAGCTACTTGCTGAGCTGAATCAATGTTGCCTTCAAACAATAATTGTTGCACCTGCGGTAAAGCTTTAGCAGATAAAGGATTAGCATCGTCGTGCCGGTAACCATCCCAAAGACTTTTTTCATTAAGCTGTATCCGCTCTTTAAAAACACCGCCAAATACCATGGCACCCAACCGCGAGTTTCCAACAGGCAAAGCTTCATTCCAACCCTTATCTTCAAAGTGAAACGGATTCTTAAACTCCGGCGTATTGTACGTAAACACCTTGGGCTGGTAGGCAGGCATGTCAAACCACAGCAACATAGGTTTTTGCTGAGTGAAACCAGCAGGCGTGAATCCCGTTAACATGCCGATGCTGATCACCATGCATTTCACTCCTCTGTATTTACATAGAACGGAATGAGGCAGGAAAGAACGGCTGAATTTGAATGAAACCATATAGCAAATCGTTTAAGAAAGGCAGGTCGTTTTGTTTACCTCAATGCACCAATATGATGTTACATATTTCATTTTACCAGTATAGCAGGGCATATAAATACAGGATGTTTTATTATATAAAAATACACCTGGACAAATCTCTTCAATCCATCATGGAATGGATTCAATTAGATTGGGAATTATCAATACGATGTTAGCAAACACGTCATTCCTTACATGAAGCTGTCCGGAAATGAAAAAATAATGAATTAAATGTTCAATTAGTTTTGGATCTGCTACGTAAGATTACGTAAGGCAGCCTTCAATATCTTTGTCTAATTAAAAACGATCTACAGCTTTAGACCATAGCATTACCGTTTCATAAAATAGTAACACTGTACATTCAACTGGCGGATATTATTAAGTAATCTGCTAAGTGATTGCCGGTTAAAGTGTGACGTGTATACTTGTAAAGGTAAGTGAGGCCCATACCCAAGCAATGGTTCGATTAAAACGAAGTGAATCAATTTAGTTTTCTATGCGGCTCAGTATTTGCAGTAGATCAATTAAATCCAATTAACGTTAGCAGTCCCATATGCGCCAACTATTTAAATTTGTCTATTTTAAAAAAAATGATAGATTTATAGTTTGTAACGTTTCCTGAAAAACTGGACCTTATTCAGTCTTAAAATTCTACGAAAGCCGATTTGTGGTGTAATCAACACCTAAAAAGCAGCCCTGCTTATTTAGTCGATAAGTAACTGAAATGTGATAATTAAGTCGCTTGGGCATATTATTTGCCTTTTTTATAACCAAAAAAATAAATTCGTACAATGAAACATCTACATTTTTTAAAATCCCCATATTTTAGTATCAAAAGCGAAGGGCTTTGAAGGCTTTGGTTCAACTCTATTTCACTAATCTGGTTGCGTTGCAATTGAAATTTTCACTTAAGAGAGTTAGATCAGTTGGTGATGACGATTGTGGTAATTTTAAAGCTCTTCAACAATAAACGTTGGGCGACCATAAAAATGGATGGACGCTATTTTTAAGA
>DASQMG010000022.1:0-4269 GCA_035645595.1 Flavisolibacter sp. | reverse complement strand
CGAAAATGCGCAGAAGTGCCGATAATCTACCGAACAAACCTTCGTATTTCAACGAATCTCCTGGAGAATAGCGAGGTCGATCCAGATACCAGAATTAGTAGTTGAAGGAATATAATTTACCGCTATGAAATTATTATTTTTCATGCAGTTCTTTCAGATCTAAAATAACTTAAAACGAGACGACTTCACTCTTTGTTCACCAATCGAAAATGGTCTATAAAACTGTAATTTCCGATAGGATATAAATATGGCCTGAATCTAATCCGGGTCGCTTTAGTTGATTTAAGGCAACTGTGTTTAGAGTTGCCTTTTGGTTGCCCCATTTCTAAAATACATCTTAAGGATTTTCGCAGGTGTCCGCCAAATTGCCTCAAATGTTATGGGTGACCTGTAGATGAATTCTATTTTTTGTTTCCTGGTTATCGTCAGTCGGGTTAGTGTACCGATAGTTTGATTAAGATAGAAAGAGATTGCCGGTCATTATTAAACGCAATTAGAAAATTGTTTTCGGTAGGCGAAAGCGGCCTTCCAGAAAGAACTTATGAAGGAAAGGATCCCCAATATGTAATTGGATACTGAGGGCATGCAATATACCATGATCGTTAGCAACAGGACTAAGCTTCCTTTGCTGGGCTAAATATGAAATCCAACGCCTAATCGTCCAACTCCATAAACCCTGTTTCTGCGTTGGCTTCCCCTCATCTAACTTGTTCCGGAAAAAAGTTCTCCAGGATTCGGCTGAGTTTCGCCGCATCGAGGGGCTTGGTCTCAAATCCTGAAATGTCTTTTGTTTGTTCAGCTTTTAACCGGTCGTCGGGATTCAGGGATGTGGTCAGCATGACCATTACCACTTTTCCTTTTTTAGAAGCTTCCAAGGCGGAATACCGTTCCATAAACTCCCACCCATTCATTGCCGGCATGTTAATATCGACGAAAATAAGATCAGGACAGGAGGGCACTTCGTCTTTTCCACCATCATGAACCTTACAGGTAAGAAACTTGAGCGCCGCCTGGCCGTTTTCCTCAACCTGAATGTGCTCCGCACAACCGGCTTCTTCCAATACCATTTTGGTGAGAAAACTTGTGGGTTCGTCATCATCAATTAGTAAAACACATTTTAATTTCTGTTTCATGTTGTGGATTATTACTTTTTCTATAATTGGGTTCAGGCTACCTCAAGTGGTTTTGTTTCTTTGCCGGCAATGATCACAGCCAAGCGGCACCCATTACCTGCGGATGAGTCTATGCTCATGCTTCCATTAAATAGTTTTGCCCTGTTGGCGATGTTGTAAAGGCCCACTCCTTTTGCGTTGACAGCCGTATCGAACCCTTTGCCGTTGTCGTTGATTAAAAGCTTCACTTTGTCTTCTGACGAGCACAGGTCTACGATTACATTTGTGGCCCCAGAGTACTTTAAGATATTATTCATCTGCTCCTGCACTATCCGGAAAAGCGTGATTTTTTGTTCTTCGTTAAGCAAGTATTCCTCCAAGTTATTTGTATGTAGCTCTATGTTTAGGGTTGTAATTGATTGCAGGTCTTTTATGAGAATTTCCAGGGAGGAAACTAGTCCTAACTCTCGTAGGTTGCTGGGCAAAATAAGTGCTTTTGCCAATTTTCTGACTTCTTCAATTACAAGGGAGGAATTTTTCATGCACTTTGCAAGCAACTCCTTGTTTGGTTCAGGTTGTTCCAGCAAAAAGCCAAGGCTGATTTTAATGGCCGTCATTATTTGATTGATGTTATCATGTAGTTCTTCACCAATAACTTTCCGTTCATGTTCCTGGGCATTTAGTACCGCTTTGATCATTTGCTGGTTTTTTCGGGATAACTCCTTTTCCAGCCGCACTTGATTGGTAACATCATGAACCTGAATCTGGACAGCCTCTTTACCAGCATATGAAACGGGGTAATTGGTGCACTCTACTAGTAGCAGATCACCGTTCTTTTTATAGTGACGCCACAATGGCTGACAAGTATTACCTGCAAAGGGTAACAACAAAGGCTCCAAATGCAGGCCCTGTATTTTCTGCAAACTTAGGGACAGGAATTCTTCCTTTTCATAACCATATTGTTTGACAGCTGCCTCGTTCACTTCCAGTACCTGGTAGCTTTCGGCATCGCAGATCCACATCGGAAAAGGGTTTTTATAAAAGATTTGCCGGTACTTCGCTTCTGATTGAAAAATACTTTCCTCCACCCTTTTTCTTTCTATGCTGTACTGGATAGATTTAAATAGCAGGCCTGTATTGATTTCGCCTTTTACTAGGTAATCCTGTGCGCCTTCTTGTAAGGCCTGCAGGGCAACTTCCGAATCGGAGAGTCCCGTCAGGATAATTACCGCGATCTGTGGAAAGTGTTCCTTTATCGGCCGAAAAGAACCCATACCAAAGCTGTCCGGGAGGGAAAGATCCAGCAATACCACGTCAACAGGGTGGCTACCTAAAACATCCAGCGCTTCCGTCAGTCGTTCCGCGACAAAGATATTTTGCGGCAGCACCCCCGATGCATTAAGCATCTCTTCAATCAGGAAGGCATCAGCCGGGTTATCCTCCACCACCAGAAGCGTGTAATTTTCAGCTTTCATAAAATAGGTTTGGGGTTGGGATTTAGATATTGGTTAGGATGATAATAAGATTGATCATTAGTTGTATTACAGACTTCAACAGTCACTTACCGGTTTCCTGGTGGGGAGGGTGGGTAAAAGATGTTATAGCTACGCTGCGATCTGTCCGGGCAGGGCTGTCTTTCGCACCATTTCGGCCTTAACAGCTTGAATTTCGCGGCACACAAATTCTTTGCCTTGCCGGATCGTAGCAATGGCTTCGAACATCTCTTCCCGGGACGAATTTTTAGTGACATAACCCATTGCCCCTTTTTGCATGATCCTGGCAGCATATTCGGGATTGGAATGAAGCGAAACGCCAAGGATTTTGGCAGTGGAGCCGTTTTGCAAGATTTGCTCCGTTGCCTCAATGCCGCTGATGCCAGGCAGGTTAATATCCATGATTATCACATCAGGTTTTAACTCGGAAGCCTTCTGCACAGCATCTTCGCCGTCTCCGCATTCACCGATAACCTCGAAGTGGGGATTGGAATTGAGAATGAAACGCCAGGTTTCCCTTACCAGGCTATGATCATCTACAAGGATAATCGTTGTTGTTTTCATGTATTTTGTTTTCAGGTAACGGACATACCAACATATAGAAGAAAAAGACCGTATCCAATCTTCCGGGCCCGTTTTTTATAACTTTAGATAAATACCCTTAGTGTAAAGAGGTTGTTTCCATGTGTTTTATCACCATTACTATTAAATCATGAGACGGCAATAATTACCAAGGCGGCGGGCTGTTTTCACCGGTGACTGCTTTCGGCTTTCGGTCTTCATGGCCATACGCCGTCGTTGGTTTCCTTTGGGTTTTAATTGCACAAGCTCAGCCCGGCCTCCGGGTGGGGAATGGTAAAATAAAATGCTGCCCCTTCACCGGGCAATGATTCCACCCAAATGTTGCCGCCGTGCAACTCTACTATCTTTTTACAATTCGCCAGGCCAATACCCGAGCCCTCGTACTCGGTTCTTGTATGCAGCCGTTGAAAAATGACGAATATCCTTTCCTTGTGTACCGGGTCAATGCCTATGCCGTTGTCTTTGCATACAAACTCCCATGCATCCTCTTTCTGGCTACCCGATATGGTAATCAGGGGCTGAACACCCGGCTTGCGAAACTTCAACGCGTTCGCCACAAGGTTTTGGAAAAGCTGTTTTACTTCAGTAGGGTAGGCATCAATCACGGGCAGGTCCTGAAACCTGATCTCTGCCCCGCGTTCCTTGATAGCCAGGTTCAGGTCGGCGACAACTTCCTGCATGGCTTTGTTGCAGTCAAAGGCTCGCATGTCTTTCTTCCGCCCGATACGTGAATACTCCAGCAGGTCGCGGATCAGCACCTTCATACGTTCGGATGACTGCAGAATAAACGTTAGGTATTTGTCGGCTCTTTCGTCGAGATTTCCTTTGTATTGACGTTGCAGCAGGTCCACAAAGCTGGCAGTGGTGCGCAGGGGTTCCTGCAAATCATGCGACGCGACATAAACAAACTGCTCCAGTTCAACGTTTTTTTGTGCCAGTGCTTTGTTTGCTGCTTCAATGGCCAGCTTTGCTTCTACTGCTTCTTTCCTGGCCTTTTGTTCTTCTTCGGCCGCTTGTTTCAAGAGAGCAGTTTGTTGCTGTACCAGGAGCTGCAATCTTGCTTTCTGCGCATGTATTGTTTT
>DASQMG010000021.1:0-1863 GCA_035645595.1 Flavisolibacter sp. | reverse complement strand
TTATAAGATCAGTTTTGAACAAAGCATAGATATGACAGAGGATTTACTTCTAATGCAACAGAGGATTTGTTGATTTGTTCTACACCGGCCGACAGAGAAGCAACCGCCGGGCACCACGATTTGGCTATGGCATTTAAGCCTGGCATTTAAAACGCAGGATACTATCATTATGTAGGAAGAATTTTTTATGAAGAAATAATCTGACAACTTGTTGTGTAACCAATTTAAAACTGCTAACACGTAATTGCTTTTGGCTTCAATCATTTTCATCAACTTTTTTTTACTTTAAAAACGCGATTAATTTTAAATTAAAAACTCCGGTCTCCACATAAGTTTTTACAACTTGTTACCGCTGGCTAAATTGATTTCATCGATTTTGTACTCCTGTTACTTTATTACCGTTGACCACCACATATAAGCTGCTATCCGCAATGCAGGATGCCGGTGAGAGCCGCAAGCTATAGTTTTTTAGGGCCAGTGTCATCAGGCAACAACTCCTAAGCAACTTGTCCCAGACGTCAGGAACATATTAAACTTTTGTTCCACCAAATTGTTCGTTTCAAAAGGTACCAGGATAGAAGCGGCGTGTGGCGACAGATGCCCTATAGCCCTGAGGGCGCACCTGGAATCATCTCCCACCGCCATGTACGTGAATTGCCAAAGCGGCAAACTAGGTCCGGATCAACAGGGGCTTCAAGAACGTTGCTCACCAAGGATGGGACACCTGGCAGGAAAAGCAACACCCCGCCAAAGCGTGCCTGATATTTGCATTGGTAGTTCGGTGGAAGAAGGCAAAAGCTACTTCAGATAGTTAAGAGCTAAACAATATATAGTGCATCGAACTTTTTAAAGGCGGGTGCCAAAGCGATAAGGGCAATAGATGAACTGGCTGACTTTAGTATAAGGTAAGCATAGAAGTATACACACAAAAAGACACGATCACACAACATGAGAAAGACGACATTTTTAGTATTGGCTGTACTGGGCTTGGCAGCGTTAAGCAATTGCAGCTCGCAAAAAAAGGTAACCTCTACGACGAGCAATACAGCGAAAGCAGAGTTGCCGGAACCTTCTGAATCAAAGCGAAAAAACAGCAAGGTGATTGGCTGGCCTGCAGACCGGAAGCCGGTGGCACCAGAGGGGTTTGTAGTAACAAAATTCGCTGACAAGGCCAACAAGCTTGATAACCCGCGCTGGATATACGTAACGCCCAATGGTGATATTCTCGTATCACAATCCAAAACAAACAAAAACACCTCGCCTAACAACATCATACTTTTTCGCGATGCTGATAAAGATGGGGCCTATGAAACGAGCGAAGTATTTATGTCGAACCTTAACCAACCTCTTGGTATGTTGGTGCAGGGAGCCAGTTTTTATGTGGGGAACACCGATGGTATTTATCGTTACCCCTATACACCCGGCCAACTAAGCATCAAAGATTCGGGCACAAAAATCCTCGATCTTACTCCCGATGGTTATAATAACCACTGGACACGAAATATCATTGCCAGCAAGGATGGGAAAAAATTTTATATCTCTTCCGGCTCAGGTAGTAATGTTGGCGAAAACGGCATGGACAAAGAAAAACGCCGCGCCTGTATATTGCAGATTAACCCGGATGGCAGTGGTGAAAAATTATTTGGCGAAGGCATCCGCAACCCGGTAGGTATGGACTGGAACCCGGTTACAGGAGAACTCTGGACAGCCGTTAATGAAAGAGATGGACTTGGCGATGACCTTGTGCCTGATTATGTGACCTCCGTAAAAGAGGGCGGTTTTTATGGCTGGCCTTATGCCTATTTTGGTGCTAACGAAGATCCGCGTCATAAAGGTACACGTCCCGACCTGGTAGCTAAAACG
>DASQMG010000020.1:0-6023 GCA_035645595.1 Flavisolibacter sp. | reverse complement strand
TACATAATGAGGCGGGGCAAACATAGAGGGTTGATGTTTGTGTGCTGCCACAATGTTTGCTTCATTTAATTTGTACTCGTACACATCAAAAACGGCGCACAAAAACCCCTCGAAGCTGCTATCATAAACTACAGTTTGCATTGCTTAAAATAGGTGTAACTGGGGTGAGTGGTTAGCAGCATATTTTGTTTGAGAAGCCGAGAGAATAAAGTTTTTGATTTGCTGCGGGGTATAATCTTTTGGTGCAAAATCCTGAACCTTCATATTCAGAAAATATTTAGCCCTGTTGGTAGCAATATTAAATTTTTGAAGATGATCCCAGGTAAGAGTTTTAAACTTTCTGGCTTCCCAGATTTTTTGTGCAGACTGAATGCCGATACCCGGAATGCGCTTTATAACCTCTAAATCAGCTTTGTTGATGTCCACCGGAAACTGATGCAGGTTGCGCAAAGCCCAATTAAGTTTTGGATCAATTTGCATATCTAAAAAGGGATCGTCAGGAGTTACTATCTCATCCACCTCGAAACCATAAAAACGCAGCAGCCAATCAGCCTGGTACAGCCGGTTCTCCCTAACCATCGGTACCGGTGTGCCAATGGCCGGCAGGCGACTATCGTTACTAACAGGCACATAACCCGAATAATAAACCCGCTTTAAGTTCATGTGCTTATAAAAGCCGTCAGAAAGTTTTAAAACCTGCCAATCGTTTTCATTCGTGGCTCCAATTACCATCTGTGTGCTTTGTCCGGCCGGCGCAAACAGTGGCGCTTTCACTCTTGTTACAGCTTTCTGTTCTGCCTTATTAGCAACTATTTCGTTTTTCAAAAATGTCATCGGCCTTATCATGTCTTCCCGCTTTTTATCGGGAGCTAACAATTTTAAACCGAGTTCTGTCGGCATCTCGATATTTACACTCAGGCGGTCGGCGTAAAGCCCGGCTTCTTTCATTAATTCGTCTGATGCACCGGGAATTGTTTTTAAGTGTATGTAGCCGTTAAACTTTTGCTCGGTGCGAAGTTTTTTCGCAATGCTCACCAACCGTTCCATTGTATAATCAGGATCTTTAAAAATACCCGAGCTTAGGAACAGACCTTCTATGTAATTACGCCGATAAAAGTTCATGGTTAAATCCACCACTTCCTGAACCGTAAAAGCCGCCCGTTTAACATCATTGCTTTTGCGGCTTACACAATAGGCGCAATCGAATATGCAGTGATTAGTCAAAAGAATTTTCAGAAGGGAAACACACCGGCCATCTTCGGTGTAGGCGTGACAAATACCCATGCCTTCTGCATTACCCAAACCCTTATTTTCATTTTTTCTTTTACTGCCGCTCGAAGAGCAGGAAACATCATATTTAGCGGCATCAGCAAGAATGGAAAGCTTCTCCAGCACGCGTTCATTCATCTATAAAATTACTAAAAGATGTAGCATCCTGGCGGCTCAAAATGCTGTATTTATCTTAAAGAAACTTGGTGTTTAAGTATGATTTTTTACTAACGGTATCTATTCAACAAAATCGTTGGAAGGCGCTCTCAGAAGCGAAGAAATTTTAGTGATATGATGATCGTCATGCTCGGCTACAAAGTAGAGGAGATCAATTAAGCGCATAGATTGGTTTAATCGCGGATGAACTGCTGTTAGTGCTAATGTAGCCTTGTCAAACCCATAAACTGTTTCCAGCATTCTTTGCCGTTCAATGACAAATTGTTGCATTATTGCTTCCAGCGGTTTTTCGTTGTGACCAGCTTCTTTTGTTTTTGTATTGGTTAAGTCGGCAACCGATAGTAATTCCTTGCGATCTAAAAAATCCTGCAAGCGTTTCCACCATAGTTCCTCTAAATCGTATAAATGGCCAAGATGTTCTTTTACGCTCCACCCGTCTTTGCCGTAACTGCAACGTTCATCATCCGCATTGGCCAATATCACACCTAACCGAAACAGGCTTCCTTCTAGCCGGCTAAATATTACCGGGAAGTTTGTAAGCGGAAAATGAAGGTCAAAAGTTCTGTCAAACCAGGGCGTTTGATGTAACATGGCTTAGAATTAAAGATTTTCAGAAATCAATTGTTGAAAATATTTTGCGTTATGAAGGGCAGCCAGTGAAGCGGTGTTATTGAAATAAATAAACGCTTCTTTTACTTCCTGGTTGGCAGCTATCTGCCCGTAAATCTTTTGAATAAACGCTTCATCATATTCCGAGTAAAAAAGTTTGGGCACGCCATGAAAACGGTAGTATGAAACAGGCGTGTTTGCTACGGCATCATCAAAAGAAATTTTTGGAAAGCTTACCCCGCAGAAACTAATGTTATGTGCCGCAAGTATAGCTTTTACATCATCCCGCCACCAGCTTTCGTTCCTGAACTCTATCACAATTTGAAAAGCAGGGTCGGCATGTGCCAGCAAGCTGTTTAAACGGTCCTCTGAGTAGCTAAAGTTGGGTGGCAATTGTATCAACACACAACTTAATTTTTCCTGCAGCCCTTCTTTTAATACACGGTAAAAATCTTCCATCATGGTTTCTGTACCTGTAAATTTTTTATAGTGGGAAATGGTGCGGGGAACCTTGGCAGAAAAGCTAAAATTTTCTGGTGCTTTATTGTACCAGCCCTGCAACGATTTTAAGGTGGGAAACCTATAGAAGGTGACATTTAGTTCAAGCGTATTAAAATGCTGTGTGTAATAACTAAACCACTTGCTCTGGGCAAGTCCGTGCGGATAGAATGCATCCCTCCATTCCTTGTAAGAAAAGCCGGAGCATCCGATATGCCAGTTGATCAGGTGATTGGTGGGCTGATCCATTAGTTAATACATTTTTAGCAGCGCAAATTGCTATCTAAGATACTAAACCCGTTTACTATATAACCAGCCAACTAATCAAAGAGTTTGAAAGAAGAACGCCATATTTCAAGAAAACATAATACTTTTCCTGTGTGGTGTTTGTAAAAACAGCACGAATAATCTCTCATCGGAATCATCTACGATTAAGAACCACAGTATCAGTTTCCTGCCGGTAAAATTATAGTAAAGGTGGCTCCAACTGCAGGCTCGCCATGGGCAAAAATAACACCGCCATGGTGCTCTACAATTTTTTTGCAAATAGCCAGGCCAATACCGGAGCCTTCATACTCACTGCGGCCATGCAGGCGTTGAAAGATGTTGAATATTTTCTGCTCAAACTCTTTTTCAAAACCAATTCCATTGTCTGAAAAATGGAGGCGTAGGTAATTTTTTGCTTCTACTAAATGATAGGTTTCCTTTTCTTCGTTAGTAACAGCGGCGCAGGTAATATTGATAACAGGCTGTACGCCGTCACGTACAAATTTTAACGAGTTGGCCATTAAGTTTTGAAAAAGCTGGCGAAACTGCGATGGTACGATAGTGGCCTCGGGCAGTACGTCGTAACGAATGACTGCTTGCTGCTGCTCAATTTTGTATTCCAGCGTTTGAAGCGTGTCTTCTAAAATTTTTTGAAGGCTGAATTTTTCAAACAGCCGGTTACCACTGATCATTGAAATTGACAGGAGATCAGAGATCATGTTTTGCATACGCTGCGATGCATCCACAATCTTCCGCAGGTACATTTTCCCTTCGTCACTTAATTTATCTATGTGGGAGGCTACAAGCCGATCGCCGAAGGTTGAAATCTTTCGCAGTGGCTCTTTCAGGTCGTGTGAGGCCACATAAGCAAATTCTTCAAGGCTGGAGTTGGATTGTTGTAACAGGAGGGAATTTTGAAGGATGGTTCTTTCCATTTCCTTTCTGCGGTTAATGTCAAGTGCAGCACCTATTATTTGTTTTACGCTTCCATCCGCTGCAGTTTTAAAAGCAATTTCCCTAACCAGCAACCACCGGTACTCCCCATCTTTATGTTTAAGGCGGCACTCGTATTGAATCATACTGTCCACCTGCTGAAAACCTTTTTTGCTTTGCGCACGGCACGGGAGCAACTGCATATCGTCCGGGTGGCAAAGAAGGTCTGTGATGTTGCTGCCTTCTTCTATTAGTTCGTCGGGTAAATAGCCTAACACGAAAAAAGCTTCGCGATTTATGTACGCCATGCTTTGCGAGGGTACATCAAAAAGATACAGTATGGTTGGGGAGGCATCGGCTATTTGCTGTATGAAGTGCTCCTGTTCTTTTATGGTTTGAATCGCTTCATGTTGTTCTGTTACATCTAACGATATATTCAGCAATTGCTCCACTTTACCTTCTTCGTTTCTATCGAAGACGGTTCCATAGGTATGAAACCAGCGATAGCTCCCATTCTTATGCCTTATACGGTAAATAAATTCAATTACTGTATTTGCAGCATTCATTCTATTTGCTTCCTCCAGTGCTCTCCTGTTTTTTTCAGTTAATGCCGGTAAATCATCAGGATGAACTATTGCTGCAAGGAAAGCCACTCCTTTTTTTAATGCTTCATTTGTCTCATAGCCAAGTAATTTTTGAAGGCCCCCGCTTATAAAGCTGTACGCACCCGTATTTACATTATACGATGCAATAATAGACGGCGTGGCATCGGTGATCTTCCGGATAAAGTTTTGGCTTTCTTTAAGCTCGGTCTGCGTTTTATATTGTTGGCTTATGTCCTGTTCCGTGCCAATTACGAAATTTGCCTGACCATCCGTATTTCGCAAGACCTGCGCTAACGACCGCAACCATTTTGTGGTACCATCTTGTGTTATAATTCTAAAGGTGAAGTCAAGGGATTCTTCCGATAACAGCTTGGTGACCCCGGCCTCTACATACCCACGGTCGTCAGGATGCACAAACGATAGAAAACGTTCGTTTGTCATTTTAGCTGCCTGTGGTTCCAGCCCATAGATACGGTAAAGCTGGTCGGTCCATTCAAGTTTGTCCGTAGCAACATCCCAACTCCAGTTACCCATTTCGGCTAATTCTTCTGCCTGTTTATAGAGTGATTCGGATTTACTTAATCGTTCTATCAGGTTTTGTTTTTCGGTAACGTCCTGGTCGGTGCCAACAAGTCTTTCCGGTATTCCTGCAGCGCTATTTTCTACCTGGCCCCTTGAATGTAAAATTTTTTCAGTTCCGCTCTTTGTAACAATGCGGTAGTAAAAATCGTACGGCTTGTAAGTTGCAATGATATCTTTAATTATGCTCTCGAACAATACCTTGTCATCTGCATGTACAGAACTTAAAACAGCTGCGTAACAAAGCCGCTCGCCCTTTTCCGCTTCATAAATGCGATACATTTCATCTGACCATTCTATTTCATCTGTAATAAAATTCCATGAGTACGTGCCAAGGTGGGTAAGTGCTTCAGCTTGTTTATGCCGCTTGTCGGCCTTAGCCAACTTGTTCAGTAACTGGTTGTGCTCTGTTATATCCATTACAGTACCAGTCATGCCCACGGCTCTGGTGTCGTTATAATTTATAAGCCCTCTTGCCCAAATCAGTTTGTCGCCATTTTTACCTTGAATGCGGTACTCACAATTAAACTGGCCGGTTGCAAGAGCGTTTTCTGTTTCCAATCGCACTTTTTCCCGGTCATCCGGATGAACATTGCGTAAAAAATTTTCAAAGTATCCTGGTTCAATTTCTAAAAGCTCAAATACTTTTTGCGATGCCGATGAGTGTATGCCTTCAAAGTCCCAGTAATAATTGCCCAATTGGGCAATCTCCTGCGCTTCTAACAACTGCTGTTCTCTTTTGTGCAATTCTTCTACTGCTTTCTGCTCGTTGTCTATATCAAGTGTAATGCCTATTGTTTGCCATACCGAACCATCATCTCTGCGTTTAAAAATAGATTCATAATTAGCTAACCACTTATAACTCCCATCCTTTCTTTTAATTCTGTACTTCGATAAAAGCACTTCGCCATCACTGGCACGACTTTGTGCCCGGAGTTGGTCTTGTAAAGTCTGCTGGTCGTCCGGATGTACCAAAAACGGCAGTGCTTTCTCGCCTAATGCATTCAGGTCTGCATGATCATACCCTATAACATCCGGCAACTTATTATTGGAATAAACACCTTCATACTTTTCCGCATCAAAAAC
>DASQMG010000019.1:0-12943 GCA_035645595.1 Flavisolibacter sp. | reverse complement strand
CATGAATAATGATTCCTTTAAAGTTTTGTTTCTCGATATCGGCGGAGTACTTCTTAGCAATGGATGGGGCCATGTCTCAAGACAGGCAGCTGCCAAGAAGTTTGGCTTCGATTATGATGCAGTGAATTACCTGCACGAGTTCATTTTTGATATTTATGAAGAAGGAAAAGTATCGCTGGATGCGTACCTCGACTCTGTTTTATTCTATGAACCGCGGTCTTTTACAAAAGAGGAATTTATACAGTTTATGTTGCAGGAGTCCAAAGAATTACCGCAGCTTCTTCCGTGGCTGATCGACTGGAAAAGGCAACATCCACACGTAAAAATTTTCTCCATTAATAATGAGCCCAAAGACTTAAACGACCATCGCATTAAAACTTTTGGCCTCCGGCGCTTATTCGATGGTTTTATTTCCTCCTGCGATGTGGGCCTTCGCAAGCCTGACCCTCAGATATTCAGGTTGGCTATGGCGGTCGCCGCCATTCAGCCGCACGAATGTATTTATATAGATGACCGAGAAGTATTAACAAGAGCCGGAAGCCGATTAGGTATGCGAACGTGGCAGCATAAAACCTTTGAAGAGACAAAAAGTTTTTTAGAAGTTTTGTAACAGCGCTTACGCGCAGCGAGTTTGCCTTTAGCCTGCTGGTAAGCCGCTAAAAAACATTTACCCCCAAGGTCGTAAACAGACACCTGTTTATTTGCTGTTTATTTCACATTCAATGGCATGTTTACACAAAGCCTCTTTGGGTTACTGGAAGCTGAATAGTAAAGGCTGCACCGCCATCGGGCACTCCTTCAGCTGTTATTATACCACCATGCCGCTCCACTATCTTACGGCAGAGCGACAGGCCCAATCCTGTGCCTTCGTACTGATCTTTTGAATTTAACCGGGAAAAGGTAGTAAAGATTTTTTCAGCCTGGTTCTGGTCGAAGCCAATTCCATTGTCGGTTACAGTAATGATAGCGGTTGCTGCTTCCTCCTGCATTTCAACGTTACCGGTAACCCAAATCTTCAGCGGCCTGTCAGCCTTCGAAAACTTTAGTGAGTTATTGACCAGGTTATAAAAAAGCTGGTGAATTAAAACCGGTATGCCCTCAATCTGCGGTAAATTGTTGGAGGTAATTACCGCTGCTTTCTGTTGAATTAAAATTTCAAGATCGGCCTCAATATTTTGAAGGGTTCTACTTAGCGCAATGGTCTCTATCCCCTGGTCCAATGCGTTTATCGTAGAATAAGTGAGTACCCCCTCAATCATAGCAAACATGCGGTCGGCCGCGGCTTGTACTTTATCCAAATAAAGCCTTCCCCGCTCGTTTAGTGTGGATCCGAATTCTTCTTCAAACCGGCTGCTGAATGTTTTTATTTTTCGCACCGGTTCTTTTAAATCATGCGAGGCAACGTGGGCAAACTGTTGCAGGTCCTCGTTAGACCGCTGCAATTCTTTAGTTCGTTCGGCCACCAGTTTTTCCAGTTTTTCCGTCAAAGTTTTTTGGTCATGTATATCGGTAAAAGCCCCTATCCATTTTAAAATTTTTCCTTCTTCGTTTTTAATGGGTTCACCTTGTACAAAATGCCAGCGGAATTCCCCTTGTTTATTTCTTAACCTTGCTTCGGACTTGTATAAACTACCCGTGGAAATGCTGTTCAGCCAGTCTTTTGTAATAAGGGGCAGGTCATCGGGGTGAAGCATTTGCACCCAGCTTTCCCATCCTTCCGGCTTCAAACCGGTGTATTCTTCCCATCGCATTGATGTATACTCCTGGTCCCCTTTTTCATCCGTCATCCAAACTAATTGCGGCAGTGTTTCAGCCAGGGTACGGAACTTTTCTTCGCTTTGACGGATGGCTTGCTCTGATGTTTTTTGCAGGGTAATATCTGTGGAGGTAGTAAGAACCATATACAGCTCCCCTCTTTCATCAAAAAGAGGTGCCGATTTTGATAGAAGCCAAAAAATACCACCAGTTTTCTTATTGATAAATTGCGAAACCACTTCTGCAGATTTCCCGGTTGTGAGTGTAATGGCCACCGTATTTTTATCGGAGGGAAGTGGTTTGCCATTTTCATCTAACACAGTGAACGTTTCTTCCAGTTTTTTACGGAAGCTGAAAATATCTTTCTCTGCCAACACTTCCTCTATTGTTGCATAGCCTAGTTGCTCCGCACCCTTTTCATTCAGGTAAAGAATCTTACCTGTTTTATCAAAATGATAGATAGCGGACGGTACGTTTTGAAAGGTAAGTTCTAATTGTACTTTGGCACTTTTAAGTGCTTCTTCAGTTTCTCTTTGGGCCGATATATCGGTGTTGGTCCCAAACCATTGAACAATCTCATTTTGTTCATTCCGTATGGGAAGTGCACGGGAAAGAAACCAGCGGAATTGACCATCCTTGCCCCGCAGCAAAAAAGTGTCTTCCCAGGGAGCACCGGCGGCAATGGCATTTTTAAAACGCTCTATTACACCCTCAATTAAATCGGGATGATGGACTGTTTGCCATCCCCAACCTTGCATCTCTTCAAAAGTAGTTCCGGTGTAATCGTACCAGCGCTGGTTGTACCAATAAATCCATCCTGCAGCATCCGTCATCCAGGATAACTGTGGAATTGAGTTGGCTAAGGTGCGGAAGCTTTCTTCGCTTTGACGAACCGTTTCTTCGGATAGTTTTTGCGCAGTAATATCAGTGGAGGTGGTTAACACCATTGCTAATTCACCATTATCATTTAGCAAGGGTGCCGATTTTGATAATACCCACATCTCTTTTTTATCATATTTTTTTATAAGCAGGAGAATCGCCTCGGCGGGTCTTGCCGTCCGTAGCGTTAAAGCTGTTGGTGATTTTCCTGCCGGCAATGGTTCCCTGCTTTCTGTTAGCACATCAAACGTTTCATCAAATCTTTGCTTTAGAGTTTTGTACTCTTTTTTCGCTAAAATTTCTTCAACCGTTTCGTAGCCCATTAGCTGTGCACCATTAGGATTCGTAAAAAGAAGTTCACCTTCCTTATCAAACAAATAAATAGCGGCCGGTACATTTTTAAAGGTTAGCTCAAGCTGATTTTTTATAATTTTTAAAGCTTCGCCTGCTTTTTTCCCCTTTGTTACATCTCTAAAATACCAAGCCCACCCGTACGATGTTCCATCCTCGCCCAGTACTGCATTTCCATAGCGTTCAATAACGCGGCCGTCTTTAAAAACAACTTCTTCACGGGCTTTTTCTTCAGGATGCAGGTAGCAATAGTTCACCCGGTTAATAAAAGCTTCGGCATCTACTAACTGGGTCATGGCAAACTGCAGGGCGGCAGCGTCATCCTTACGGTCGACAATCTCTTTGGGTATGTTCCAAAGCTCTACAAAGTGCTGGTTAAAAGACAGCATTTTACCTTTGGTATCCACAATTAAAATGGCATCCGGTATTGCTTCGTTTTGTGCTTCTAAAAGTGCCGTGCGGTAAGCCAAAGCCTCCCTGGCCTTTTTGTCTTCTGTAACATCCCGTTGTACGCAAACAAACAAGCTTCCGCCATCGGTTTGCAATTGCGTAATGAAAGAATTGGTATAAAATGCGGTGCCGTCTTTTTTACGGTTATGCCATTCGCCGCTCCAAAATCCATTCTGTTTTAGTTCAGCAATTACGCCTTTTACGACGGTCTCATTCTCTTCCGGCGCATAGGCATTTTGCACCGTCACGTGCTTGCCTATCAGTTCCCCCGGCGCATAGCCAAACATTTTATCTTCCGTTGCATTGGTTAGCAGTATCACTCCGTGTTCATCGGATACAGATACGCCTTCATCCATACTTTCCAGCACCAGGGATTGCATTTGCAGGGAACGAAGGATTTCTTTTTGTTGCGTAATATCCTGGGTAACACCGGTAAACCGGGAGGGTTTACCCTGTTCATCAAAACTGATGATCCCTTTGGATCGTACCCACCGCAACTTCCCATCTGTAATGCCAATGGTACGGTATTCATTTTCGTACAGCCCGCCATTTCCGGGCTCCATTGCTTTTTGCGTAGTTGCTTCGAAACGTTCCTTATCATCCGGGTGCAGGCCCCGGAAGTACGTGTTATAATCCACCTCGGCGTCCGGCGGGAGTCCAAATAATTCCTTTGTTTTTGGCGACCAGTTTAATTTACCGGTTTGCGGATAGTAATCATACGTACCTAACTCGCCTCCTTCAATAGCAATGCGAAGCTTTTCTTCGCTTTCTTCAATCCTTTTTCGGGTGATTACCTGTTCTGTTACTTCGGTGGCAACCGCAACTACACCCGAAATGGTTCCATCGGATTCGCGTAGTGGTTCGTAAACGAAATTTATATAAAGCGCTTCGTGTTTACCATTTCGCTGCAGCGTAACAAGCCTTTCATTAGCTACAAAGGGAATTCCTGTTTCGTACACGTTGTTTAATAGTTCTTCAAGACCTTGTCCTGCGGCATCGGGCATACCTTCAAACAGGGGCTTGTTCATCACCTGCTCCGCTGGTTTACCCCAGAGTTCCAGCACCCTTTTATTCGCTACCTCTATTATAAAAGTGTTACCCCGTAGCAAACACATGGCAACCGGAGCCTGTTCTATCAATCCTCTAAACCGGTATTCATTATTTATCATCGCCCTGCGGCCGGTCACCTCTTCGCTAACATCCTGCAGGGTCCCGTTAAACCGGCAGGCAACTCCTTCTTCATTAAAAGAAGCGAGCCCTTTAGCCCTCACAATTCTTTCTTTACCTGTATGGGGATGAATAATAGTATAAGTAATATCATAGCCGCCACCTGACGAAAATTGTAAAGCTGTTTGAATGGCTTTTTTAACGTCTTCCCTGTCTTTATCAGCAATAGCTGCCAATGCAAATGGCAGTTCTATTTCTTCATCGGGGTGTAATCCAAACCATTCTTTTAAACGGCTGTTGCCTTTGAACTTATTGGTTACAGGGTTTAAGTCCCATGTAGCTAATCCCGCTGCCTCAATCGCGAATTTTAGTTCTTGCTCGCCTTCCTTCAATGCCTTTGCAGCTTTTATCTTTTCAGTGGTTTCTACTACAGTAACCAGAACACCGCCTACCTCTCCATTATCTAACCGAATAGGACTGTAAGAGAAATCAAAAACACACTCTTCTAAAAACCCGTTGCGGTTTAAGTGTAAGATAAAATCAGGAAAGCCAATCGGCATGCCCCGCATTACGCCTTCAAACATAGGGCCTATAGTTGGCCATATCTCGGCAAAGGTTTGACGGCTGCTGCTGCCTAAAGCCTGCGGGTGTTTGGTGGCGCCTAAAATAGGGCGGTAGCCATCGTTATATAGTTGAGTGTATTCTTTGCCCCAGGCAATATACATTCCAAAAGGCGTATCCAGCATTATGCGTACAGCGGTACGGAGGGGTTGGGGCCAGGAGGCCGGATTACCAAGAGCTGTTTCAAACCAATTGGTGGAGCGAATAAGGCTGCCCATTTCTCCACCACCTGATAAAAACTCTGGTAAAGCTGTTTCTAAATTGAAAGTTGATGCCTCCATAAAAATAGTAGAGTAAGATACTTAATTCAATAACTGGTTGAGGGCCGTGTGTTATTAAATTTCAGTTCTGATTTTTTCTGTTTACTACGCAAAACCGGTTGTATATAGTAATTGAAACATTATTGTTTTAAAACTGTTTGGCAGCCTGTAATAAAATATGACAGCACACACCGTCTTTCTTTACTAAATACTTCTTCATTGATTTTACGCAAGAATGGATATTGATTTTTTATTTTACGAGGCTGGAAGTTATATGAACTACAAACAACAATGGTTCTATTTTTCTTTTACCGGGTTGTAGTTAAGACCCTATAGGATTAAGTTGAGTAAGATTAACCATAAATAAAAAGCGAATTACAACTTTCGCCTGTAAAATGTATATAGCGAAGTGTGTTTGTTCACCCCATTGTTATACTCAGGTTGCTTTTGTATTTGCGAACAGGAGATTTACAACTATCCGTCTGCAATAGAGTAGCTATCCGGTTCTGTCAATCGCTTATCCTGCACAAGTGTTTTCATCTTCAAATCCTTGTATATTTTTAGGCTTCGGCGCTGATGGGTCTAAGATTCAAAGATCATTTATCATCAAGATATACCAATTGCATACAAGTCCATTGTCTTTACCGGGGTGACCGGGAGCCATAGATTAATAACTGAATCAGGATAAGGAACTTTCCCATACCGGCGCCGAGCTTTATCACAGCATATTTATGGACGCCGCTCTTTCGCGGATAGTTGGTAAATTATTATTTGTCTTTATCAACAGGCTCTGATTGTTTCTTCATTTGATCGGCCAGCATTGTATCCGGCATTACGTTAGCCATAGCTATTTGTGCCTTGTTTTTAAAACCCGATACCACTTTATCATCGCCACTCATCAGAGCATCATAACCATCTTTGGCAACGGTGGCAGGGTCGGCCAGTTTGCTTTTGTCTTGCACAAGCTTCGAATCCTGTGCCCCGGCTTTCTCGAAGAAGTCTGTATCGGTAGCGCCCGGTTGGAGTACAGATACAGTAATAGCAGAATCTTTTAATTCACTGATCAGGGCTTCGCTAAAAGAAAGTACGTAAGCTTTTGTACCGCCATATACAGCCTGGTAAGGCGCAGGAAGTTCCGATACTACTGAACCCAGTTGCAATATCTTCCCGCTATTGCGGGCTTTCATATCTTTTAAAAAGTGATACGTGAGTTTTGTCAGGGAAACGATATTCAGGTGGATGATTTTTATCTGTTCTTCTAAATCCGTTTCTGCGAATAACCCATAGACACCCTGCCCTGCATCGTTCACCAGCACCTCTACTTCAAGCCCCTTTGCTTTTACTTCCTGATACAATTCTGTGGCGGCGTTCTCACCAAACAGATCTTTTGGCAGTACCTCTACCTGCACACCATATTGCTCCCTGAATTCCATAGCTGCTTTTTGTAAGTCTTCTTCTGTTCGGGCCACTGCAATAATGTTATAGCCATCCTGTGCAAATAGTTTTGCCAGTTCGTAACCAATTCCGGTGCTTGCACCGGTTACCAATGCCCACCCGTTGTTGTTTGTTTGTGTCATAAAAGGTTTTTACATGAACTCAAAGCAGGATAAATTAATGTGCCATCCTATAAGGAAACCCAGCAGTAGCAATGGTTATGAAAGATGGCCCTCACTTGTTTTATCTCCCAAAACCGTTTGTATGATTACCGGAATTAAGAAAGATCAGCATGTATTTACAGACTACGGTTACGTTCCGCTTGTATTTGCTGCGTCAAAGCCGGTGGGATTTAGCGATAACAAAGTCTCCGAAATGGTATGCCGTGCCATGAGTTTAACAGTACTTAGCTACGGTTTGGCTACCATGCTAAATGGGGCGCTGTTAAAATAATACGTATAAACCAATGCTATACCTGGCTTGGTTAGTGGCGTCGCAACATTAGCCGCACCGCGGGTGTTTAAATTTTCAGGTAGTAAAAAAGCCAGCAATACTTGTTACTAATGGGGCTTATTGGTTTGGCCGCCGGTGCGTTTTCGGTTATCGGCATTAGAAAAACTGCTAGGCAGGTTATAAAAATCTTTCTATGCCTGCTAGGCCTTTACAACCTCGTCCAAGCACTAATAAATAAGTTTTCAATGCCCGGTTACTGCCCGATAGCTATATTTCAAAGATGCTGTTTTTGGTGGTGCGCCTATGTGTTTGTAGAACTCAATACTAAAATTATTGTGCAATAGTTGCTGCTTTCCACGCTTACCTGCATTTATACGCTACGCTTGTGAATTCGAAAATAGTCTGTTGAACTGTTTGATTTAAGCCTATGGAGCCAGGCTACTTTTTCGCACAAAGATGGATAGCCGTCGAAATAGTAAATAACCTTACCTCACTTAAAAACCTGCAGGAATAGTACTTAGTACTCTTTCCACTATAAAAGCACTACTACTCGTTTTTCGTAAAAACAAGGTCAAAAATTTTTATTGAAAAAGTCTATTTTATACGTTTACAGCTCATTAAAACAAATCATTGTCCCCATGAAAAACTCCCTGATCGTCCTGTTAACGTGCGCAACACTTGTAACTGTAAGTTGTAAAAAAGACAAAGAAGAAACCCAGGCTGTAACCAAAGAAAACCTCGCGGGATCTTACAAATTAGCTGCCCTTAAAGTACAGGTAAATGGCAGTGTGGAAGAAGACGCAATGAGCTCTATTGAAGCTTGCCAGGCAGATGACGTCACAACATTAAATGCAGACCAGACCTATACCGTAGCTGATGCGGGTACACAATGCTC
Organism: Flavisolibacter sp.; assembly: GCA_035645595.1. Lineage (GTDB taxonomy): Bacteria > Bacteroidota > Bacteroidia > Chitinophagales > Chitinophagaceae > Flavisolibacter. Next base: position 4,678 of record DASQMG010000019.1, on the reverse strand, counting down.
TCCGGCAACAGATGAATCTGGTAACTGGGGTTTGGCAGGTACTACCAGCTTTATAATGGATGGAGAAACCTTTGCAATCAAAAGCTGGAACGGAAAGCAATTAGTATTAACGGAAACCGACAACAGCAGCGGTACATCAATTACTTACACCACTACTTTAAACAAGCAATAATTTATTGTAGTAGAAAATTTTAAAAGAGGCCTTCGGGCCTTTTTTATTACTCTGGGTTTTTTGGAGCGACAGTAGGGCTTTTATAGCTGCAAGGTCGTCAGCTTTTGGCTATTACTTTTATAAACGGTTTTTTACCTACCAATACTTTTGCACCTTTTGGTACAATATCAGGAGCAAAAAAACAAATGACCCAAAAAATTAGCGGTACGCCACTATAAGCAATACTGTTTCCCCATAACGACCAGAAGACGGCAACTTTAGCGTCCTCCGGTTCTTTGGGTTGGTATAGTAATGGAACGATGTCACCCTGTTTGTAATCGTCATCCTTACCCTGGAAGTAAACCGTGTCGCTACCTGCTATAAAACTTATGTAGGCATACGTATCGCTGCCTAAACTTATTCCCGTTGCATGGCCAATACCCTCTACTTTGCCCGTGGTTTTATGAGACCTCAGTAACCAGATTATATTAGGTAATAGAATGGGGGTAAAGAGGAGGAGAAATAGAAGAAAGAAGAAAGTGTTTTTACTAAAAAGCATCCGGTGAAAGGTATAAGGTGTGTACCAAAGATATTGTTTCAGAAGCCAGGTAGTAAAGTGGTGCATAATGAAAAAAGCCTTTCTGTACAGAAAGGCTTTACCATTTTACATAGATAAATTAATACCTGTTTTTGTTGTAGCCACCGCTACCGCCACCGTTGTAGCCACCGCCATTACCACCACGGTAACCGCCACCGCCACCGCCGGAACGGGCAGGCTTGTCTTCTTTAGGCTTGGCTTCTACTACTCGTATGGCACGGCCTTCTACTGTAGCCTGATCTAACTCAGCGATTGCTTTTTGGGCAGCACTGTCGTCGCTCATTTCTACAAAACCAAAACCACGGCTTTTACCGGTTTCTCTGTCGGTAATAACTTTAGCCGATGATACTTCACCATACGGTGTAAAAAATTCTTTTAAGTCTTCATCCTGTACGTTGAAGCTTAAGTTGGAAACGTAAATGTTCATACTCTCTTTTTAAATAATAAGTAATTGAGACAAGAGGCAAGAAAGCAAGGGGTGAAACTAATAGCAGGAAAAGCCCGTAGCAGATTAAGAAACACACTTACCAAATGCGATGCTCATTATAACGGTGCGAATTTACTGGAAAACGGTGGGTCAAAAAAAGCCTTGTTTGTTAAGTATCCGTTACGAAAAAAAATCACTTCTTAACAACCTGCCAACCGCAGAAGTCTTATTTTTGCTCTCGTCAATTTCTTCAATTCTTTCTCTCAGCTTGCGGTGTAAGATTTGTAGATGCCTTTATTAACCACAAAGCTTTTTATCGTGCTATTTGTTATTTTATTTTTTGTACTTCACTGGTACCTGTCCTTGTTTTCGCAAACCTTTTTTCAGCATCGCTACGCGGCGCACAAATCTTTTACCATGAGTCGTGGTTGGGAGAAGTTCTTTTTCTTCTTTTCCTGGCTTACACAAGGTTCATCGTATTTAAGCCCCAGGGCCTATGGTATCCTGCACCGTATTCACCATGCTTATACCGATACTGAATTAGATCCGCATTCTCCATCGTACGACAAAAATTTGTTTGCCATGATGTGGCGTACAAAAAATATTTACTCCGGTATTTTGTACGAGACAACGCCGGTAGAAGAAAAGTTTACGAAGAACGTACCTACATGGAAAAAGTTTGACATGTTTGCCAGCAGTTGGCCCTCCCGCCTGTTTTGGGTGCTGGTTTATATAAGCTTGTACCTGTTGTTTGCACCATCTGCCTGGTTCCTGATTTTAGTTCCTGTACATGCGGTAATGGGCCCCCTGCACGGCGTTATCATCAACTGGTATGCACACCGTTATGGTCATGTGAACTATGAAACTGATAATACTTCTAAAAACCTGTTTAAGATAGACTGGCTGATGTTTGGCGAAGGCTATCATAACAATCACCATACCTTCCCAAGCCGAAGCAATTTTGCATCGAAGAGAGGTGAGTTTGACCCTTGCTACCCCCTGATTTTACTGCTGAATAAGCTACGTATTATAAAGGTGAACGCTGCTTTACAGGCGGCCTGACCTTACAGCTATAACTAAAACTATTGTAAGAGCTTCCCATAACGGGAGGCTCTTTTTTATTTAAGAGCCTGCTTATTTACCCGCAGCTGTAAGCCATCGAATCCATATCAACCTTACGTGGCGTAAATTCATATCCATCATACGTTCTGATGACTTCATCCAGCACCGCATCTATTTCTTCCACTTCATTGATAGTAACCAGCCGCAGGCGAAACTCTTTTATATTGGGCAGCCCCCGTAAGTAGTTGGTGTAGTGACGGCGCATTTCATTAATCCCCGAGATCATGCCCTTCCATTCTACCGAACGGTGCAGGTGTTTCCGGATTACCTCAACCCGTTGCTGAATAGTTGGCGGTGCTAAGTGCTCACCGGTTTTTATAAAATGTTTTATCTCGTTAAATATCCAGGGGTAACCAATGGCAGAGCGGCCGATCATAATACCATCCACCCCATAGCGGCTTTTATATTCCACGGCTTTTTCGGGGGAGTCAATATCGCCATTGCCAAAGATGGGTATCGTGATGCGGGGATTGGCTTTCACAGCAGCAATAGGGTCCCAATTGGCAGAACCTTTATAGAGCTGGCAGCGGGTTCGGCCATGGATGGCGAGAGCTTTTATGCCAATATCCTGCAGCCGTTCGGCTACTTCGCCAATGTTGATAGTAGCATCATCCCAGCCCAATCTTGTTTTTACCGTAACCGGCAGCGAAGTTGAATTTACCACTGCTTTGGTAAGGCGTACCATCAGGTCAATATCCTTTAATACCGCAGCGCCGGCGCCTTTGCTAACTACTTTTTTTACCGGGCAGCCAAAATTAATGTCCAGCAAATCGGGGTTCACTGCATCTACAATTTTTGCGCTGAGTGCCATTGCTTCCTCATCTCCGCCAAAAATTTGTATGCCTACCGGGCGTTCCTCTTCAAAAATATCCAGCTTTTGCCGGCTTTTGATAGCATCCCGGATTAGTCCTTCGCTGCTAATGAATTCGGTGTACATAAGATCTGCGCCATTGTCTTTACACACGGCACGGAACGGCGGATCGCTTACATCTTCCATTGGTGCCAGGAGCAATGGAAAATCGGGAAGCACGATATTTTCAATTTTTACCAATAGAATGGGTATTGTTTTTTAGGGCCTTATCTTGCGGCCCTTTGCCTGAGCCCAACCGCCGCAAATTTAATACAGAGAAAGAAGAGGAGCTATGCAAACATATCTTAAAACAAAACCTGCCTGGAGGCAACTATTGCTGTTCCTTGGAATAGCGGCTGCCAGCTTTTTACTGGCCAGCCTTGCAGGAGTTTTTATATTATCTAAAATTACAGGCATTGAACTTTTGAAGTTGCAGGATTCAAAAAGTTGGGATATGGCAAACCCGGCTTTTATTACATTCATCAGGGGCATGATCCTGATCCAGTTTTTGTTTTTGTTTACGCTTCCGTCTTTTCTTTTTTCATTTCTGTCCGATAGGAAGCCACTACAGTACCTGGGGTTAAAGGCACCCAGTAATGGCATTTACTGGCTACTGGGCGTTTTATTGATTTTAGTGGCTTACCCATTTGTAGAATACCTGGGTTACATCAACCAAAAAATTCCTGTAGGCGACCAAACGGAAAGATGGATGAAAGGTATGGAGGAGGAAGCGGCCCGGCAGATAAAGTTTATGCTACAGAAACGTAACCCGGTTGAACTGCTCAAAAATTTACTCTTTATTTCCGTATTTGCCGGCATAGGCGAAGAGCTTTTCTTCCGGGGTATTTTGCAACGCCTGCTCATCAGGGTAACAAAAAATCCATGGATGGGCATTATACTAACCGCTGCTATTTTTTCAGGTATTCACTTCCAGTTTTATGGTTTTTTGCCACGCTTACTCTTAGGTGTGTTGCTGGGAGCTATTTACTGGTACAGCGGCAGCTTGTGGGTGGCTATACTGGCGCATTTTTTATACGACGCTGCTATTATTCTGCTTGTATATTTCAACCCGCAGATGCTGGAAACCCCTGATGCTACCCTGCTCCAGGGCCAGCAATGGCAGCTACTGGTTAGCGCTATGATAAGCGGGGCTATAACAGCATTTGTTTTAAGCCAGATGCAAAAAAAATCCATTGCCTCGTGGGAGGCAGTTTATAACGACGACTTTCCGAAAAAAGACAAAGACTTTGATTTTTAGCTATGGCACTCGATGTACAAACATTTAAAACAAGAGCCTTAACCGCCGTGATTTTTGTTGCGGTGATGATGGCAGGGTTGCTCTGGAACAAATGGTCATTTTTCATCTTATTTTCCCTTGTACATTTTGGTGCATGGGCAGAGTATCAAAAGCTGGTAACTGCCTTTAATCCTGATTACAAAGACGTCAAACCATTGCACCGCTTTGGTGTAATGATAGCCGGCTGGTGCCTGCTGCTTTATTTTACTAACAATGAATTGTACATTGGTAGC
>DASQMG010000018.1:0-2435 GCA_035645595.1 Flavisolibacter sp. | reverse complement strand
TATTAATAAAATTTTTAGTAATAAATACACATTATAATTATCAATTATATTATCCATGATATTTATCATAGATATTTATCATAGATATTTATGAGATATCATACATATTTATCACGGATATTTATGATACATCATACATATTTATCACTGATATTTATGAGTTATCGTGTGTATTTATCATAGATAGTCGTGAGTTATCGTGTGTATTTATCATAGATATATATCTGCGTAAAGCGTGTTTATTATGGGTGATTATAAACCCTATTTATCAGTGAATTGCTAATAGCAACCTCGGATTTATCAGTGATTTTCTAACAGCAACCTCGGATTTGTAGGGTATAAAAAGACTGATTTAAACCCTATAAATCATGGGTTAATGATAGGAAACATCTCAGCACCCATCCGTTGAGATGTTTCCAAAATCCGCAAGGGCGATCGGCTGCACTCCGGCGGGTGCTGTTGTGGCAACCATCCGCAAGGGCGATCGGATGAACCGCCCCGCCCCACCGCCCCACACCATACCCGCCCCACACCATACCCGCCCCACAGCACCCCGCCACCATCGCCACAGCCGCCCCACCACACCACCGCCACCGCCCCGCCACCGCCCCCACCACAGGCAGGCAGGCAGGCAACACCACCGCCACCGCCCCACCACCACACCAGCGGCAACCGCACCACCACCACACCAACACACGCCACCACATAAAACCTCACCAGCGGGGTCTATTTGCGCTTTCTACCCGTCTCTACCCTCTTCCGTGCCAGATACAGAATTAGACACCCCGAAGGGGTGTTAAAGCGCGTTTAACGCATTGTTATCAATAGCGTAAGTTTTTTATCAATAAGTTTTGGCGCTCCAAAAGTTTTATTGGCGCAGGATTAGCGCTTGCGCTAACCCCAAAGTAAGTGAAATTTGCGCCAATAAAAAAAATGAATGTATATACAGTAAGGGTTTTTTCTGCATGAGGCTGGTGTAACTTTCTGGCGCTCTCGAAAAAGTTACACCTTTTTTACACCCAAAATGTTGTCAATAAGATGGGTTTGGAACCAATAAGCACGGCTACTACGGGGCGATCGAGTGACTGGCTGAGTGAGGCGATCGGACGGCTGGCACTGGCAAGGCTTCAAAATGCACCATTTAGGGGGGTGTGTGGGGTTTTGGGGTGATTGGATGGTTGGCACGGCTGGCACTGTCTAAATCGCACCACAGGCACGGCTGCACAGTCGCAACAGTTGCACGTCGGGTAAGGTCGGAGCCTTCGGAGCGGTCGGAGCGCTGGTAAGGTGGCAAGGTTGCAAGGTGGCACGGTCGGAGAGATTGGAGAGGTGGCACGGTCGGAGCGCTGGCAGGCAGTGTCGGTCGGAGCGGTGGCGGTCTAGCTTTTTTGCGTCACACTCGCACGTTGCAACCCACAGCTTTTTTAAAAACTGGATGTTGTGGGATAGGTGGCACACAGAGAGCGGTGAGAGCGGTGAGAGTGCGGTAAGGGGCGGGGCGGTGTTAAATTAAGGTTAGGTTTTCTGAATTCATGCCAAGTTGGAGAGAATAAAAATGACTGAGTTTTCATACGATCCTCCCAAATCAGTTGATTTCATGTATACGCTGAGGAAATATCTTCAAGAAACGTGTAAACAAGATGTTGCTATTTTACTGACAAATTCTACTTGTGAGTTTTTCTCGTCTGGTTCTTTTTCTAATAGACGGTGGAATTCTTACGACGCCACAGTGCGTTTTTTTGTGCCTGTTAGTCGTATATCAAAGTTTACTCAGGTTATACAACAAATGTTGTTAGATGCTGTTGATATAGTTTTTCCAAAAGAAGTGGGTTTTGAAATTGTTTATTTAGAAATTTCGCCTATCATTGAAACTCCACCAGATGATGAATAAAGACTTTTGAATTCTGCATCGCTTGTTTCTAAAGGAAGTATTGAGTATGACGGATTAAGCTTTCGTTCTCGCTCTGAGATACAAGTTTATAAAGTTTTAAAGAAACGTAGTGTTCTATTTTTTGCCAATGCAACGGCTGTGTTGGGTGGTAAAGATGGGAAGAGAGAGCCTGACTTCTTAGTTTGCCAAAATGGTAAATGGGGAATTCTTGAGGTGATGGGAGAGCAATACCATCCAATTACTACGGCGATGCGAGATCATGATAGGGCGAGGCTATTCAAAGACTACGGTTTGTTCTACATAGAGTTTTACGATGCTACACAATGTTATAACAATCCTGAAGGGGTCGTTGATGACTTTCTCGAACGTTTATCAAAGTTATAGTTTATAAATTGATACTACTATTTTTCGGTTGCAGCGAACGGGCAAAAGCCACTTTTGTTGTTGGTTTTTTCAGCTTATTAATCTAGTGTTTCTGCCTCTGAATATATAGATATCGTGATGTATTTGACAGGGTTACAGGGCTTAGGCGGGGAAATGTGTG
>DASQMG010000017.1:0-3400 GCA_035645595.1 Flavisolibacter sp. | reverse complement strand
GCATCAGTGGCCTTGTAGAATACTGTACCGATCTGTTCTCCGGGCAAAGCATCAGCCGATTGATGGCTCACTTTACCCAACTGCTTCTTTCCCTTGTACAGACCCCGGGGGAAGGGGTAGGCAAAATAAAGATGCTCTCCGAACAGGAAGAGCAGCAACTGCTGAAAGGGTTCAATGATACTTCAACCCCCTACCCCTTTGATAAAACGGTGGTGGAACTCTTCGAAGAACAAGTGGCTAAAACACCCAACGCGGTGGCCCTGGTCATGGATAACCAACACCTTACCTACCAACAACTTAATGAAAAATCCAACCAACTCGCCCACTACCTCAAAGAAAAAGAAGTCCGTCCGGGCACTAACGTTGCTTTATTATCCCACAGGAGCCTGGAGATGATTATAGGCATATTTGGCATCTTAAAAGCGGGCGGAGCGTATGTGCCTATGAACATAGCCTACCCACCTGACAGGTTGAAATACATAATAAACGATGCGGGGGTGATGCACGTTGTTTATACCGATACTTCTTTGCTGAGTTCTTCGGGATTGACAGAATATGTTTGTATCAACGTAAAAGAGTCATTTACAAATTCTATCCAACCTCTTAACATAAAAGCAGCACCGGATGCACGCATATATCTAATGTACACCTCGGGTACAACTGGCCGTCCCAAAGGCATTGCAGTGAGCAACCGCAATGTGACAAAATTGGTATACGAACCGGGTGTTATAGCAGTCCACTCAACGGATAAAATGCTACAGTGGTCTAACTATGCCTTTGACGGTTCTGTGTACGAAATTTACTGTTCTTTATTAAAAGGTGCCAGTCTGCACCTGATTAAAGACGATTGGGCTTCCGATGTACATGAACTGTCTAAAGTAATAAAAGATCAAAACCTCACCGTTTGCTTTTTAACCACAGCGCTGTTCAACACGTTTGTAGATATTAATCTGGCTGCCTTTCAGGGGTTGAGAAAAGTACTATTTGGAGGAGAAAAGGTATCCCCCGCCCACGTGCAAAAAGCTTTGTCTGCCGTAGGTACAGGCAAGATAGTGCATGTGTATGGGCCTACTGAAACCACGGTTTACGCCACGTATTATCCGGTAAACAGCATTGGCGAAGATGGCCTTATCCCGATAGGAAAGCCGCTGGCCAATACAAAGCTTTTAGTGTTAAATAAAGATCAGCAATTGCTACCTGTTGGTGTTCCGGGTGAATTGTATATTGGAGGTGAGGGTGTGTCATTAGGATATTTGAACCGGCCTGAGTTAACCAGGGAGAAATTTATTCAAGACCCCTTTCATCCCGGCGGCCGGTTGTACAGGACAGGTGATTTAGGCCACTGGCTGCCGAATGGTAACATTGAGTACCTGGGGCGGATGGATAACCAGGTAAAGATCAGGGGCTACCGTATAGAACCGGGCGAGATTGAAGACGTGTTACTGCAAAGTGAACTGGTCAGCCAGGCCATTGTACTGGTAAAAGAAGATGAAGGGGGCCACAAGCACCTGGTGGGCTATATTGTGTCCAAAGCAGCAAGCCAGTTTAATAAAGAAGCTGTGATTGCCTTTCTGATGAACCGCCTGCCCGAGTACATGGTTCCAATGCAATGGGTGGCCCTGGAATCCCTTCCGCTTAATGCCAATGGCAAAGTGGATAAAGGGGCGCTACCAAACGCAGACCTATCCGCTAATTTGAGCCAGGCATTTGTAGCGCCGGGCACTGAGACCGAACAAGCGCTGGCCGATATATGGAAAGAACGGCTGCACTTAGACCAGGTAGGCGTACACGACAACTTCTTTGAATTGGGCGGCCACTCACTGATCATAGTTCAGATACTGGACCGCGTGCGGAGGTTGGGTTACGAGATGACTGCAAAGGACTTTTTTACCTACCAAACTATAGCACAACAGTCTAAGTTTATTACCACCTCGTTGATGCTTAGTAACGCACCAAGAGAAAAAAAGAGTATCATTCCTGTTCACTCCGGTAGAAGCACGAATATTCCATTATTTTCTTTACCCGATTACCTGATCTATTGTAAGCTTGCCAAATACATTAATGAGGACCAGCCTTTTTATTCCGCTGAAAGGTCAGATCATCTAAGTGAAATAGAGGCTGCTGCATATCACATTAACGAAATTAAAACGGTGTACCCAAACGGTCCGTATTGTTTGGTTGGGTTTTGCCGTTGGGCGGGTATTGCTTTGGAAATGGCGCATCAATTAAGGGCCCGGGGCGAAGAAGTACCCCTACTGATACTGATTGAGTATTACCCAAACGGCTCCCGGTTGTCCAAAACCTCAATGCGGTATATAAGCATCGGTATCCGTCGTTTTTACAAAGACTTTACCGAAAGCCCAACTGTTATGGGCAAGGCTAAATTTGTATTTAGTCACTTGCACCTGTTCCGCAGGTTCATTTCTAAAAAACTTAAAAAGAAACTGAATAACACTCCCGTATTTTCCGGCGCCCCTTTAAAACCTTATTCAGGAAAAGTAGTTATAATGTCTGCTAAAGAGGCATTTATGGGGTTTAAAAAGCCTTCGGAAATGAATTGGGGGGAGCGTTTTACCGGAGATGTAGAAAGCTTTTATATAGATGGTGATCATTTAGGTGTTTTCTTTAACGAAGGATCAGCACAATTGGGAGAAAAGATCAATGCGTTAATGAAGCAGGTCAATAAAAACTATCAGGCAAAAGCAAGGATAGTTGAACATGCATTAGCAATTGAAAATCACTCTTTATTTTAACTCGTCTCCTTCCCCGAAAACCCCTATGTTTAACTGGAATGGTTTAGGTTACTCTTAAAAATATGGTTCGCAGCATTTTGAATTACAGATTGTGCTGATCCTGTTTACACAATTCAAACCTTGACAGGCACTTTACACTCGTTATTCCTGGCACTTTTCCATAAATTGTTTTAGCAAGAAAACAGTCTATTTAGAGTTAGGGTAACTAAAGCCTGTCTTGGCACACCTGAAGTATTTATTTCTTTAATGTGTATGTTTCTTCGCTATAGTTAGCGGATGAATAAACCACCTTACGGTAAAGTATGAGGTCAGATTCGGAGAGAGTTTTAAGATCGAACACGTCTACTTGATCAAATACTACTTTGTTGTCTTTGGTTACAGAAAACTTCGACGTATCAGAAGCACCTAAAAGGCGGATAATTGCTGTTCCTCCACTCTTAAATTCTATATAATCGCCTTGTTGACCGGGTGTAACTCTTATATGATCTGCGTTGGAATGGTACTCATTAAAAGTTGAATTCAGAAAAGTCCATCTACCCAAGAGCTTTTGGGTAGTTTGATTAACTGCTCCATCATCCTTGTCCTCTTTTTTACAATAAACAAGGAAACACATTACGATCATCGCAGCAGTAATAGCATTGATGGTT
>DASQMG010000016.1:0-6554 GCA_035645595.1 Flavisolibacter sp. | reverse complement strand
GGGATCGGATAGAATATTTTCTTTTACCGAATGCCGTACTACCTGCATCTGTTTTATATCAGAGATGTTAGCTTCTCTAAACCGCATTTATTAAAGTTAAGTGAAGCATCTTATTTTCGTTTGCAAACAATAGTAATGAATCAACGAATTGTTCACGTGGCTTTGGTAGTAAAAGAGTATGATGAGGCCATATTTTTCTATACTTCTAAATTAGGATTCGAACTGATTGAAGACACGGTCCTGACCGAAAGCAAACGTTGGGTTGTAGTAAAGCCAAGGGGAGACGGAGCCTGTAGCTTATTACTCGCCAAAGCGGCTAACCAGGAACAGGAGGCAGCTATCGGCCATCAAACCGGCGGAAGGGTTTTTCTCTTCTTACACACTGACGATTTTTGGCGTGACTATGAAAACCTGAAGCAAAACAATGTAAAATTTGTACGTGAGGCTTCTGAACAAGAGCACGGGACAGTAGCTGTTTTTGAAGACTTATATGGAAATCTTTGGGATTTAATTCAGCCAAAGACTTCCTAAGTTTTCAGTTGGGTTGCTTTTTTTGATGTCTTTGCAACCACCAGTTATAAATTGCATCTTTAACTACTTATAGCGCTAACCCAATTCCACCACATGAGCAATCATCAACTTACCGTAAAGGCTTTTCTTGATACTATAAAAAACCTTTCCTTTTTTAGCCGCCTGTTCGGCTGGAGTAAGGTTAAGCAGGAACTGGTTGATGCTGCCACCGCACTTACCTCTCTACAAAATGAATTAACTTATTCGCAGCAAAACCTTACTGCTACCACATTGCAGCTTTCCGTACTGCAGGAAACCAAACGCAACCTGGAAATACAACTCCAGTCTTATACAAACGATTTAAGCATCTATAAAGAGCGCACCCTGAATTGCGAACGGGAAATACAGGCAGTGCGGGAAGAGAACGTGCAACTGAAAAAAGAAGAGGAGTTTCGCTCCCAAAAATATTCAGAAGAAATAGTTTCGTTGCAAAGTATAAAAAATGGCTTGCAGGAAGAAAGAGCTAAGGAGTTGCAACTTCGTCATGAAGAAGAAATGGCAAAGTTAAAAGCGCTAAAAGAAACCTGGGCGGCGCATCAAACCGATGTACAGGGGCGCATAAAAGCACTCAGCCAAAAGCATACACTGGCTTATGTTGACAAAGCTCCTTTCCGCGGCGACCCCGATAACACTTTACTGATTTGCGATGAGCATGTTGTGTTTGATGCGAAAAGCCCGGCGGGTGACGACTTGAAAAACTTTCCGCTTTATTTAAAAGCCCAGGCCGAAGGCGCAAAGAAATATGCAAAGATTGAAGGAGTTAAAAAAGATATTTTCCTTGTAGTTCCCTGCAACACCTTGCAATGCATAAAGGAGTTTGTTTATAACCTTGCCGATTATGATGTGTACGTAGTTTCTGTGGATGCGCTGGAACCTTTGATACTTTCGCTTTGTAAAATTGAGGATTATGAATTTGCGGAACAACTAAGCCCTGAGGACAGGGAGAATATTTGCCGCATAATTGGCAAGTTCGCCCACCTATCAAAACGACGTATACAGATCGATGCTTTCTTTGCCCGCCAGTTTATTGAGCTGGCCTACAAATGCGAAAACGATTTGCCTGCTGATGTTTTGGATAAAGTGATGGAGTTTGAACGTTCGGAAAAACTAAATCCGCCGCAGGAAAAAAGAGCCAAGGCCATCAGCTTAAAAGAGCTGGATGTAGAACATGCTAAAATTGAAACAGAAGTGGCCGCGAAAGGTGTTTTGCTACAAAATGAAAGCATTTCCAACGTGCTAAACGAGTTGGCTTTGTATAAATAATTTTCTCTTTTAAAATAATGGGTTTACTGTCGTGCTTTTTACAGCGGAAACTGTATTTTCCGTTTTTAACGACAGGCACTTCTTATGACCTATAACCCAGGTACGCATTTGATCGCTACGTTAACCACTTCTAACAGTGCCTCCTTACACCAGTTTGGAGCCTTTCAGCGATTGGTTGATAGCCTTATTGCCCAAAATCACCTGCAAAAGCTTGGCGAGGTTTATCATAATTTTTTGCCGTCGGGTTATACGGCGGTTGTCTGCCTCAGCGAAAGTCATTTATCCATACACACCTGGCCAGAATATGGAAAAATAAATGTTGATATCTACCTTAGTAACTTTCAACGCAACAATGATGGCACTGTACAGCGCATTTACGAGGCAATGCAGCAACATTTTGAAGCCACCGTTGAAAATGAACAATTTTTAAGAAGGTAAGCATGGCAGAATCTCTTTTGCAAGCCTGTCCTCAATGTCGCCGTATGCTTTACTTTTCGCATTCCGAGACGACATTGATGCACTGCACCTGCGGTGCTACAGTTCAGCGTAAAGATGGAGAGATGGAGGCCCGTCCTTTCTATACTATTCTTCAACCAACTGGCAGCATCCAACCGGGAGCAGAGGGCAGTTGGAATGAAAAGAAATTCAGAGTAACAGGTAGAATCCGGGCGTGGTTTGAAGCATCTATTTTTAATTACTGGACAATTATCTGGGATGATGGGGCCATAGGTTATTTAGGAGAAGGCTATGGTCTGTATGCTGTGTATGAAAAAGTAGCCATTGATCGTGTCCTTTCATCTTCCTTGTTAGATGATATCAAGATAGGCGCAAAACGCGACCTTTTCAAAAATGTTCCGTACATCTTAGAGCGAAAATACACTTGCTATAAATGGGAACTGGAAAGCGAGGCCTGGTTGCCTCACGTACCATCCACTTTTCGAACCTTTGAATTTGTTGATTTAGACAGCCGCCGTATAGAAGTGATAGAAGTAATTAGAAATGTTGCTGTCTGCTTTACCGTTCATCACACTACTTACACTTCGCTTGGCTTAACGGGCACAAGAACCACCGGTCCTTCAGCCAAAACGCTTACCTGTAACAACTGCGAAAAGGAAAATACGTTGAAGGCTTTCCCGTATACGCATAGCTACTCCTGCATTCATTGTGGTACCCGCTATTTTTTAGATACCACCCAAAATTTCAAATCTGTTAATGACAGAAATAAAACGGATGCGGGTACTGATATTACCCTGGGAGCTTTAGGTATTTTGAGAGGAGTTAGGTATGAAGTGATTGGCTACGCGCAAAAAGAGGAGCAGAATGAATACCGCTCCCAATGGAAAGAATATACATTATACAACGCCACGGAGGGCTTTGCTTTTTTGAGTGAATACAACGGTCATTGGATGTACGTTCGTGAACGCGGGGATGCGCCCGTATTACCAACGGATGCCGCCACTACCCTTTATTCTAACGACGAAGGTTTTGAGCTTTTTAATAAGTACAGGTACGAAGTGGTGAATGCGGCCGGTGAGTTTCCGTACGATGCTTTTAAGAACCACAACAATTATACAAAGGAATTTATCGCTCCACCGGAAGTCTGGATTCAGGAGAAAAGCAGCCGCGAAGGCATTATGTGGTTTTTTGGCGTGCATATCAATGCTAAGGAAATAGGTACAGCCTTTGGAGAAAGCATCATTCATTTGCCCGGTAAGGTGGGGGTCGGTGCTATAGAGCCCAAAGGTTTTGTAAACCCGCTGCTCTTAGGTAAAACAGCCCTTGGGGCTGTGCTGGTACTGGTGCTTATTCACATTCTAACGTCCTTTACCCATCTTCACCGGATCATTTCCGAAAACACCTTCTCATTCAACGATTCCACAGATGCCATTGCGTTTGTAAAAGATAAATTTACACTGGAAAAATGGCGAAGCAACCTGCAGTTTGACATAGCTGCTGATGTGGACAATAGCTGGATGGAAGTAGGCGTAACGCTCGTGAATGCGGGTGATGGAACAGAATATACTTTTGAGAAAGGAGTGGAATATTATCATGGCTATTCAGAGGGGGAGTCGTGGACGGAAGGAGATAGAAACGAAACAGCTTACTTAAGCAAGATACCCGCAGGCACCTATTTCTTGCAAATACGGGCAAGCAGGGAAGCAAGACACAGTTATGGGTCTTACTCGCTGCCAGGTGTCGCTGCCACATCTACTACACCAACCCGTTCGTTCAACATGACGGTGACATATGACACAACAAACAACTGGAACCTTTTTCTTTGCATTATTCCAATATTGCTTTGGCCACTAATTCATTTCTTTACCATCCGCCACAACGAAAACAGGCGGTGGAGTAATAGTCCATATTCACCTTATACCACAAGTAATGAGTAATCCATTTAAGCAAGGCTCGGCCTTCTTTCCGTTTCGCTGGTATATTTTATTTACGCTCCTAATCACCGGCACTTTGGTTTATGCTAACCTGAGTGGGTGGCGCATTTTTGGTTCAACGGGACAGGAGCAATGGACAGCCAGCGGGCCCGGATCGCATAAATAAAAATAAATTACATTTTATGTCACAAGCACTTCTTAATTCAATTGCATATTCGTTTTTGGGCATCGCTATATTGGTAATAGCATTCGTATTGGTAGAGGTGTTAACACCAAAGCATAATATGCGGAAAGAAATCCTGGAAAATAAGAACCTGGCAGTTGCGGTATTAGCGGGCTTTTTTATGCTGGCAGTAGCTATAATTATTGCGTCCGCTATTCACTAACATATTATGAGGAAAGAACTTTCGGCACAATGGATCTTGCTGCTGGCCGTGTTTGTTATTGCTACCTGTGGGTTAATTTATGAGCTGGTTGCCGGTACGCTGGCTTCCTACTTGTTAGGGGATAGCGTAACGCAGTTCAGTACCATTATTGGGGTGTATCTTTTTTCAATGGGTATCGGCTCTTACCTCTCAAAATATTTTAATAATAGCCTTCTTTCCTGGTTCATCCGCATCGAACTTATGGTTGGTTTTATCGGCGGCCTTAGTTCTGCTGTGCTGTTTGTGGTGTTTCCGTTAGTTTCTTCTTTCCGGCTTATTTTATATGCTTTTGTTTTCCTTACAGGAATGTTGGTTGGTCTCGAAATTCCTTTGTTAATGAGAATATTAAAAGACAAAGTAGAATTTAAAGAATTGGTAAGCCAGGTGTTTACTTTTGATTACATTGGTGCTTTGCTTGCTTCTTTAGTTTTTCCGCTCATTTTAGTACCGCAATTAGGGTTAATTAGAACTTCTGTTTTCTTTGGAATTTTAAACATTGCCGTGGGCTGGTATTTAGCCCATAAATTTTCCAAAGAAATAAAGGGAAGCCGTTTATTGCAGGGTACAGCCGCTTTCCTTTTATTGGCCGAAGTCTTTTGCTTCGCGTTTTCGGAAAGCATCATGAGTTACAGCGAAACAGCCACTTATAACGATGAAGTGATCTACTCAAAATCATCTGCTTACCAGCGCATTGTGTTGACACGGAACAGGCGGGAAACCCGCCTTTTTTTAAATGGTAACCTACAGTTTTCATCTGCTGATGAATACCGGTATCACGAAGCCCTTGTACATCCCGCCTTATCATCCGTGCCGCAACTTTCCAACGTTTTAGTTCTGGGCGGAGGTGATGGTCTTGCAGTAAGGGAGGTGTTAAAGTATCCCACTGTTAGCTCGGTAACCCTGGTTGATTTAGACCCTGCGATGACCGCTCTTTTTGGAAAGCAGGAAATGCTTCTGAAATTAAACGGGGCTTCCTTACTTAATAAAAAAGTAACTGTGGTTAATGGCGATGCTTTTACCTGGCTGCGTGACAATAAAACCAGCTTTGATGCCATTATTATTGACTTTCCCGATCCTTCCAATTTCTCGATTGGTAAATTATACAGCACCGCCTTTTACAAATTGCTAAAAAAAGCCTTAGCCCCAGCCGGCATTGCTGTGGTTCAAAGTACGTCGCCTTTTGCGGCACCACGCAGCTTTTGGTGCATCAACGAAACTTTGCGGGCTGTGGGTTTGCAAACATCCGCTTATCATAACTACGTTCCCTCATTTGGGGAATGGGGCTACATAATGGCCATGCACCGTGCACCGTCAATGTACTTTTCTGCACTACCTACTAATTTAAAATTTATTAGCACCCAAGTATTGCCGCAACTTTTTATTTTTCCTGACGACATGAAAACAAAGCTGCCTGTAGATGCCAATAAGCTAAACAACCAGGTGCTGGTAACATATTTTGAGGAAGAGTGGGACAATTATCTATCGCTGTAAGTATGAACCGTAAACAATTTATACAATGGGCAGTTACATTTACGGGTATCTCTTGTCTGTTTGCTTCATGCAGGCCAAAGAAAAAAATTAAGGGCGGTATTGTTGGCGCATCTGCAAACATCGGGCACTTGCTTCGCGATAAAGGGTTTGAAGAGCCATTGCAGATTTCAAAGCAACAAACTGTCATCATAGGTGCAGGTATCAGTGGTTTATCAGCAGCATATCAACTTCGAAAATGGGGCATCGATGATTTCATTGTGTTAGATCTGGAAGGCGCCGACGGTGGCAATTCGGTGTGTTCCGCTAATGCAGTTTCGGCCTATCCCTGGGGTGCACATTATGTTCCCATACCCAATAATTCGCTTAAAGAATACCTTGAATTTTTAGGGGAAGCGGGCGTGGTTACCGGTATGAG
>DASQMG010000015.1:0-3288 GCA_035645595.1 Flavisolibacter sp. | reverse complement strand
AGATAAGAATACAGGTTTATTAACGCCAACCGGCGAACAAATAATGATACCCGAACCTGTGTGTTTGAAAATGATGAAGTAAAAAACTCAAACCTGTGATCTACATCAAACGCATGCCTGCTGTTCTTAATAAGAAGACCTATTTTTTGTAAAACCCCTTTAATGATTTTTATAGTACTGAAGTAAGTCCTAATACAAACTACGATGAAAGAACAAGCAAAATCCAAACAAGTCTTCGTCAGCTACATAATAGGGTTCCAGCGGGGCAATTAAAATTATGGTTGCTTGTGTGAACCCGTTTCACTGCTTGATCCAGGAATTATTTCTTTAGTTAACAAAGAACTTAAAATAGCTGGGATAGAGATCTAAAGAAAAACAAAGCAGTGCCCAATGATTGGAAAGAGAGCGATATCATCTACCCGTCCTATGTCTGTTTGTACGCATACACGGATTACTTTTTTCTCATCTTTCTGGTACTAAGAAATCAAAGTTCGGGAGGTGAAAATTTTTCTAAAAGACTCTCATTTCAAATAAATGTGGAAGAGGAGGCAATTGCGACTTGTTCCATAATATCAAAGAATGTACAGGAGTGCGACGCAACGAAGTCCAACAGACATTTGAAAGCCCAACACAAAAAAACCCAACCACTTTTTAGAGATTGGGTTTATAAAATTTCTTCCAGGCCGGTTACTTGTTCTTCGGCTTACTACTCATGTAATCAAATCTTTTTGCGCTATACTCAGCCATGTCAGGAATACTTTCTGCTTTGTAATCACCCCTGTCTAACTTTTTCTTTGTTTCATCAAAAGCTATCAGTGTTTCTTCAATATCCCTATCGGTGTGTGCAGCCGTAGGTATAAGACGGTAGATAATATGACCCTTTGGAATAACAGGGTAAACAACCACTGACGCAAACACGCCATAATTCTCACGCAAGTCCATCACCATGGCGGTTGCTTCTTCTACGCCGCCTTTCATATATACCGGTGTAACCGGCGTATCGGTTTTGCCGATGTCGAAACCTTTTTCCTTTAGCCCGTTTTGAAGTTTAAAAGCATTCTCCCAGAGTTTATCCTTTAATTGTGGCTGAGTACGTAAAAGTTCCAGCCGCTTTAAATTACCAATCGTTAGTGGCATGGGCAAGCTCTTAGCAAAAATCTGGCTGCGAATGTTCCAGCGGATATAGTCAATAATGGCTTTATCCCCTGCAACAAAAGCGCCGATGGAAGCCATTGATTTTGCGAACGTAGAAAAGTACAAATCAATTTCATCCTGTACACCCTGCTCTTCACCGGCACCGGCGCCGGTTTTACCCAGCGTACCAAAACCATGTGCATCATCAACCAGGATACGAAAATTATAGGCTTCTTTAAGAGCTATGATCTCTCTTAACTTCCCCTGGTCGCCGGCCATGCCAAATACACCTTCTGTAATAACAAGAATGCCGCCGGCTCCTTGTTTTTCTATCAGTGCCTGCGCTCTTTCTAATTGCTTTGCGCAATCTTCTACGTCGTTATGTTTAAAAACGTAGCGGTGGCCGGGATGCAGGCGCACACCATCAATAATGCAGGCGTGGCTTTCCGCATCATACACAATTACGTCATGACGGCTGCACAATACATCAATTATACTAACCATTCCCTGGTAACCATAATTAAGCAAACAAACATCTTCCTTGCCTTCAAACTCCGCTAACTCTTTTTCTAACTGCTCGTGAAAATTTGTGTTACCACTCATCATACGGGCACCCATGGGCGTAGCCAGCCCATATTCCTTAGCACCATCAGCATCTGCCTTTCGCACTTCGGGATGGTTAGCAAGGCCCAGGTAGTTATTGAGGCTCCATACAATTACATCTTTGCCGCGAAACTTCATACGGCTGCCGATTTCACCTTCCAGTTTAGGAAAAGCAAAATAGCCATAGGCTCTTTCACGATGTTGGCCAAGCGGGCCGTAATTTTTCACGAGGCGTTCAAAAAGATCTGCCATGTTTTAGTTTGTGTTTTTGGGTTTAAGGTTTGGGATTACTTAGGCCAAACACTCTCACCGGTTACAATTATATTTTAGGTTATAGCTTTTTGTTTCATTGCCTTTAGTAGCTAAGCTAAATTGTTTTTGATGTACCCAGCTTTACAACTACTATTTATCTTCTGTTGCGTCGCACTCCTGTGCGCCTGGTAATAAAACCGGGCTTTCAAAAATTGCCGCAAAAATAGGGAAAGGACGCTGAAGGCAGGTTTGGGGTCGGTTGAAAAGGGTAAGATTAACGGTAAACACCTTCAAAAAAAAGAGAAGTCGCTTCTTTGTGTAAACCTTTGTATTCTTTGTTACTGTTTTTGGAACACAACGCGTGCAAAAACCATAGAGGGTACAAAGTGTTTTCAGAATCTAAATGACAAGTTACAGCCGTATTATTTGCAATGCTTCCTTCTCTCCTGTCTATTCGTGCCGGATACATAATGGGCATTCTTTCTGTCCGTTTAAAAAGGCGCGTACCCAAAACAGACAGGCGCCGGAGGCAATGCAAACTCTTTTCCACAAGCAGTAGTTGTTCATCTAAAATTAATGGAACCACATTATTTGTGGTTACCCAGGGAGTACTTTTGCGGGTCAAACATTTAAATGAAACGCCTTTTTCTTCCCGTACTATGTTTTATCTCGTCTGTCCTGTGTGCTCAGGAACTTAAGCGGCCAAAACTGGTCGTAGGTATTGTAGTAGATCAAATGCGTCCCGACTTTTTATACCGCTTTTACAAGCGCTTTAGCGCAGGTGGTTTCAGGCGGTTGTTAAATGATGGCTTTGTTTGTGACAATACATTTATCCCTTACACACCTACCTATACAGCCGCCGGGCATAGCTGTATATATACCGGCAGTGTGCCCGCGCTAAATGGAATTGTTGGAAATACCTGGTATGATAAGGAAAAAAGAAAAAACGTTTACTGTACCGAAGACAGTTCAGCAATCGGGGTAGGCACTACATCGTCGGCCGGCAAAATGTCGCCGCGCAATATGTGGGCGACGTCTGTAGCAGATGAACTACGGCTGGCTACAAATTTCAGCAGTAAAACTCTCGGTATAGCCTTAAAAGACAGGGGCGCCATCCTCCCTGTTGGCCATGCGGCCAACGCTGCCTATTGGTTTGATGATGCTACAGGTGGCTGGATAACCAGCAGTTATTATATGCCAGCCCTGCCGTCGTGGATGCAGCAGTTTAATGAAAGAAAATTGCCCCAGGCATATTTAAGTAAGAACTGGAATACCCTGTACCCGATAGTTACTTACACA
>DASQMG010000014.1:0-1728 GCA_035645595.1 Flavisolibacter sp. | reverse complement strand
GCGGCCGGTAATGACCGGCGGCTGCGTTTTACACCACCTACAGGAACACTGGACCTGCAGGCCGATTACCTGCTGACTTTCCCGAACCCTTTGAAGAATTTTGATTCAACGCAGGTGACATTTAGCACTGACAGTAGTTTTACGCCTGCTACCTACCGCGTTACTTTAGATTCTTCCAGAACGGCGCTCCGGTTTAGTTCTCTGTGGAGAGAAGGCACTACCTACAACCTGATATTAAATAAAGACTTTGCAGAAGATAGTGCAGGCAGAAAATTATTAAAAACCGACACGTTGAATTTTACTACAAAAAAACGAAGCGACTACGGACAGGTTAAAATAAGGCTCCGTAATATAGACCTTACCAAAAACCCCGTGTTACAGTTTGTGCAGAGCGATGTTGTAGTTTTTTCCGGCTCGGTCAGGAGCGCCACATTTAGTGCTGCCTTGTTTAATCCGGGAGAATATGAGCTACGGATCTTGTACGATGCCAATAATAATGGAAGATGGGATCCCGGGCAGTTTGCTGAAACCAAGCGACAGCCAGAATTAGTGAAGCCGGTTGACCGGAAAATCACCGTAAAAGCCGGGTTTGAAAATGAATTAGACCTTTCTTTATAGTGCCTTTTTAACAGCTTTAAAAGCCCATTTACAAGGGGTAAATCGGTACATTTGTACACTATGCAATTCTCTTCTTCCCTGTTAGAAAATGCAGTTAACGAGTTTTCCAAACTACCCGGTATCGGTAAAAAAACAGCACTTCGCTTAGTGCTTCATTTACTGAAGCAGGAAAGTGAAGACGTGGAGCATTTTAGCGAAGTGGTAAGCCGTATGCGTAGCGAAATAAAGTTTTGCCAGCGCTGTCATAATGTGGCCGATGCCGACATTTGTTCTATCTGTGCTAATAGTATGCGTAAACAGGAAATGATTTGCGTGGTAGAGAATATCAGGGATGTAATTGCTTTGGAAAGCACCCAACAATTTAGTGGCACCTATCACGTGTTAGGCGGCGTTATTTCTCCGCTTGATGGCGTAGGCCCTAACCAGTTAAACATTGATACCCTGGTTTACCGGGTACAAAAAGAAGGAACAGCCGAAGTGATTTTTGCTCTAAGCCCTACCATACAAGGTGATACTACCATTTACTATATTCAAAAAAAAATGCCCCCTGCAACTAAAGTAACTACCATCTCCCGCGGTATTGCTTTTGGCGGCGAACTGGAATATGCCGATGAAATGACCCTGGCAAGAAGCCTTCAGAACCGCTTGCCGGTTGATAGTTATGTAAGCAGCCGGTAATCCAAGACGAGCACTTTCCTTTTGGAGTCAAAATTTTTTCAACCCGCGCTAAAGTAAAAGTAACAGAATCAAGCCTTAAATGGGTAAACGTACCGGCCATAAGTGTTACCGCGTACGCTTTTGACGATCGGGCTTTACGTTTTAAGTTGGTAGGGAGTATCTTATCAGAAATTCCTGGGGCTGCTTTTTTAAACACCAAATTGTTTTGTTTCAATCCATTCTGCTTTGGTCATGCTCCACCAGTCATCGGCTATAGAGTTCAATACATAATCGTAGGGAAGCCAGCCGTACCCATTATCGCCCCAGGTTTTGCCCCACGAATTGCGGATGAGAATCGCTCCTTTACTGACAATATTTTTGTTGTTACAGTTTACAATTCGATGATTGTCATCAAAACCTATCGCCATTACAGCATGGCCACCTTCTACATCC
>DASQMG010000013.1:0-1793 GCA_035645595.1 Flavisolibacter sp. | reverse complement strand
TTTAGTAAAAGAATAATGCGCCGATGCCCGTTGCTTCAGCATTACTAAATTTTCTTTGTCATTAGCTAGGGTTACAATGCTACCCGTACCGCGGGCAATGCCATCTTTTACATGGGTAAGCACCGTACCAAAGCCCAGGTCGCGTAGAGCTTTTGCTTTTGCCTCGTCGGCTGCAAAAATTTTGTAGGCATCCACTTCGGGCCTTATAGCCTGGTTCCAGCCATAAGCCCCCTTTGTATTGGAAGTAATTTGCGGGCGGGCAAAAAAATCAAAACCGCCTTGCCGTACCTGCATCGCGGGTGTACCATAATCGCTGTAAATGTCTATAAAGGAAGGGTAGATATACTTGCCTTTTGCATTAACCTCAATTGCGCCCGGGGGCACTTTTAGTCCCTGGCCAACGGCTACAATCTTTCCGTCTTTGATAACCATTGTCCCATTAGTGATGGTAGTAGCCGCATCTTTTACAATCGTGGCTCCGGTAAATGCATAATGTGTGTACCGGGGATCGGCAACACCGTTTTCCGGAAACGAGGTTTGCCCTTGGACAGTGGCAGAAAACAAGGCCATACCGCAGAGAAAGAGAGTAAATCCGTTTCTTGTCATGTGTAAACTTTTAAGGTTACTTTGTAATTAGTGAAGGAAATTGAAGCATTAAAAATAAACCATTTCGGCTATGAACATCGCGCCTTTTATTGACCACACCGTTTTAAAAAACACAACAAAGGCTACTGATATTTCTTTGTTGTGCAACGAAGCGATTCAGTATGGTTTTCGGGCCGTTTGTGTGCCTCCTTATTTTATACAGGATGCAAAAAGGATCGTAGGGGGCAGTGCAGTGAGAGTAGCTACGGTTATTGGTTTCCCGTTAGGCTACCACCATTACAATACGAAACTTCATGAAGCGAAGGTCGCCTTGGGTGATGGTGCAGATGAGCTGGATATGGTGATGAACATAGCTGCTTTTAAAAGTAACGACACTGCTTATGTACAGGCGGAAGCGGAAGCGATTTCAGCACTTACCTACGCCGCCAAAAAAACGCTGAAAATTATTATCGAAAGCGGCATTTTATCAGATGAAGAAATTATTCAATGCTGCCGTTTGTATAGCCACTTCCCTGTACAATTTCTAAAAACATCTACCGGTTTCGCCGAGAAAAGCGCATCGGTCCATTCCGTACAACTCATGAGAAAATATTTGCCCGAACATATACAAATAAAAGCGAGCGGTGGAATTAAAACCTACGGTTTCGCTAAAGAATTAATTGATGCCGGCGCTACCCGCCTCGGTTGCAGTGCCAGCGTACCGATAATCAACGGAGAGCCGCCGGTGGCGAGCTATTAACAAGTAGCAAACAATCCAGCCCGTATTTTTGAGCCCGAGATAACCGATACTATTTATGAAACAATTATTTGTTTTTTTAAGCCTTCTATTCGCTGTTTCTTCTTTTGCGCAGGACACAAGTTTATACTTTGGACCCAGCGTTATTGTACATAAGGACCCAAGGGTTGATGCACTCGTAAAAAAGCAGGCGGCCATCAATAGCGCTTTTAAAAAATCTGCAGGACGCACGATGCGGGGTTATCGCTTACTTATAATAAATACCAATAGCCGTGATGAAGCTATAGCCGCCAAAACAAAAATCTACACGTACTTCGCTGACCAAAAAAGTTACCTCACCTACCAGGCACCGTTCTTTAAACTGAAAGCCGGCAATTATCAAACAAGAGAGGAGGCTAAAAAGTACCTGGGCCTAATGAAAACCCTTTTTCCAAAAGGAGTATTTATTATG
>DASQMG010000012.1:0-2101 GCA_035645595.1 Flavisolibacter sp. | reverse complement strand
GTTAATACACTCTTTTGTAAATTATTTTTGGAGTCTTTTTAATGAGCGAGTAGTTACAAATTTCGTAGCTATCGGCGTCTTATACTCTCCCCGAAGTGACAAAAAATAGCTCGTTAGAGGAAACGCGAACTCGCTTTTTCGGCACACTATATGTAGTGTGCCTGCGTAAGTCCTAACTTTGATATAAAAGAGGGCAAAATTTAACTTCAGTACAACGGGACGGAAATTGATTTTGCATAAGAATTGGTGCAGTTATGCGTAACCAAAAACGACATCGGCAGTCTGTCGCATATTATTATTGACCCCGAGAACTTCTTGAATCAGCACAATTCCTGCACGAGGCTGACTACTGGGTGCTGCTAGATAGGCGCTAAAACTGCCCCCGGACAAGGCTGGAATGGTTACATTTTAAGTTGTCATGATGCCTTCATTCTTCCTGATTACGATAGCCATCAGAAGGCATTGCACAGTTGTGGTATGCTATCGATAGCACGCCCGCAAGGAACAAACATATTTCAGCTAGTAATAGGCACAGTTTTATGCTTTAAGTAATAAATGACGGCGTTGCTGAACTATGGTATGATGAAGTTGTCCTCCGAGCTTCAAAAATAACACACATTTAAAAGCAATATTATGCAATGCCCTGAATGTAATTCAACTCATATCAATAAAAATGGTCACAAAAAAGGCAAGCAGAATTATATTTGTGTTCCCTGCAAAAGACAATTTATAGATGATTATAAGCCTCAAAAAGGATATCCAAAAGAAGTTCGGCGTGAATGTCTAAAAATGTATGTTAATGGTCTGGCTTTTCGAGCAATTGAAAGAGTCAAAATGTACATCATACTACAATCATTAATTGGGTAAAAGAATCCGGGAAACTGTTACCAGATTTTTCCGAACCAGAAAATCCCGAAGTGGGAGAATTAGATGAATTACAAACATTTGTGGGTTCAAAAAACACAAAACCTGGCTGTGGACAGCGGTAGACCATTTTAAGCCAGGTATTTTAGGATGGGTTTTAGGATCCCATAGCGCCCAAACTTTTGAACCACTATGGGCGGAAGTTAGTAAATGGAAATGCTACTTTTATGTAACAGATGGCTGGAAAGTTTACCCAAATTTTATTCCGGAGGGAGACCAGATTATTAGCAAAACCTATATGACAAGAGTTGAAGGTGAAAATACAAGACTCAGACATTACTTGGCTCGGTTAAAAAGAAAAACCCTTTGTTATTCTAAGTGTGAAAAAATGCTAGGGTATTCAATTAAATTACTAATTCATTATCTCAAATTTGGAGATGTTCCTATTCCCCATCAAAATCCCGGAAATCATTTTCGACTCCCCTCCCGTATTTTTACTCGTATCATACCCTAATTCAGCAATGCCCCCGCTTCCAGCAAAACCGCCACCTGTTTTTCCCAGGAATGACCGTTCAGAGGAAATCCGTGGATTAGCACGATGGGTTGACCGGCTCCGAAATCTTCGTAGTAGATATCGATGCTTCCAGAGTTTTCTTTACCAACTGTAACGTCAGGCATTAAAGTCTCCTTTTTGTGTAATCGTTTGTTGTTTCAAGCTGTCGGCTCAGATCAAAAGCAGCTTAAAGCTTATGCTTTTGCCTACAGAAAGCCGTCCTTTTAGGACGAGGTTTAAAACCCAATTTTCTGAGCAAGAAGGCGTTTATGGCGTCAAGGTCAGACAAAAATTCACTTTTCTACAGGTATGCTGTTACAAGCCTTTCAATTATCTACGGGCGATCGAGTTAGTTTACGATCGCTGAAAGTGTTTGCTGTCAAAGGCAACCTGTGGCTTTGATTAAATCGGCTGCTTTTTGGCCAATCACGATCGTCGGTGCGTTCGTATTGCCTGTGGTAATTGTTGGCATGATGGAGGCATCCACAACACGCAACCCCTCAACCCCATGTACTCGTAGTTCGGGGTCTACAACTGCCATCGGGTCAGTGCCCATTTTGCAAGTGCCGACCGGATGATACACCGTATCGCAAGCTTCTCGGACGTAAGCAACGAGTGCTGCATCACTCTGCTTGTCGGCACCTGGAGCGATTTCCTCACCGCGAAACTCATCAAAAGCACTTG
>DASQMG010000011.1:0-9823 GCA_035645595.1 Flavisolibacter sp. | reverse complement strand
CTTCTCCACATCTATAAATTCATAGTTATCCTGCACATACTTTACTTTGTCGCCGTTTGCATTGATAGAATAAGCAACAGAGGATTTCAGCGTGCTCTTCTGACCCAATGATATGCTGTGTGTTATAGCCGATAAGCCAGTATTCGACCGAAATCTGGAGTCATACCTCAGGTCATCGACTTTCCATTTAGTGGAATCCGTTACAGCTTCGGCCCTGTCAGCACTTAAGCCGCCAAATCCAAAAAAGCTAAAATCACCATAACGCTTTGTAGGCAGGTAGATATTATAAGATAAATCCTGGAAATTGGTTGACCCGCTGCTGATGTCTATGCCCATCTTATCGATCAAAGAAAGGGTTGAGTAGCGGTAGTTTACAAGATACGACCCTTTATAATTGGGCGAGAACGGGCCCTCGGCAGTAGCATTCAAGCCAAGGAAACCTGCCTGCACAGTGTATTCCTTTTTCTCATTATTACCTTTACGAAGTTTTAGATCAAACACGCCACTTAGTGCATTGCCATATTCTGAAGTAAAAGCACCGGTAACAAAATCGGAGTTGGCTAAGAGTTGGGCGCTCAAAATAGAAATTCCACCTCCGGTTCCGCCTGACTCCGAAAAATGGTTTGGGTTTGGAATGTCTACACCTTCCATTTTCCATAGCAAGCCTGTAGGAGCATTCCCACGAATGATAATATCATTATTGCCGTCCTGGGCCGCCACCACACCGGGGAAACCCGTAGCCATACGAAGGGGGTCATTTACAGCAGCTGCATACTTTTGTGTTTCTTCTACCGTAAATGCCCTGGCACTTACGGCACTCATTTCGTTTAGCGGTTTATTCTTCCTGCTATTTGCTTTAACAATTACTTCATTTTCTGTGTGCACCCGGCCTTCCATAGCAATAGTAAGTACCAACTCTTTTCCTGCATTCACTACAAGGTTATCCATTGCCAGTTCTTTAAACCCGATGTTCGAAATCACCAGCTTGTGTATACCTACCGGTACATCTGTAAAGCGAAAACTCCCTGTAGAATCTGTTAGAACCGTTTTTCCGGTGAGCGGCAAAGAAACCGTAGCACCAACGATGGGTTTTTGCAAAACCTGGTCAACGACGGTTCCCCTGATTCTTTGTGTAAACTGTGCATAAGAGTTAGTTGCCAATAGCAACAATACCATCATCCAAAAACTTCCTGACATGTTCTTCCTATAAGCCATAACAATATTCTTTTATTTAATTACAACTGAAAGGAGAAATACCCCTACGCTTTACCCAAATCTTTTTTGACCGCGATAATATTTTAAAAGAATTCAGTAAATGGAAGTTTGTACTAGTGCTTAGATCCCTGTTTTAGAAAGCAATGACCATGTAAGATCCACAGGGTGCCGCCTTTTATGAAGTAGGTTGATTGAATGTTGTTGCTGATGTAGTAACAGCATGCCTTCTATTGCAACTCTGCTTTTAAGAGAAGGCAACTAATCGTTTTAAAGAATGAAGTGATTGAATTTCTCACCATCGGAAATGTAATTAAAAGAAATTTATCCCTGCATTCCAACCAATCCAACCACTTACCCTGTTGCCAAAATCAAATTTATTGTATCCTACTGGCGTCGTGGGCGGTTTGTAACCTGCAATGCTAATGGATTGTTGCGCATAATATACATTGAAAGAAGGGCCAGCGAATAATGAGACATATTTGCCGAGTTTCACATTCACATTTGCATGCAATTTATTCAGGAGATTTAAATAATCAAACGAGCCAAAATAAAGATATTGTGTGCTGAGCTCAGGGTTAATAGAAAAGGTCTTGCCTAAGCCTATCTCGCGACCAACACCATACCCAAAAGAATAAACCTTCTCGTTAGTTAAATTGAAGTTCATACCAGCCTGCAAAATGCTATAAAGGTTTTTGTTACCCGTTTTGAGTGCAACGTTTGTATTCAATACTTCGTTGGTAGAGAACGATAGCTTATGATACCCTTTTAATACAAAATTGACCAGGCCAATGCTGTATCCTTCGGAGCTATCTGCAATATTGATCAAACCTATCTGCACCCCCTTTAATTTCTTAGCATAATTAATGACACCAGCTATTTGTATGCCTGCCATTTCTTTATTGCTAAAGTTGGCAACACCGGCTATCTGTGCTCCCGATACTTTCCTACGTGCAAAATTACCGACGCCTGCTACCTGCACTCCTTTCACCGTTTCGGACACATGGTTATATACGCCTGCCGCCTGGAACCCAACTAACTTTCCTGTCACATGGTTATTAATGCCAGCCGCCTGAAAGCCTCTTACACTGTCAAGCACTGTATTGTTTATGCCAGCTGCCTGCATACCTGTAACTGAGCCACCCACTATATTAACTAAGCCTGCTGCCTGGAAATACTTCACGTCTTTCTTATCTATATTAAATAAGCTGCCTACTTCTGCTCCACGTACACCTCCTGAGTAGCCTCCAAAAATATTCAATGAAAAATTATTGATCACTTGTGAGCTTAATGTACCATGCGTACTGATGCCGGGCAGGAGTGAAACCTGGAATGGCCTATCGGTGATGAACTTCCTCAGGTTTATTGTTTGTATTTTTTGTCGCGATGATATAAGAAACCTTCCGAAGCCGGTTGTTTCTACTTTGCCGGAATCTACTTTTACATAAGTATATGTAGTAGCTGTTGAGTCGTTTGACCGTACCGTGATGCGTAAGGAATCAGGAGCAAAATAATCTTCAGGCCTGATGATGGTAACCTGCTCATCTCCAGAAATAGGCACTATGGTAATACTTATTTCCTGGTTGTATCGGGGCTCAATGGTTACAGTTGTGTCCTGGTAAAATTCTTTGCTTACTGTTAATGCTGCAGTTTTGGCTTTGCTTTTCAACTTTAATTCAAAGTATCCGTTCTTATTGGTAAGTGCAGATGCCAGTAATCGTTTTTCATAAATAGAAGCATTTTGTATCATATGCCCTGTTTCATCATCCAGCACATAACCACTTACAGCATACATCTTATCTTCTGTAACGGCCTTGCTGGTTACCAGTGTTAGCCGCATGGGGGCACGGCGAATAATTAAATAATTGCCGCTCTCTTTATACTCATAACCCTCAGCCAGGATAGCAGTCAAAATTTCCTTAACGGTTTTGTTTGTTGCCGAAAAAGATACAAGGCTGTCCTTCTTGATGAGCGAGCTGTTATATGAAAAATAAAAATTGCCTTTGTTACTGATTATTTCAAGCACATTGTCCAGCCGCTGGCGGTTAATAGTAAGGGTAAGCGTTTTGTTTAATATGTTTTGAGCGACGCAATGATTGCTAATGAATAGCAAACAGGAAATTACTCCTATAAAGCAGGTCTTCATTTGTATGATGTTCACTTTAAAATGATGCGGTTCGTTTCTTTATCCTGGATAACCTGTATATCAAAGGTTTGGCTTATTACCTCCAGTATCTTGTCAAGCGATTCGTTGTTGAAAGTAGTGGTCAGCTTAAGCCTGCGGAGGGCTTCGGTCTCGATAACTATGTTTACTTCATATGCTTTGCTCAGTGCTTCGGCCAGTTTCCACAGCGGCGCTTCATAGCAAACAAATTCTT
Source organism: Flavisolibacter sp. (assembly GCA_035645595.1). GTDB lineage: Bacteria > Bacteroidota > Bacteroidia > Chitinophagales > Chitinophagaceae > Flavisolibacter. The sequence goes on along the minus strand of DASQMG010000011.1, from coordinate 6,233 downwards.
TTGAATGGTAGTAGTTATACAGCTTATCTTTTACTTCTTCTTTCACCATTACTGAATCCTGTTGTTCTATTTTCAGTTTCTCCTCTGGCTTTAGCTCCACCGTTTTATTATTTCGGGTTACCTGCACCCGGCCCGTTTCTACAATCACTTCTGTAACGCCCCCTTCGCTCCGCACATTGAAAGATGTACCCACCACTCTTATACTTACATCATTCACATGAATGATGAATGGCTTCTTTTTATTTGGTGTTACATTAAAAAACGCTTCTCCCTTTAAGGCAATGGTTCGTGTATCTCCTTTAAATTTTGATGGGTAATTAATCGAAGAATGTTTGTTCAGTGTCACTACAGAGCCATCCGGTAATGTATCTATCAACGGCGCTTTTTGTGAAGCCACCACCAGGTTCTCCACGCGTTTATCTCTAAACATTTGGTAGCCCAACACTGCCCCACCCACTATTAAAATAAACAAGGCTGCAATGCGCATCAGGGCAAGAGGCCTCATTGTTTTTACATCAGTTTCTTTTTGCTTAGGCGCCTGCACACTGTTCTTAAACCGCTCCCACGCACCGTTTTCGTCTACCGTGCTAATGGTAGCCAGTTTCCGGCTCTCTTCCCAAATGGTTTTAAAATCGTTGTATTGCCTGGCGTTGGCCATATCGTCAGACAGCCACTCTTCCACCAATGCCTGTTCTTCAGCATTGGCTTCCCCCAACATATATTTCACCAGCAGGTCATCGGTTATATGGTAAAAGTTTGGGCTCAAATGACAGTGTTTAAAAGTTTTAGGAAATAGAATATAGTTAAGGGAAGAAAATCAACCAGCTTTACTCTTAGAATTTTTAGGGCCTTGCCCATCTGGTTTTCTACTGTCTTTACCGAAAGGCCCAGCCGGTCTGCAATCTCCCGGTACTTCAGTTCTTCAAACCTGCTTAACTGAAAAATAGTGCGACACTGTTCCGGCAGGTCGTTCATGGCCTGTGCCAGCTTCCCTTCCAGCTCTTTTAATTGAAGTCTTTTTCCTGCGTGTTCCGTTTCGTTCTTCATGGTATGCACTACATGTTGCCCGTAAGCGGATCGCACGTTCTGATGTTTTAAATAATTGAGGCTTTCATTATACACGGCACGGTACAAGTAGGCGCTTACCGAACCCGAAATAGAAAGACCATCTGACCTTTCCCAAAGCCTTGTAAAAACCTGTTGCACCACTTCTTCCCCAGCCGCATCATCGCGGGTAACGGTGCAGGCATAAGCATGCAGGTTCTTAAAATGGGTTTTAAAAACCTGTTCAAACGATGCCTCGTCTCTGTTGGCCAAAAATTGTATCAATTGCCCTTCCTGGTCATTCATCCTAACAAATTGCGCTCTATGTAAAACAGCTTCGGCCAAATGTAGTTTTTAATATAACAATTGAAAAACGCCTTACCCCTATGTGGGTAGAAAAAATACTTATGTAGCCGGTAGACGTGCTGCTTTGCGGCTTTGATTGCCTCGTACATTTCGGGGTTCGGTAATTCTACAGTAATGGTGTGGTGCGGTTTCTTCTGGTTGAAAAATATTCGTTCCGGTTGATTGAATGGTGCTGACCAATTATCTGTTGCAAACTGCTGCTGGTTTGTTCCCGTTTACGGATATGTGCCCGGGCCTCACCGGATGGGGCAGGACGGGTCCGCGTCTATGCTGCTGTTAGGCGTGTTATTCGTGTACTGCAAGTGTTTTTTACTCATTGGCGGCTCCGTTCACATCATCGGGGCCCGGAAGAGTGGCTGTGGCGCCGACTGGCTTAAACCGACCGAAACGGAAAAATCTTGGATTGCCTAATCTTTCTGCGTTTTTACAATGTGCTGTTTGGGTGCGGTGTCAAGATCAAGAGAGCTCACAATATTTACCAAGTCATTTTAGCTTACGTGCAGGTACCGCTTCGTTGTTTTGACATCAAAACGGCGGAGCAAATCCTTTAAATTTCTGTTTCTTGGTCTTTTGGAAATTCCACAGCAATGACTTCCTGCCCGCAATGGAATAAGGGCCGAAGGATGACGGTGCGCATAATAAAGGATTGGTTGAAGAAGAGTCTTGTCTAAAACTATAAAAGACACCGTATCACTTGTAACTTATCTTACATCTGAGGATCAGCACACTGCCACTTTTCCTTATTTGCATAACTAGATAGGCATCACTCCATCTATGTTGCTTTATGAGTGGTATAAACTGCTGCACAAAAATCCATGCATTTATCCTAGCAATTTTTGTTACTTAAATTAAGCATATACTCATAAATGGTTGATTTGTAGCTTGTAATACGGTTGGTTGTATGTCGGGCCCCGTGCACCAAATCTCCCGCTATTTCTAATGGCATCATATCCCCGCCAATCCTAACTTCTCCACACTCCTGCCGATGCCTGATTCCAGGCCTCTCCAACAGGTCCCGCGGGCGGCCAATCAGGGTTGTAGCCAGGGTAAGTTTTTGTTTCAGCAGGCGCGTTTGCAAGCGGCTTTGCGCAAGCAATGCTTTTTCGGAACAACAAAAAAGGCACGGTAAAACAGGCCCTTGCTGCCTGTACAAAACCACAGTTTTTTATCTTGCTGTGGAATTTCGAATTTGCTTAATTTTCGGAAGAACCCAACGAATGATATTGGCCAAAAAAACTGTCATCTTATTTTTAAGTTTATTTCTTTCACGCTATATGCAAGGCCAAAATGCCGAGCAATATTCGTTTACCCATTACCGCCTTGCCGATGGCCTGGCATCCAACACCGTCAGGGGCATTGTGCAGGATGCAACAGGTTTTATGTGGCTTTCCACCAACAGCGGCCTGCAGCGGTTTGATGGCAATAAATTCATCACCTTTAAGCATGAAGCCGGCAATGCCGCAACACTGCCTACTGATGAAGTGGTGCAATTGTACCAGGACCACCACAGGCTTTGGGTGTGCACGGCCGATAACAAGGTTGGCTTGTTCGATACCAAAACATTCCTGTACACGGAGGTGCCAATAAGGGGGTGGAAAAGGGCCAAAACTTACATTGATAAAATTTTTGTCGAAGGCAGCAATGGCCAACTTTTGTTGCACTTGCGAACAACTGCAAATCTTTTTCAATTCGATAAAAAAGAAGGTGCCTTTCTTCCGTCAACGGCTGTTCCTTTTCCGAAAAACTGGACCATCAACCACTTGCTGCACGACAAAGCAACAGGTAAATTTTTTGCTTCTTCTGACTCAGGGTTCGCCGTGTATAACACAACTTCGCGCACGCTCAATTACCGTGGCCATAATCCCGGGAACGAGCCTCTTGTGGCGCAAAACGCAGGGGAGCGTTTTTTAAATTATCTTTCTATTGACAGCAGGCGGCGGGTATTTTTTGAGCAATGGCCACAAAGCGAAACCCACCCTGTACTGAAGCTCTTTAACCTGAGAACAGGCGAAAAAGGCAAAGTGAATTTGCGGGCCCAATACGGCCTTGGTTACCACCAGATAAAGGCGGTGATGGAGCAACACAATGGCAGGCTTTGGATTTATGGCCTCCCGTTTCTCGCAGAATACACTGGTAACAACACCATCCAGTTTCTCAAAAAAGATTACAACAAAGAGAAGGAGCTGAAATTTAACCAGGTGTACGCCTTGGTTGAAGACCGACAACGCAACATCTGGATTTGCACTGATAACGGTGTATACCTGTTCAACCCCGATGCCCAGTTTTTTCATAATTATACACTTACCACGCCTAAGCGCTTTGCCGTTGAGGGACGTGCACAAAAAGGGGTGCAACTTCGCAATGGCGAAATTTGGATCGGTTATCGCGACCTTGGCCTTCACCGGTTTGATGCGCAGATGCATCCCCTGCCGTTGCCGGCAGGCATTGTGCCTTACCAGGATGGTAAATCGGTTTGGGATATTCATCAGCACAGCAAAACAGGAAAGCTTTGGATTGCCATGCAGGGCGGCAAGCTCATTGTATACGATACATTATCGCGCAAGGCGCAGCTCCTTTCGCCGCCTGCGTTTGAACAGCGGGCCATCACGCAGATAACAGAAGACAAAACCGGTAATCTCTGGTTTGGCACGCAAGCAGGCAATGTGGTAAAATGGAATGTAACTGCTGCCAACAAGGAAAATGGTTTTTCGCTGGTGCATAAAACAGGAGTCATCGAACGAATGTTCACCGATGACCGGGGCACCGTTTGGGTAGCGGCCATTGGCGAGGGACTGTTAAAAATTGATGCGGCAACAAATCGCATCATTGGTCAGTTTTCTGAAAACAGCCCAGCCGGATTCAGACTTTGGAACAACCACCCCCACGACATTTTGCAATACAACGACAGCCTGCTGGTAGTAGCTTCCGGTGCGCTCAATATCATTAATATCAGTACGGGCAAAGTGCGGCATATCAGCACCCGCGATGGGTTACCCACAAATACGGTGCAAAGCCTAGCCAAAGACCCATCGGGCAGGCTTTGGCTAGGCACGATGAACGGCGTATGCATGACTAATATTGGAATGACTTCTTTTACCGGGTACGATGAAAGTGATGGCTTGCTGAATGACCATTTCAATGTGGCCGGTGCAACAGCCTTGCATGATGGACGCATGTTGTTTACATCGGTAGAAAGTTTCTTGTTGTTCGACCCCGCGGAAACAGGGCTACGTGATACCGTGGCCAAAGCCCTGCTTACCGATGTATTGCTCCTGAATACGTCGTTGCGCATGGACTCGCTGCAAAAGCTGGAACGTCTTAAACTGGATTACAACCAGACCAACCTGGTGATAGAATTTAGTGCCCTGAACTATGACAAGCTGAATAAACTGGATTATCACTACCAATTAACCGGCTTTGACACAGGCTGGGTAAAAAGCAACAGTCGCCACCAGGCTGTGTACACTTATCTGCCGCCGGGGCCGTACACCTTCAAGGTGAAAACAAAAAATGTGGCAGGTGTTTTTAGTCCGGAAACCATTCTTCTGAACCTGCGTGTGTATCCGCCGTTTTGGAGAAGCTGGTGGTTTTACCTGTTGGTGCTTTTTCTGCTGGCTACCGTTTTGTACTTACTTTACCGCGAACGAATTGAACGATTAGTTACGCTGCACAGCATCAGGTCCGAGATTGCAGGCCACCTGCACCAGGATGTAAGCCTTACGCTGAACAACATCAATGTGTTAAGCCAGATCGCCAAGTTGAAAGCCGATAAAGACATTATGCGGTCAAAAGAACTGATTGATGAAATCAGTGGTAAGAGTTACAACATGATGCTTTCAATGGATGAGATTTTATGGAGTATTGACCCGGTAAATGATACCATGGAAAAGACCCTGCTGCGCCTTTCCGAGTTTGCCCGTACGCAAGAAACGAATTACGGTATTTCCATTGACCTTGTCATTCACCAAAAAGTAAAAGCGCTACGGCTGCACATGAAGCTACGCCACGATTTTTTTATTGTTTGCAAAGAGGCCTTGCAAAGCCTTGCACAGGCATCGCAGTATAAATCCATCACGGTTGATATTGACCTTGTTTGGTCGAAAATTTTATTAAAAATTCTGAGTGTTGGTGATGAAGCATCTACCGAAACTGCGTCGCTCTTAGAGCTGCGGGAAAATATGAAGCGGAAAGCAGCGCACATGCACGCCAGCTTAACATTTGAAACTGGCAGGCGTGATGCTTCCATCATTTTATCTATCCCGGTGAAGTAGACTATTTTGAGTTATTCGATACCGTATTGAATTTCGCGGCCCGTACCATCATTGCAGCCTGCTTACTTGTTCTCTTCCGCATTCAATTGCTTAAATTTAAAACATTTACATGCAACATGGAGGGGCTTGACGACGATGCGATATTTGAAAATATAGCTTCACGTTCGCACCTGTGTTAAATAATGTTTTACTGTTACAATATAGCACTTAAGCCGCTTTTTTGCGAAACCCCTGTTAGCAAAATTTACGCTTTGTTTGTAAGGTACTCATGAATAACCTGAACGGCACTCACTCAATGGTCGGACCAATGATGTGAAAATATAATCTTGAGTGTCCAAAAGGCCCATTCCTGGTAACCGTCTACTTTATCAAAGCATGTTATACCCAGTATTAACTCTTTGTACATGTCAAATAAAACGTCAATTAAGTCGCCTGTTCCAGTGGAGGGCACGTCAAATTCGAGCTGATTTAGGGCGGTCCAGTAGTACTGAGATGGGGTGTTCCTTTGGATTTTTTGAAGAGCAATATTGCGAACATTCTCTTCAAGTTCCA
>DASQMG010000010.1:0-12389 GCA_035645595.1 Flavisolibacter sp. | reverse complement strand
CTACCAAAACTTTCTGGAGAAGAAAGCGGCCCGCGAAGAAAGTGAAGCGGCAAGTATCGGCAAGGCCCGGAATCAATACCGCAAAGAACTGGAGTGGATGCGCAAGCAACCCAAGGCCCGTACTACAAAAAGCAAGAGCCGCCAGGATAATTTTTATGAAATAGAAAAAAGAGCCAAGCAGCAAATGATAGACAACCAGGTGCAATTGCAAAGTAAAATGGCACGCCTGGGCGGAAAGATCGTGGAGATGAAAAAGGTGTATAAAAGCTTTGGTGAAAAGGTAATATTAAAAGGCTTTGACTATTCCTTCAAACGCGGCGAAAGGGTAGGAGTTGTGGGTAAAAACGGCGCGGGTAAATCAACCTTTATCAATATTTTACAAGGAATAGAGACAGCCGACAGCGGTAAAATAAACGTGGGTGATACAATCGTCTTTGGTAATTACTCGCAAACCGGCTTGCAAACCAAAGAAGACATGCGGGTGATTGAATATGTAAAAAACATTGCCGAGAATTTTCCGCTGGCAGATGGGTCGAGCATGAGTGCTGCGCAATTTTTAGAGTTGTTTCTTTTCCCGCCGGAGCAGCAGTACACTTACATCAGCAGGCTAAGTGGCGGCGAAAAACGCCGCTTGCATTTATTGACAGTTCTTTTTCAGAATCCCAACTTTTTAATTCTTGATGAACCGACGAATGACCTGGATTTACCAACACTTTCCGTGCTGGAAAGTTTCCTGCTGGATTTTCCCGGTTGCCTGCTAATTGTTAGTCACGACCGGTACTTTATGGATCGCCTCGTTGACCATCTTTTTGTGTTTGAAGGTGAAGGTGCAGTAAGGGATTATCCTGGCAACTTTACCCAGTACCGCGAATGGCAGAAGTTGCAGGATGCGCTGCCGCCAGAGAAAAAGGATGCATTAGTGGCACAAAACGAAACAAAGCCTCAAATAGCAAAACCACCAGCCACTAAAAAGAAATTAAGCTTTAAAGAGCAGCAGGAATTTGACTCATTGGAAAAGGAAATAAAATCGCTGGATGCAGAACGAAAAGAACTGACGGCGCAGTATTCTAACTCGGAACTCGGCTATGATAAAATTCAACAGGCAACAGTACGCATCGCCCAGATAAATGCGCTCATTGACGAAAAAGAAATGCGATGGTTAGAGTTAAGCGAGTAAATGGAGACTTATTCTTTTACGAATTGAATACATGGGAATTGATGATAAAGGTTGTACTGCCTCTCAATACAGGCTTTCTATATTAACACAATAAAAGTGTTATGCAAAAATTCTGTGTAATTCCTGTTCCTAAATTCGTGCAAACATTTCAGGATAAAAACCTGACACCATGCAAAAAAAAATATCAATTAAAGTATTGCCCTCGGAGGCAGCAGATAGTAGTGCCCTCAATACTATTCTTGCACAGGCTTGCGCCGTACAGCCTTCTCAAATTACGGGTTATACAGTCATAAAGAAATCGCTTGATGCCCGCAGCCGCAAACAAATTTGGGTGCAGTTGACCATCAACGTTTTTATCGATGAACCTTATACGGAACAAGGGCTTACTCCACTACAGTTAAAAGATGTACACGGGGCAAAACGAAGCGTAATTATTGTTGGCGCCGGGCCTGCGGGTTTATTTGCTGCATTGCGATTGATCGAACTGGGCATCAAGCCAATAGTTTTGGAAAGAGGCAAAGATGTCCGGGCCCGCCGGCGGGATTTGGCAGCTATTAACAAAGAGGGAAGTATGAATGCCGAAAGCAATTATTGCTTTGGCGAAGGTGGCGCCGGAACCTATAGCGATGGTAAATTGTACACCCGCAGCACGAAGCGGGGGGATATTTTGAAGGTACTTGGCACCTTTGTTTATTTTGGTGCTGATGGCAAGATTTTGTACGAAGCGCATCCGCATATTGGTACCAATAAACTGCCGCAAATTATTACCGCCATGCGGGAGAAAATAAGTGAATGTGGTGGTGAAGTACGGTTTGAAAATAAAGTAACTGATTTAATTATCGAGGATCACGAAGCAAAGGGTGTTGTGGTCAATGATGCCGATAAGATTGAAGCCGATGCAGTTATCCTGGCAACAGGCCATTCGGCACGGGATATATTTCATTTGCTACATAGAAAAAAGATTGAGATCTACTTCAAACCGTTTGCTTTAGGTGTCAGGATTGAGCATCCCCAAAGCATTATTGATTCTACACAATATCACGCTGCAACAAGAGGCGAGCATTTGCCGCCTGCCTCTTATTCATTAGTTGAACAAGTGTCAGGCAAAGGCGTTTTTTCTTTTTGCATGTGCCCGGGCGGTATTATTGCACCGGCAGCTACCGCCAATGGCGAGATCGTTGTAAACGGCTGGTCGCCATCAAAGCGAAATAACCCTTATGCCAACAGTGGAATTGTTGTTAGCGTTGATGAAGAAAATATACAGGCTTATAAAAAGCACGGCCCTTTAGCAGGGCTTTATTATCAGCAGGCAGTAGAACAAAAAGCATTTGAAGCAGGTGGTGGAAAGTTGGTTGCACCGGCACAACGCATGGTTGATTTCACAGCCAACAAAGTTTCTTCTTCTCTGCCAGATTGCAGTTACTTACCTGGTATTGATTCCGCTTCCCTGAAGGATGTTTTGCCACCTTTTATTCACCAGGGGTTACAAACAGCATTTAAAGAATGGGGCAAGCGTATGCGGGGCTATTTTACAAATGAAGCAGTTGTTGTTGCTACCGAATCACGAACATCATCGCCGGTTCGTATACCTAGAGGCGAGGATCTGCAACATACCCAAATAAAGAACTTATACCCCTGTGCTGAAGGTGCCGGCTATGCAGGCGGGATTGTAAGTGCCGCTATGGATGGAGAACGGGTGGCGAATGCGATAGGCAATAAGCAGTTGGCCGTTGACAATGAATTTAACCGGTAAGTATAATTTGTGATGAAAACAATGTTGACCATTCACCTCTCGCGGCTTCTACTCACTACTATCGGTCGCCTCATCCCGCTTTGATATCAACCATCCTTTTTTCAGCAATTCATTTTTGCGGTACGCTTTTATTTCATCAATGATTTTCTTTTCAGCAGCGGTGTCAAGCTTTTTTATTAATATTTTGCTTAAGTCCGGTTTGCCTGCATCTAACCATGCTGTGTACCAAAAATCGGCAACCAAATTAGCCGACCTCATTGCCTGGTCATTGATAGTTGAACCCAGTTTTTTTGAATAGGCTAACGCAAAGTTTCTTGTATAGTATTTTACATCGCGGCCATTGCGTTTCTGAAGGCGATATTTGGTTTCTTCTGTAAAGGTCTTTGTCACTTCTTTTTCTGCCGCTAAAACTTCGGGCACGAGACTGTTTGTATGGCGTATGGCCTTCCATATAGCTTCTTCGGGGTTTTTTAGATACTTCGCTTTTTTCTTTCCTTCCAAATCAAAAGTTGGCAGGGTAAGTTCAGGTACCACACTTTCCCATAAAGCATGTATTCCTTTTTGTCCACTAAGCTGGCCATCATAGTTTAAGGTGGTATGCAGCGGTACGTTAGCATCTTCAATATAATGCGCTATATCTGCAGCATAAAACAAGATGCTGTCCCTGTCTTCTACGTCAAAAGCCCTTGTAAGCCTGTTCTTCATTTCAATTACCCAGTAGGGCACATGGCCATATTTCAGCAGGGTATCTTTAGTGTATCTGGCAACCGCGGCGTCCCAGTTCAGGGGCATGTCCTTTTCCGCATCGGGGCCGTAAGCTTCAAGGTCAATAAAGTGCTTGGTGGCCTCTGTCCGGTCACTGTTGCGGCGCTCATCCGGGCGGATTGAATGTTTTACGAGGTAGTCCATGTTCTGCGAAAAAAAAGGCTGCATTTCCGGAGGTAACTGGTAGATAGACAACTGCGTGATGGTACGATGCATTAGAAAGCCCCAACCGCTGCAGACAATAAGGACGCTGGTAGCGATGCCGAGGATTATTTTGTTTCGGAAAGCCTTCATTGAGGGAAGTAGTTTGTTTTCGAAAATGTAGTAAAAAATTTAAGCCGTGGAAAGCAGGTTAAGCCGGTTCAAAAGTTTATGTAATTAACTATTTGAAAATGCTGTTCAGCAATCCAGCCAAGCGTACACCACCTTTCAGTAAACGGCCGTTCACTGTTTCAATGTGTTTAAAGTTGTATTCGTAGCTAAGCCGCTGGTTGTCTTCTTTTATTTCCGGGTATAACTTTTCGGTGATGTTGTACGATTCTATCAACCAGCCGCTCACCGGTGCCTTTTGCCATTCGCGTAGCTGTGCCGGCGTTACAGAGTTAATGGCCCGGGCATATTCTGTATAACTCAATTGCTGAAAATTTATTAACGATTCGTCCCATACCGCATGTAAATTAGTAGGCGTGTTAAACCAGTTCACCTTTACTTTATTGCCTCCCAAATCTTCGCGGTACCCTGCATGTAAGGGTTGATGAGCATCGCCAACAAAATGAATAAGTAAGCGCAGGTAGGTGCGCTTTTTATCAATGGGAAGACTCCTGTTTTTCAACTCTTTCGCCAGAAAATTGATTTTTGTATAAATGTCTGTTGCCGTATCCCTTTTAAAAAACGCTTGTAGTTCTTCGGCACTTAAGTCCTTATTTAGATTGACGTAATGCCAGGAGCTTATATACCGGTAAGCCGTATCCGATTTAATAAAATCGCCCCAATTACTTGCCATAGCCAGCGACTCAGTGCCCAATATTTTTCGAACCTCAATTCTCGCTTTTGAGCTCAAATAAGCCGATGCAATTTCACCAACAACGCGATGACCTAACACTCCCCAGGCAAAAGAAGAGAAGGGTACAAGGAACAAGAGGGCAAGGGCTATAGCTTTACTGATTGACTTCATAATAATGTGTAAGGAATTATAATATGGTGCTGACAAAAATAAGCCTGTAGATGCTATCTCTCAACAATTTGTAAAACTGTCTTCACCGGTTTCCGGCTTTTGTATAGACAATATACCCGTAGGTAGAAAAAAAAGGCCCTTAAAAATAAAAGTTGTAAATATTTGCTATCATTACTTCAAATAGCCATCAACATCAACCAACATTTTATTTATGAGTTTACTGGAAGCCCGCAACTTAAAGAAATACTATGCCACGCAAAAAGCGGTGGATGATATTTCCTTCTCCGTAGCACCTGGGAGCATTTTTGGTTTACTGGGCCCTAACGGTGCTGGTAAAACTACCCTGCTGCGCATGATCACAGGCATCTTTTTCCCCGACAGCGGCGACATTCTTTTTGAAGGAAAGCAGTTTGACCCTATGAAAGATGTGGAGCGTATTGGCTATATGCCCGAAGAAAGAGGCCTTTATAAAAAGATGAAAATCGGGGAGCAGGCTATGTACCTGGCGCAATTAAAGGGGTTGTCATCTTCTGAAGCATCACGACTAATTAAGCAATGGTTTGTTAAGCTGGAAATGGAAAGCTGGTGGAATAAAAAGGTAGAAGACCTTTCGAAAGGTATGAGCCAAAAGCTGCAGTTTGTTACTACTGTTGTACATAACCCTAAGCTGGTAATTTTAGATGAACCTTTCAGCGGCCTTGACCCTGTGAACAGTAATGTAATCAAAGACGAAATCTTTAACCTTGCCAAGAACGGTGCTACCATTATTTTCAGCACGCACCGCATGGAGCAGGTGGAGGAAATTTGCGACCATATTGTATTAGTGAATAAAGGGCAAAAAATTTTAGACGGTACTGTAAGAGAAGCCAAACAAAAATATAAGGCTTCGCTGTTCCGCATTTCTTTTGACGGAGAATTGCCCTACCAGGAGCATTCTTCTTTTTCAACGATAAAAAGAGAAAACCATTCTTTAGTGGTAAAAATTAATGAAGGAAGTACGTCCAACGAAGTGATCCAGTCTTTTATCAACAGCGGTGCTTCCGTCAACTCGTTCAACGAAATTCTTCCTTCGCTAAACGACATCTTTATCGAACTGGTGGAAGGCACGCCAACGGCCCGTCAATTTCAAACTGTAACCAACTAGTCTTAACCTCAGTCTCAACTTCTGCACATGAATAAATCGATGCTCATTATAAAACGGGAATACTTAACCCGTGTACGTAAGAAAACCTTTATCATTTCTACCATCCTCTTTCCCCTACTTTATCTCCTGCTCATCTTTGGTACAAGTTATATCGCAAAAAAAACGTCCAAGGAGTTACGGGTAGCGCTTATCGATTCATCAGGCTTGTTCGACCGTGGTTTGGTTAACCGGGCCAACCTGGAAGATAGCTCCTCTACCCTCGAATACTTCACCGGCAATACCGACAGTGTTATTAATAATTTTTCTGAAATGGGCTACGATGGTTACATCATTATTCCGCCTACCAACTGGGAAACCGGCCTGCCGGAAGTAACCCTCAAAGCCGATAAAACGCATGGCATTACTTCTATCTATGGCATTCAAAACAAGCTCAATAGTATCTGGAATAATATCAAGTATCAAAAGCTAGGTGTTAATGAAGGGACGAGGGCAACGCTGGAAAAAAACAAGATCAGCTTGCGGGAAGAAAACCAAAAAGATAAGGCTTCCAATGCAGGTGTCGCGACAGGTGTAGGTTACCTGTCGGCTTTCCTGATTTATTTTATACTGCTCATTTACGGCTCGCAGGTGATGATGGGCGTAATGGAAGAAAAAACAAACCGCATTGCTGAAGTGATGGTATCAAGTATCCGCCCGTTTCAGTTAATGCTGGGAAAGATCATTGGCATTAGCCTGGTGGCGCTAACGCAGTTTTTGTTATGGATACTTTTTGCACTCATTATTTACAATATTACCAAAGCCTCCGGCGGCAGTAATAATATGATGTCTGGTGCTTTGGAAGGCGTGCAAAAAGTGGTTAGCAATATTAATGTGCCGCTGATTTTGTTTTGCTTTGGATTTTACCTGTTGGGAGGCTTCTTTTTTTATTCATCGCTTTATGCGGCCATTGGTAGTGCTGTTAACGAGGATATGCGGGAGGCACAATCTTTATCGTTTCCTATCACTATGCTGGTTATTTTTTCAGTTGCCTTAATGGCGCCGGTAATCAGCGATCCTACAAGTGATCTTGCTGTTTGGGCCAGTATTATTCCGTTCAGTTCGCCCATTATTATGATGGCCCGCATACCCTTTGGGGTACCGGGTACAGTGCCTTACTGGCAACTGGGTTTATCAATGGCGTTGCTGATTCTTGGCTTTATTTTCACCACCTGGTTTGCCGGCAAAATTTACCGCACCGGTATTTTGATGTATGGCAAAAAGCCAAGCTGGAAAGAGATGCTGAAGTGGGCGTTCAGAAAATAAGGGACCGCAGGCACAGCCCTAAAGAGGAATAGCCACCGCATAAATCTTTGCTTTTGTATTATTTTTTAAACTCAACCGGTATTTGCCGGTTGAGTTTTATTGTGCCCGGCGAACGGCCCATTTACCGGGCTTCGCTTGCGTCGCACCCTTGTACGCTTTGTAATTCTATTGGGCAATAAATTAACTACGAAATAAACACAAGGGTTTTGCTGCATGTAAAGAATTAAAAAAGAGGTAGACTTCTATTTCAAAATAAGAGCGAGAATAGTAGCAGCACCAACTAAAAGAGAAGCCAACGGAAGTGATTTTTGACGATAATCTGATTTTAAAATTTGAATGATAGAAGCACCCGGCAGCAGAACCAGCAGGGCCAGCATGGGCAGCCATAACAATTCAACTAATTCACCTACAACCGCGATTTCGTAAACATCAACAATAACGTATGAAATAAATGTCTGGTAAGCCAATACAAATAAGGATAATAGGAATACTGCTGTTTGACTTCTTTTAGTTATAAAAAATCGAGTGCTTGCAGATCTTATCATAATGGCAAATCTAACATCTCATTTATTTATTCTGCGATACCTTATAATTACCCTAACGCCAAACTCCGGCCCCTTTTCTTTTCTTTGCACCATGGAAATCATCCGCTCCTCTTACATTATCAGCAGCCCTTCATTTGATATGTGCCCCAAGCCCGACCGGCCTGAGTATGCTTTTATAGGCCGGAGTAACGTAGGGAAGTCCTCGCTTATTAATATGCTTTGTAAGAAAAAAGAAGTAGCAAAAACATCAATCAATCCCGGTAAAACGCAGCTCATTAACCACTTTGAAGTAACAGGCAGTGATAAGAATGAATGGTACCTTGTTGACCTTCCCGGTTATGGTTTTGCCAAGGTGGCCCAAAGCCAGCGTAAAACTTGGAAAAAGATGATAGCCGACTACATTCAAAAGCGGGAAAACCTCGTATACCTTTTTGCGCTTGTTGACAGCCGCCATGAACCGCAGAAAATAGACCTCGATTTTATGAACCAGCTTGGTGAATGGCAAATACCTTTTGCTATTGTGTTTACTAAGGCTGATAAAAGCACGCAAAAAGAAGCGGCTAAAAACGTAGGTCTTTTCTTAAAGAAGCTAAAAGAAACATGGGAGGAAGCACCGCCACATTTTGTAACGTCCGCTGTTAAACATTTAGGATCAAAGCACCTACTTCAGTTTATTGCTGAACAGAATGAAGTGTTTGCCCAACACAAAAAAGGAATGATATAATTTTTATTTTTTATTATTGCACCGCTTAGGAATCGTTATGAATAAACAAGAGATTGAAAAAAAATTTGCTGTCTTACTGTTCGCCCTTGTGTTGATTATTTTCTCTTTAGCCGAAAGGGACAGCAAAAAATTGGAGCGGCTTTATACCACTGCGCAATTATTAAAAAAGAGCCCTTCACTTTTAACTGAAGTAGCCACACAGCCACCCGTGGCTCAAACTCCCGGACAATAAGTACCTGTCTCCTTTACTTTTGTAGCCCTGCTTCCCCGGCAGACGTGATTTTTTAGACCCCAAGCTGTTGTCAAAACATAGATTCCTTATCCCGCTCCCTTGAATTCGTCTTACCAGAAAATCCGGCAGGCCCCTAAAGAGGAAGAGGGAAGGCAAAAGAGTTCCTAACGGTTTGAAGTGGAGTATTACAAAGTAAAAAAACAGAAAAAATCCTGACCTGTTTTTTGCTATAGGAAAGAGATGAAAGGAAACGGAAAGCGACGGGCTTATATCCGTCCCGGGTTAGGAGTAGGCCTTTTTATAGTGCGGGTTACTGCCTGAGCACGAAGAAGAAAAACAGGAACACGGAAGCAGGGATTAATTCACCATTTTATTGGCGCAACTACTGCTGGCAAAGGCTTCAGGCTTGGCTTTAAAAGCAAACCCCATCCCAAGTATATAACCCATTGCTTCTTTTAAAGCATCATTGCTTTTAAAATTAGGATTGGTGTTAATGTCGGCATGTACTTCCATATCCACGTTATATAAAGTAAAAAGATTGCATAGTTCATATGCAATCTCAATACTCTTGGCAACTTCCACAAGCATTCTTTCTTTAATAGAATACTTCTGGTGTGTTTTTTCGTTGTGGATAAACATGAAGCCTCCATGACCTTCACGTAAAAAAACGATCACTGTGGCAAATTCAGTATCTATACCTTTTACCTGCGAGTCAGTGCCTATGCACACTTTCAAACGGTAACCGGCAGCGGTCTCCCGTTTTATAACGGTTTCTACGGCCTCGTAAATCGGGCTTTCAATGGGTTGGCCATTAAACTTTCTCCATTTCATAAAAAAGGTTTTTCCAAATTACTGGAAAAACCTCTAAGAACCAAAAGAGTACAGATTGTGAAATTGTTACGAACTATTGACGGGTGAACTTCTCTGAATAAAGTTCATTGCCATTGTAATATTGAATAACATAGATGCCTCTTGCAACTACGCCTGCAGCTATAGTATTTACTCCGGGTGTAAGAGACCCTTTACCTACTGTGCGTCCTGACAGATCATGGATGGCATAGTGAAAAGTTGATGGGCTGCTGACGATAATATTTGTGTTAATGGTATTGCCAATTATGTAAGGCTTGTTGTTCCCATCGTTATTGCGAAGTGCAATTGTATTAGAGTAAAAATTCCGGCCATTCGTCAATACTACACGTAAACGATAGTATAGAAGATGAGTAGTTGTTGGTATATAGCTGTATGTTTTGCCCTGTGCATTGATCGCGGCAATAGTATGAAACCTTGTGCCGTCGGTAGCTGCCTCCAATGTTTGGCTTACTATCTTCTCGTCGGTAATAATTTGCCAGCTTAAACTGTGGTGCCCCTTATCGTTTGCCCCTTTTAGCTGCAACAGATAAAGTGGGAGGGGGTTGCCAGTACTAAAGCTGCTGTGCAAGGTATAGGAGCCTAAGCTGGCATAGTTAGGTGCATAACTGTTGCCCTCGCCACGTACACGAATGTAGTAAACGCCTGCAGTCAACTGTGTATCAATTGAAGCACCTAAAGTAGTAGCAGGATTATATGTTCCGATAACGGTTTCAGCAGTGTTTAATAAGTCTACCGCAAGGTCAATATTAGAGCCTGTATTGCCTGAGGCAATTGCGTAGGGTAGTGCATCTAAAGTAAAACGTCCGTCAGCCGCCATTGTAAATTTAAACGCATCCGTATCTGCGGGTTTTTCAATCAGGCCCTCAACAGTAAAAGTATTGCTGATAAAGGAAGCGGGGCTGGCTCCTGAATTTGTTGCCGCATGGTCATCGTTCCTGTAACCAATCCCGTTCTTGCTTGTGATAACGGAAAGGTCATCCTGGTAGCTGGTGCATCCAAAAGGATTTGCGCCATAGTTCCAAAGCGTCATATTTCTGTAATAGCTAACACCCATAATTGGTGCCCAGCCAATTTCACCTGACCCGTTGCCTGAATTGTACTCCGATACCTTATTGCAAAACGCATCGTAAGATGACTGGTGGCGCAGTCCTAACGTGTGGCCGAGTTCATGCGATGTGGCTTCAGCAATACTTTTCGTATTATAACCTAGTAAAGCGGTGAATACAAAGCAGGGGGTATTGTCACCCCAGCTATATGAATTAATGTAAGCCACACCACCTGCTGATCCATACCACGAAGAAGAAGTGGTCAGAATAACGCGGGTTCTTTTATTGGAAGGAGCTGCTAGAAAAACGCTGGAATCTGTTGTAACGTTAATTGTAAAAGGGCGGTAATCTTCTGCTACACGATTAAAAACATCCCTTATTTGAGAAGGCGTTAAATTGGAGCCTGCACAGGCAATAGGGCCGCTGCCGTTCCAGCTTGTGCCTTCTACAATAGTGCCGTCAAAATCTAGCAAGAGTACAGCGCTTGAAGCGGGGTGACTGCTTAAAACAGGCATTTGCGCTGATACGAAAATGCTGGCACATATAAGCACAGCTATTGATAGGGTTTGGAAAAAAGTTTTCATTTGGACATCAGGATTTTGGATAAGGTAGAATACAAAAACAGAATTGCTTATTCACTAATAAGGTCGTACAAACCTTTTTTACGAATAACATAGCCATTGGCTTCTTTTATAATTTCCAAAGCATCACCGGCATCCTTACTCATCATACGGCCGGTGTAAGAAAAGCTTCCGTCAATAGAAGTAACACGGCTAAAAGTAAAAATGGCTCCAGGGCGATTACTGCTTTTAATTACTACTGTTTTTACGAAGGTGTCTGATGGATTTGATTTGCTGACAACGACACCCGTCAATGGAAAGCCCGTTGCTATACTTGAAGCAACCGGTGTACCTACAAGCAAATCCAGGAGCGCTTCCATATCTGTCAAACGAAGACTGAGGTTGTCAGGCAGATCAGAAAAAAGCTTAGGCTTATTGTAGTTAGGCTCATTTATGGGAACCGTGGGCGTTTGAGCCGGCGATTGCAGGTAGCTTACTGCAAGTAGTGCTGCAAGAGCACTGGTTTTTAAGATTTTCATAGGATGTTGATTTAAAGCTGTAACACTTTAAGGGCAGGGATGAGCTGCCTGTTTGGATATGCATGCAATATTTAAAAAAATAAAAAGGTTTCAAAACAGATGGCTCTCTATTTCACAAGATTGAGGGGTACTACTTGCGTCGCGGTCGTAGAAGTACGATGGGAGTACTTGATTTGTTTACTGGCTGATTAGTTTGCAAGATAACAATAACCCTTGCGCCATGAAGTAGCAACAAAAAAGCGGGGCCGGTTAATGCGTAACAGGGTACTAAGGCCGAACCTAAAATAACTTTATTACAATTGTATGTGTGTTTGTTCCGTCTATCTAATCAACTACTTAGTACTGGCCCGTTGCCAGCATCACCAGCGTACAGGCAATCACTGGTTCTATACCGGCGTCCTTTGCTTTTTCTATCAATTCGGTGTTCTCTGTGCCCGGGTTAAAAATGATGCGTTTGGGTTTGAGCCCTAAGATGTAGTCGTAATATTCTACCTGGTTCTGGGGATTTAAATAAAGCGTAATGGTATCTACACCTTCTTCGGCAGTATGGTCTTTATG
>DASQMG010000009.1:0-9305 GCA_035645595.1 Flavisolibacter sp. | reverse complement strand
AGGCAATTTTCGCTTGCTGATCCACGCGGCAAACACAAATGGTAAGCCCGTATGCGCTTTCCACGCTTCGCCTAAATCGTAGATATAAGTGGAGTGAAGCCGCTGTTCCAATGCCCTGTCGCCTATTACCACCCCTGCTGTTGTGCCTCCTATTTCTTTGCGATAATCTTCGCCCGTAGCATCTATTAACGCAACGTCCATCTTCCAATATTCTTTTAGTAAAATTTTCGCAAGACTTACCGAGGTTCGGGATTGATAGTCCAGTATCACTCTTTCGACGCTTTGTATCGGCACCTCGCTAAACAGGCATACGGAAGCAACCGCGCCGTCGCAACCAATACAATAGTCTCCAACAATCTCCCAGGAGGAAAGGCGGGTGGTAGCAGCCACAGGAATTAATCCAAGGTCAATGTCATCATCGATCAGTAACTGTGCAATTTTCGCGGGGTAATTTTCGATCAGTTCAATTTCATTGATTACCTGGTGATGCTTGATGCCATACAGTAAAGGCTTTGTATTTAAATAGCTTACTGCCGCCACTCTTATCTTACTCAATTCAAGTATTTTTGAGGCGCAAAGATAACCGCTGATCTCACGGATCTTAATTTGACTAAGAGGATTCAACAACCATCTATTTATGGAACTAAATACACTTACCGCTCTCTCTCCTATTGACGGACGTTATAGAAAAAGCCTTCAGCATCTTGATGAATATTTTTCTGAGTATGGCTTAATGAAATATCGTGTGTTGGTAGAAGTAGAATATGTTTTGTTTTTAGCAGGCAAAAACATTTTCAAACTGGCCGATAAAACCTCAAAAGAACTGTTCAGGATTAAAGAAGAATTCAGCATTGAAGATGCTGCGGCCATCAAGCTCATTGAACAAACAACAGCGCATGATGTAAAAGCGGTGGAGTATTTTATCAAAGAATGTTTAAGCCGGGTGGGTGAAGAAGATGCCTTGGAGTGGGTACATTTTGGACTGACGTCGCAGGACATAAATAACACCTCGATACCGCTTTCATGGAAGCATGCCTTAGAGCATGAGTATTTCCCGGCACTGCTGAACCTTAACCAGGAAATCAGGGTGTTGGCGCAAGAGTACAAAAACATTTCGATGCTGGCCCGTACCCACGGACAGCCCGCAAGTCCAACACGCTTGGGCAAAGAATTTATGGTTTTCTTTGAAAGGATTGCCAATGCTGTGGAGCAGGCTATCTATATTCCCGTAAGCGCAAAATTTGGTGGCGCTACCGGCAACTTTAATGCGCATCACATTGCTTTTCCTAAAAAAGACTGGATGGAGTTAGCTGATGAATTTGTGGAAGATGTCCTGGGATTGCAGCGGCTGCAGTTTACTACGCAAATTGAACACTACGATAATCTGGCAGCGAGTTTCGATAGCATGAAACGGATCAATACAATCTTAACTGACCTGTGCCGCGATATATGGACTTATATTTCAATGGATTATTTCACCCAAAAAACCAAACACGGCGAGGTAGGTTCTTCTGCCATGCCACATAAAGTAAACCCTATTGATTTTGAAAATGCAGAAGGCAACCTGGGTATTGCAAACGCTTTGTTGGAGCACCTCTCCGCTAAGTTGCCAATATCAAGATTGCAACGTGACCTTAGTGATTCTACTGTGTTACGGAATGTAGGAATTCCTTTTGCCCATACAATTTTAGCCTTCAAGTCAATAGAAAAAGGACTTGATAAACTTGTATTGAATACAGAAAAAATAGAGCAGGATCTTGAGGATAACTGGGCAGTGGTAGCGGAAGCCATTCAAACGATTTTACGAAGGGAAGCTTACCCCAATCCTTACGAAGCGTTAAAAGATTTGACGCGGGGTAAGAAAAAGCTTGATAAAAAAACCATGCACCATTTCATTGATGGATTAGAAATTTCTGCTGCTTTAAAAAAAGAATTAAAAGCGATAAGCCCGCATAATTATACGGGTGTACATCCTGAGTTTTAAGAGCCGCAGTTTTCCCTTCTCCTTGTATCTATCAGATATTGAATCTTCCAAATGCCATTAAAACGTACCAACTGAAATGAATTAACACCGCAGTGGCTGAACTTACCGGCATAGTAAAACTGATAAGGCGTCCAGGCTATGGCGAGACCGTCATCTACCTTTACCAAATCAAAGGTGATGCGTTCATCAGCGGAATCTTTGGGTAAAGAACTGATCTGTGCTACAAATCCTTTGATGGCGACGGTTCTTACAGTACCATTACGGGCAATGGTTTGAAGGATGGCGCTGTCAGCAAAACAATCTGCTAATCCTTTTGCATCACTACTCTTCATTGCCGCAAACATTTTATTAATAACTGCTTTTACCGAGTCTTGAGATGTTTGTGCATTAGCACTAGATAAACAACAGGCAAGTAATACAGGCAGTATAATTTTTTTCATTTTTTGAAGATAAGGGGTAACCAAAAGAAGTTAAAAACCGTTTGTAAAAATGCTGAAAAGCATTGCTGCAGTAAAAGAGTGCGACGCAACAGGCGATCAATTCTACCACAAAAGGGAGGTTCAAAAATTTGTTTGCATAGAGTAAGAAAAGATGCGGTGCACAACATAACGCCAACTTCCTACCTCAACCCCCGAACCTTTATTGAAGTTCGTCGCTGGTGAATGCTAAGGGCAATAAGCGGCTGGCACTATCTATTACAAACACCGGGCCCGACATACCCCCTAGAATCAGTTGCACCGGGTGTTTTACACGGCTTTCAAACTCCTGCAACGATTGACGACAAATGCCACAGGGAGAAATAGGGTGATCGCTTTTTTGGTGCTCACTTTTATAGCTGACTGCGATTTTTTCTATTGCAATTTTGGGAAAGAGCGAAGAAATAGAAGCTAATAAAACCCGCTCTGCACATAAGCCGACCGGGAAGGAAGCATTCTCCTGATTGCTGCCCGCAACAATTTCTCCATTGGCCATCCTTGCTACAGCTCCCACCTGGAAATTAGAGTAGGGCGCGTAAGCGTTCGAAGTTACTTCTCTTGCTTCATTCAGCAGCCATTGGTCTTCGTCGGGCAGTTCGGAAATGCTATCGTAAACGCTGTAAGAAAACTCGTATTTTTTTTCTTTCATGTGTAAGTATTGGAGACAAAAATGCCCCGTGTTTGCGGGGCAGTTGAAGGTAAGTTATTTTACTATATTAAACAATCTCTTCCATCGTGGGCCGCCCTCATAGCTAAACCAAATAAGCCAGGCTTTTCCAACAATGCGGTCCTCAGGAACGAACCCCCAGAAGCGGGAGTCCTGAGATCCCTGCCGGTTGTCACCCATCATCCAGTAATAATTAAGTTTAAACTGGTAAGATGTCGTTTCTTTTCCATTTAAAAAGAATTTACCATCCTTCATAAAAAAATCGTTGTGCTCATACACACGGATAGCTCGTTCATAAATGCTATAGTTTTCAGGAGTAAGCGTCATAGAAACGCCTTTTTTAGGAATCCATATAGCACCAAAGTTATCCCTGCTCCAATCATGAATTTTATCATACGGATAAACTGGAGAACCATCGGGCATTCCGGTATAAGGGGTTATTTTATACCCTATCTTTTCCATCTCACGCTTTGCTTTTTCACTTAACACAATGTTGTAAACGAACGGCTTATTTGTTTGTTCAAATTCCGCCTTATCCGAATCCACATCATATTGCTCATCGAGGGTGACGGCATCAAGTGTTTGCCCGTTTGTTACCACCTGGTATTTTATCAAAGCATACGGAGGGGTGGGTTGTTGCTTGCCGTTAATCCATACAGTGTTGTTGATGACCTGGACCGAATCGCCGGCAACGCCTGTGCAACGTTTAATATAGTTATCCGTTTTATCGGGCGGATGAATAGCCAACGGAAACTGATCCTGGCGTTCCAGTAAATACTTTCGACCTTCATCTGAGTTGCCGTTACCTAACATGCGTATAACATCGTAGTAAGGTCTTGCCGATTGGTAGTCGGGAAGATTAATCACCGTATCGCCGGCGGGGAAGTTAAACACCACAACATCGCCTCTTTCCACGGGAGATGAAAACCATCGTGTGTAAGGCAATTCTACTACCGTGCTGTACGATTTTTTATCGGTACCGGGAAGATAATTATGTACAAACGGGATTGACAACGGTGTATTGGGAATACGTGGTCCGTAACTAAATTTGCTTACAAACAAGAAGTCATTCACAAGCAATGTTTTTTCCATGGAGCCAGACGGGATGGTATAGGCTTCAAAAATAAAGGTCCGTATTAGGGTGGCCGCAACGATCGCAAAGATGGCAGCGTCTACCCACTCCCTCCAACCCGGCTTTACGTAACGGCGGGCACCCTCAGGACCTACGTATTTTACTTTATCGTTGTAACCTAAATACGGAAAATAAAAAGGGGCAAACAGTGCAGCCAACGTATGATCTCCGAAGGTAAAACGGCCAAACAATTTCACCCACTCTATAAAAATTCCGGGTGTAATAAACCAACCGATTACAGGTATCAGTTGCCAGAATACCCAGTGCCTGGGACGTTTGGCCAGTTCCTGCATTATCCATGTATTATAAAAAGGTACATATGCCTTCCATTGAGCTATGCCGGCCTTTTGAAACATTTTCGCTAAACCAAAAGAGGGAAGAAGAACAAGCAGCAGTGATATTAAATAAACAGTGAGAACATGTGAAAGCGGCATCAGGCAGTTTTTAAAACAAACAAAAGTATTATTTTATAGATGCCCAAGATAGGAAGGTGAACAAAGTTTTTTTGTTAAAGTGCAAGACCAATAATTTAGCAGTAGTAATATGCAAAACTTCTCTATAAGAAATATCGAAACACTAACCGGCATAAAGGCGCATACCCTGCGCATTTGGGAACAACGTTATGATTTTTTCAAAGCGCCACGGAAGCAAAGCAACCAGCGCTTTTATTCAAACGAAGACCTAAAAAAACTTCTTTGCATTTCGTTCCTATACCATAATGGATGGAAGGTTTCTAAGATTGCGTCACTATCAGATGACGAAGTTGGGCAGCGTGTAAAAGCCATTGAACCTGGCCATAACAATTATAAAACTTATTTGCAAAAGCTTTTACAGGCAGCGATAGATTTTAATGAAGCTATGTTTTTAGACCTTCTAAACCAGTTGACGGAAAAAATTGGATTTGAAAAGCTGGTAACCGATGTTTGTTACCCGTTTTTACTGCGGGTGGGCTTGCTTTGGGATACTAATAGTATAATGCCTGCCCAGGAACATTTTTGCAGTTATATTATTCAGGCCCGCATAATTAGTGAGACGGAAAGATATTCAGCAACCCAGACAGGCAGCCCTGAAATTATCTTGTTTTGCCCGGAAAACGAATACCACGAGCTGCCCTTATTGTTCGTTAATTATCTTTTGCGAAAACACGGTTGGAAAGTTTTGTACCTGGGTACAAATATCAAAATAGCAGACTTAAAGGAAGCAGCAATTTTGCCGGGCATCAATTACTTATATCTCCACTTAATAACCAATTTTACAGGAGCTGGCATTGATGACTATTTGGAAAGTCTGCGTAAGACGTTCCCTCAGAAAACGATAATTGCTTCAGGTAAAGGCGTGGAGCAAAGCCAGCGAAACTTCGTCGGGTTCAGGTTACTAAAACGGGATGAAGAAATCTATAATTTCATTGCAGACGGGCCTGACGCCTTTGGCAAAACATAAGCAGCGATATCATTTTTTGTAATTGTTTTGCCCGACAGGATAACCAGGCGTTCTACCACGTTGCGCAGTTCCCGGATGTTCCCTGTCCAATTATAATCTTCCAACGCTTGCATGGCATCATCGTCAATCTTCTTCTTTGCTACACCATAGTCGTCGCAAACTTCCCCAAGAAAGGTACTAACCAAAAGCGGGATGTCTGTTCTTCTTTCATTAAGCGATGGAACATGAACAAGAATAACGCTTAACCGGTGGTATAAGTCAAGACGGAACGTTTTATCTTCTACCTCTTTCCTTAAATCTTTATTGGTAGCTGCTATTACACGTACATCAACATTAATGTCTTTATCCGCTCCTACTCTTGTGATTTTTCCTTCCTGTAAAGCTCTTAAAACTTTGGCTTGTGCCGATAAGCTCATATCCCCGATTTCGTCTAGGAACAGCGTTCCCCCATTAGCTTGCTCAAATTTGCCGATGCGTTGTTTGATGGCGGAAGTAAACGAACCTTTTTCATGGCCGAATAATTCACTTTCGATCAGTTCGCCGGGAATGGCAGCACAGTTTACTTCAACCAAAGGATTTTCAGCACGACTGCTTTTTTCGTGAAGCCAGCGAGCAACCAGTTCCTTACCTACCCCGTTATCACCAGTGATTAAAACCCGCGCTTCTGTAGGTGCAACTTTTTCAATCGTTTCCTTAATCTGCTTCATTGAGTCCGACTCGCCAATCATTTCCTGTACTCTGTTAGCACGTCGCTTTAACTTCTTTGCTTCGCTTACCAGGTTGTTGCGCTCCATTGCATTACGGATGGTAATCAGCAGCCGGTTTAAATCCGGTGGCTTTTGGATAAAATCATATGCACCCTTTTTAACAGCCTCCACAGCTGTTTCTATATTGCCGTGCCCTGAAATGATAATGATTGGAACATCAGGATTTGATTCTGTTGCTCTTTGCAAAAATTCGAGGCCGTCAAGTTTGGGCATTTTTATATCGCATAAAACGGCATCAAAAGCCTTCTCTTTAAACTTCTTTAGTCCTTCTTCGCCATCTGCCGCTTCTTCTACACTGTACCCTTCGAAGGAGAGAATTTCGGTTAACGTTTTTCGAATTGCTTTTTCATCGTCAATAATCAATAAGGTGGACATGCAGTAAAAATTAAGAGTGGCAAAGTAAGGAATAAAGAAGAGATGTGGTTAGGCACAAAAGCAGGTCGTCGGTTAGCAGATTTGTTCTCTCTTGGTTTTGTTTTATATAGTGATAAGAAACCAGAGTTGCTACACCATGCAAAAAGCATTACCAACTATAGTTTTCTACATATGATTTTATAAGTATAAACCTTTATTAAAAAATAAAGGCCGGATAGAAATCCAGCCTCGTGTAAAATCCAATATCCTATGAAAAACCGAGACAAAGATGCAGTTTATATCTTAATATCAAAACTTTTCTTCAACTTTTTTGTTGTTGAGTATTGAAAATGAAAAAGTTGCGTCTTTTAAACACAACCTTTTTTAAAAATTCCCCCTTGAAGTACCCCGGCAATAACTTGATTTAGATCACTTATTGATGTACATCACCTCCTTTACCAACTTAACGGTACGGCTCACATCTGGAAGTGCCGCTGCCACCAAATTTGGGGCATAATGCAATGGCGCATCAGCAGCAGTTATTCTCCTGATTGGTGCATCCAGGTAATCAAAACCCTCTTTTTGGATGCGATATGTAATCTCGGACGAGATGGATGCAAAAGGCCATTGCTCCTCAACAATTACAAGGCGGTTTGTTTTTTTTACACTTTCCAATATTGTCATCCAATCTAAAGGCCTGATAGTTCTCAGGTCAATGACTTCTGCAGAAATGCCCTCTTTTTCCAATTCAGCAGCGGCACCCAAAGCCACTTTCATCATTTTATTAAAAGAAACAATAGTTACATCTTTTCCCTCGCGTTTTATATCGGCTTTTCCTAAAGGGATATAATACTCCTCGTCTGGTATGTCGCTTTTTTCACCATACGCAACTTCAGCTTCCATAAACACTACCGGGTCTTCCTCGTACCGAATGGCTTGCTTTAGTAAACCCTTTGCATCGTACCCATTGCTAACCGACACAACTTTTAAACCCGGGATGTTGGCATAAAGGGCTTCAAACGCTGTTGAGTGTTGCGCACCCAGCTGCCCAGCCGAACCATTGGGCCCACGAAAAACGATGGGGCAGGTTACCTGCCCACCGCTCATAGCAAGCATTTTTGAGGCTGTATTAAGAATTTGATCAAGTGCTAATACAGCAAAGTTCCAGGTCATGAACTCCACAACTGGACGAAGCCCGTTTTGCGCAGCACCTACCGCAACAGCAGTAAAACCCAATTCGGCTATAGGAGTATCTATAATTCGCTTCGGTCCAAACTCAGCCAACATACCCTGGCTAACTTTATAAGCACCATTGTATTCAGCCACTTCTTCACCCATCAAAAAAACTCGTTCATCGCGGCGCATTTCTTCACTCATGGCTTCACGGATGGCTTCACGAAAAGGGATTTGTCTCATGTATATTTTAAATTATAAGGTGGGCAAATTTAGCGGACGGGAGGGAATAATCCTAAAATGAAAACTACCGAGGTAAGTCAACTTTTGTTACGGGAAAAGTACGGGTCACTTTGTTGGTATACACTGGCTTGTTAGGCTTGCGGACCACGCTGGCAATGCTGAATATTTCTATAAATTGGTAATGCCCATAAAGTTTTGGGGTGGCAAATGGTTTGTAACAAAACAAACATGGATATGACGCAGAATATCGGACTTTTTGCCGGGATTTGTACAGCATCTTCGCTCCTGCCCCAGCTGATAAAAACGATAAAGGAAAAGAAAGCGGATGACATCTCGAAACTAATGTTATTCATTTTATTGGTTGGGGTAGCAATGTGGATTGTTTACGGCATAATGCGCAACGATTTACCTATTATTATTACAAACAGCTTTTCGTTGCTGCTTAATGTGTTGATGATTATTCTTAGGATCAAATACAAACACTAATATCAATAGGTAGTGTATATAAACCGTGCTAATCACTGTGAGATTCTTTTCCGGTAAAAAAAAGCAGCGCATCGCTGAGGCGCCATTTCACTTTCAATTTTAACTGACCTCAAATTCTTCCGCGCCTTAGACATTGTGTTTTTTATAGCAGTAATGAAGCGGCAGAGAATCAGGTAACATCGCTGTCTGCCCTCTTGGATTATAAATGGTGAAGCAGTTCGTTGTAAATAGGGCGAAAACGAAAAGGGCTACGCATATATGTAGCCCTTTTTGTAAGAAACTTGTGTAGTCACCTAAACGCTTTCAATTACCATAGCACTGGCGCCACCGCCGCCATTGCATATACCCGCAGCGCCAATTTTACCACCTTTTTGCTTTAATACATTTATGAGTGTTACAATAATTCTCGCCCCACTGCAACCTAATGGATGCCCTAACGAAACGGCTCCACCATTTACATTAACTCTGGCCGGATCAAGGTTCATCTTTTTTGTATTTACAATTCCAACTACACTAAAGGCTTCATTTAATTCCACGTAATCAACATCTTCCATTTCTAACCCCGCTTTTTTCACAGCTCGTG
>DASQMG010000008.1:0-2027 GCA_035645595.1 Flavisolibacter sp. | reverse complement strand
TCGTATAAAATATTTCCGGTTAATAAACCTTTCCACTCAGATACAATGTATTCAGTTCTGCCTAAAATAGTCCTATCGTCGTTCTGGGCAGAAACAGTTTTATCATACACTTTTAAAACCCTGTACGTTGTACTAAAAATGAGTTGGTGCTTTTGGCTTTCAAGCAGTTCAACGGACAGGTTGGTGTTGTAGCTTCTATCGCCCCGCAACAACGCTTTCGTCGTGGGATACTTATCGCTTCGCGTGAAGAAAGTTAACCCCCATTTGTTCTTTTTTGTTTCATTTGATTTTAGGTAAGCCGAATAAGTATCAAATGAGAAGCTAAGCGGCGATATGTTGTCATTGGTCTTGCTCCTCACTTCATTTTTTTCTAACGCATACCGAAATCCCACACGAACAGAGGAAAGCTTTGTAAATAGTCTGCTGAGATCCACAACCGGCCGAATAAAGCTTCCCCTGTTATTTTGGCTGTTAAAGCTGGTAACGGAAAACTGGTTGTTGAACGTCCAGCCTTTTGCATTAAAACTGTGTTGCAGGATGTTCTGGAAACCTTTGTAATTATCACTTCGCTGATACGTCATGAATTGGTAGGTCAGCGCACTGTTGCTGTTTTTTAACAGGGATGAAAGCCGCAGGATATTTTCTGTGGCTGGATTTACCAGCAACGGTAAGCCCCACTCCCGGCTGAATTCCACAAAGCGTAAGCGCTCAATAGGCCTGAACTTTTTCTGTACGTGTTCGTAATCCAAATTAGAAGTCAATTGTAGCTTCTTCGATTTATTAATGTCAATTGTATTGCTAAACTGTATTCTTGCCGCCATCCCTGCGTCATCGCCGCCATCCTTTGTAGAAAAGGTATTAACGTCATATGTACTCAATGCTACCTCGGTTTTCAACAAATTATTTTTATCAATCTGGTATTCAGTTCCGAAGCTGATTAGTTGTTGTTTTTTTGGCGTTACCAAAACCATCACCGGTTCAAAACTACCCTGCCTCACACCACCAACAGGTGCCACATACCGATACACCTTTCCGTTGGCACCGTTAAAATCGGGAACGTAATCCCCGGCCCCTTGTCCAAGATTAGAAAATGACAGATCATACTTTGCGGAGTCTGGATTCACAGAATACCGATAGAAGGAATCAACCACAACACCACCAACTGTATCGTAAACCCTCTGGTATAAAATTTTACTAATTGAGAAGGTATCCTGCAAAACTGTTGGATATAATGCTCTGTTGATGCTGTCGCCTACATTAAAAAGAAATTGCTTTTGCTTTGCATCTAACGTTTGATTGATACTGGAATTTTTTGAATCGCTGTTGCTGAAGGCGCCTATGCGGAACTTCAGTTTATTATTGATGCTAACTTCCTGGTTCAGGTAAAGATTGGCATTCAGGTAATTTCTATCGGCGTACTCAAACTCAATTTGAATGCGGGAATCTTTTGTAATCAGTCGCCGCGGCATGAACGTTACTTCAGCGGTATTGTAATTAATAATATAATCCTGGTCTTCGCCGCGTTGTAATAACTCGCCATCTATATAAACCCTTTCTGTATTTCCTAAAACAATAAAAAAAGACTCGTTATTGGCACCCTTTAAACGGTAAGGCCCCTGGTTGCCTTCAAGGTTGGGCGTATTGCCCACATCCAAAATATTACGGGTAAATTTTCCTTTGGCAATAGAACCACTTACCAATGTAGTTGACTGAACTGCAGAGGAAAGCCGGTTAGTGGTTTGAAAAGAAATTCCCTGCAGCCGTTTGTAAAAATTCAGGAAATACATCCCGCCTTGCCGTATGTCTATATCACCCAGGTTTAATTGCCAGTTGCGTTTTTTGAACTGCAGAAAAACCTGGTCAAACTCGTTCAGTTGCTGGGTTGTTCCGTCGGGTTGGATTGGAATATTATTATCGGTTAGTGCAGCAGAAATTTCAATGCTGTCCTTTAGCATACCATTTAACTGTAGCTGGAAATTTGAATTTACTACGGCGTCCTGGTTATTGCCAAAAGCAAGCGACCTGCC
>DASQMG010000007.1:0-56450 GCA_035645595.1 Flavisolibacter sp. | reverse complement strand
CGCTTTATATGATGTATCATACTGCGGAAAGGTGCAATGCCCGTACCGGTGCAGATCAGATAAAAATCTTTGTCCAATTGATCAGGAAGTGTAAATACTCCCTGGGGTCCGCGGAGCGTAAGTTCCGAACCGACAGCTACTTCGTTAAATAGATAAGTAGTTCCGGCGCCGCCATCGAGTATCACGATGAGCAGTTCAAAAACATTGGTGCCATCGGGCCAGGAGGCTATGGAATAACTTCTCCATCTTTTATTGGGTTTTTCATGAATGGGTAAATCAAGCGTCACAAATTGGCCTGGGTCAAAATCAAAAGATTCTATTTCGGGAACCTGTATCCAAAAACGCCTTGTGTTGTACGTTTCATTTTCTATGCGGGTAACGACGCCTTTGCGCCAGGGTTGTAATGCCATATAGCAGTATTTGGGTTTAAATTACTGAAAAGAAACTAACCTGAAAGTTTTCCACAACATTTAGCAATTGGCACAGTAGTTGAAAAATGATTCGAAGATTTTAATACCTCAACATATTTTAGTCGGACGGTTTAGGTTAAAGGGCTGGTATTCTTACCGGCCCTTATTTATTACTGCATAACGGCACTTTCAAGCCCGCTTAAAGACTTGAGGGCAGTGTAATAAAATTTTCCATGTTGTTTATACACAACTACCAGCTCGTTGCTGGCAGATAAAGAGTTTACTTTCGTCCCTGTTGACTTTTTCCCTGTAATAGGAACCGGTATTATTTGAATTAATTTTTCAGATGTTTTGGGCACCAGCACTGTTTTTTGAGAACCTATGTTTGCTTCGTCGCTATACTCAACCGGGGTTTTTGCAATTGATCTTATACTCACTCCATATTGTATGCCTTCAATCCATATTTCTGATGGGTAAATGCGGGACGAGGAAGCAGCATAGATGTAATAATTTTTACCCCCCGGTCTGTTTGTCCTTACAGACGATCCCTCAATAACGTCAGGAGCTTTCCCACCGGACACTGACTGTTTAAACCCATATAAGCTGATGACGCCCTTTGTTTGAGAGTACGCTACTGAATTTAAAAAAACAACGGCTGCTAAGAAAAGTACTTTTTTCATTTTTTTGTGATGTATAAAAGAACCGGATTACCTAATAAAAACCCTCTGCTTGCAGAGGGTTTTAACATTATTGCTTTATTATTTTTTGAATGTGCCTGTGTTTACCATCATCGCTATAGATACTTAAAATGTATGCACCGGAAGCCAATTTTTGCAATGGCACTGAACCGTTTTGATAGCCTTTATCTTCTCTATACACTATCTGGCCGTTAAGGTTAATCAACTGCACAGAGATTTTTCTAACTCCAATCATATTTCCTATCTGGTATTGAATGTTATTAGACGATATCGTAGGCAAAATATTTTTAATAAAATTCCTGTCATTCGTAACGGGAGTAACACCGGTATTTAAGTTGGGTGTAAAATTAGGCGTGCCTAAATTAGTATAGTATATACCATTACCATGGGTACCGAGTAATAGTACATTATCTGTGGGGCGATAGGCAAGCGATGTAACAACAGAATAGTTTAGCAGGTTACCACCTTCACGTTGCCATACAGGTACCTGATTCGCATCTAAAACAGTAGCTAAATTGATAGTACTATACAACCCAACTGATGTACCTACATAATATTCAGTTACCGGCTGGTTAGCAGCGTCTTTCTTTACTACTATGGCGCAACTGCGTATGGATGGTAGGGTAAGATTGCCTTCGGCGTTCTTCCAGGTTGGTGATGCCGACTTTCCGTTTTTAGTCCACCAGATGCTTACCGTATTATAATTGGATACAATTGCAATTACTTCATCATCATTATTAGGATTGGTAGCAATATCCTGCACATTACCTGTAAGTCCAATAGGAGTAATATCAACAGGCGGTGTACCGGGTGTTGTATTTTGTGGATTATCAAGACGGAAGATTTTTCCATTAGTGGTTCCCAAATAAAGCGCATGGCTGCTTGCATAAGGTCCGCGGCTAAAACCAATGCCACGTATGCTGATGTTTCTGCCACCCGTTGGGTTGCCAGGGTTTATGGCCGAAGAAACAGCTGTCAACTCCGTCCAGGTAGCAGAGGTTACTGTAGAAGCAGATGTGGTACGGAACAACCGGTTGAAGTTTACATAATACAGGTTATCCGAATTATCTGCCTCTAGCCGCAGGTTGGTAACAAACTCTCCGAACTCGTTGGCACCGGCATCAGAAGAGGAAGTTGTTAAACCCGTGGGTGTAATCTCTGTGCTTCCCGGGAAAGGATTTGCCAGGCGGGCACGATACAACCTGCCAAGTTGAATGGATTCATACAGATACTGCGTACCGGCATTATCTAATGATATTCCAACATAAGCACCATCGGCACTGAAAAGCAGCCGATGATTATTACTATCGGGTGACGCCGTTCCCAGTACGCCTGTTTTATCCCGGAAACGAACGCCGTTATCCTGTGAGCCTGAAGCAAAATTGTTTCTTCCGGCACCAGGATCAATTGCTACGTTATAACATTGCAGGGTTTGATAATTAGGTAACATGGTCCAG
The DNA here is from genome assembly GCA_035645595.1 of Flavisolibacter sp. GTDB lineage: Bacteria > Bacteroidota > Bacteroidia > Chitinophagales > Chitinophagaceae > Flavisolibacter. Next base: position 53,885 of record DASQMG010000007.1, on the reverse strand, counting down.
GCTACCGTGCCCGCTAAAATGTTTAGTGTTTCCTGAATGCCACCATCATTTGCACAGATAGCACGTGCCGCATCGGTTGGGTGAAAAGTAAGCCGGTGAATATCGGGATGGCTCTGCGGATACTGCCCATAGGTGAAGTTGTTTGAAGCGTTAAGTACGTTGGAATAACCACCAATCCAGGCAGTATTCGTAGTAGTGGCAAAGCCGTCGGTAGAGCGGTAAAGATTTGTTCCTCCCACAAAAACCACATTCGGATCGTCGGGCTTTACTGAAACCTCCATATCATAACCACCCTGAACCGTAAGCGGATCGGACCCGGATAAATTTCCGGGTGGAAAATCAGGCATGTTTGCCGAACGATTGCTCCAGGTAAACGAGGTGCCGGCAATTTCTAACTTGAAAAAGTCCGCTTCAGGTTTTAATTCTGGCGCACTGCTGCTTAAACCATTTTCATAAAACGCGTAAGCAATATTGCCATTAGAAGGCGAAACTGCCAAGACAATTCTTTTGGAAGAACCATCATAAGAGTTACCCCGCCAGTTGTTAACCGAATCAACTCCAAGCGTTTGGCCGCCTGCTATACGGGTGAAGCTGTTTACGTCTCCGGTATTGGAGACCCAAACACCCCGGATAGCAGGATCGGGATTTGCTCCGTCCACGCCCAAAAAAATGCGTCCGGTGTTGCTGATTACTACTTCTGTTTGACCTGTTGTTGAACCTGCTGGCTGGCTACCGGCAAAAACAGCGTTAAAAGAAGTTCCCCCATTAGTGCTTCGTACAAGGCGCCGGTGGCCTGCAATATATACATGGCCGTTTACGGGGTTCACTGCTATGCGGTGAACCAGGTCAAAAGGATGATCGAATGCCTCCAGGGTACCTCCACCGAGCGTCGAGCCATTTACGTCAGTAACCGTTAGTGGGAGCCGGGTCCAGTTTAGTCCATTGTTTGTGGATTTATAAATACCAAAGCCAAAATAAAAGGCCCCGACTTCCGCGGCCGTATTGCCTAAGTATTCGCCGCCACCGGCGTACCATGTATCCGGAGTGAGCGGATCCTGTGCCAAAGCAGTAAGATTATGAATTTCATTTTCAGGTGAAACCCTTGTCCAGCTATTGCCGCCATCTGCCGAGCGCATAATGCCACCGCTCACACTTCCGGCAATAATAACCCGGTTGGTGCTACCATTAAAGCGCCGGTCATAAGCCACGGCACGGGTACGTCCGCCAATGTTATTTGGCCCCGCCGGTATGTACGTATTAGCAGCTGCGGTTCTGGCACTGAAAGAACTGCCATCGTAGCTACGCACAGGTAGGCTTCTGGCGAATACTTTCTCCTGCTCAAAAATACCTGCCGGAAGTTTGCCCGTTACAGGGTCTCTCAGCATGTCATACTCGTATTTCATACGGGCTTTTACAAAGCTTGCTGGAAGTGCATCCTTTTCTTTTTTACTTGCCCGGATGTGTTGATTTGGGGGTAAGTTCTCTGTAGATTTTTTAGTAACCAACAAGTAAGCACCAGCTATTGAAACTAACAGGATTACAAATAGGGAAAGGTTGAATTTCATTTTATATCTAATTAAAGAGACCGTTAGAGTTTTTGTTTAAACAGTTTTTATTGAGTAAAGCCCTTTTTTATTTTAATAACCATCACACCACAATTTTAAGGAAAGCTAAGGTAGAGTGTCGAATGGATATTTTTTGCTCATAGGGATTATTTATTGACCTGGCAGCAACAATCTTGACCGAGCTATTACAAGTAAATTTCGTCAATTACTCAATTAGATATACGGGAAAAAAACCATTTTGATTTCGGACCTCGTCAAAGTATTATTATTATAAAAGAAGTATTAAAAAATATACACGGCATCTTAACAACTGCCGGGTTTTACGAGTGCTGATAAAACTGACCAGGCGTTATCTTTGCAGGCTTCATTCGGAGAAGCGAAAGGATATAATTAATGAGTGTTTCCCAGTTGTTGGATAAGTACAGATCATCCCCCCGCCTTTTTACTTTAGCGGATAAGCTTTCTTTTGCCCAGCCACAAAAAATAAGGTTACAGAACCTCCGGGGAAGTGCCTCACAGTTTGTGGCAGCCGGTATTTTTTTGCACCCGTCATGTTCTGGCTTAAATCATGTTTTTATTTGTAATGATGCAGAAGAAGCGGCTTATTTCCATAACACGCTGGAAAACCTTACAGATGCACTGAATATTTATTATTTCCCTTCTTCCTTTAAAAATAGAAAAAATTACCGGCTACTCAATTCCTCTCACGTAATGCTGCGCACAGAAGCATTGACGAAGTTTGCTTCGCCATTGGGCAACCGTGTTGGCGCATTAGTTACCTATCCCGAAGCGGTGGCAGAGAAGGTAGTGATGTCTGGCTCCATTTCGGCCAACATCATTCACATAAAATCGGGCGATGAAATCAACCCTGATGAACTTTATGCAAAATTGGTAGGCTATGGTTTTGAACGCACCGATTTTGTATATGAGCCGGGGCAGTTTGCAGTGCGTGGGGGCATCCTGGATATTTATTCGTTCGGCAATGAAAAGCCATACCGTATAGAGTTGTTTGGTAACGATGTGGACTCTATCCGCATTGTTGATCCCGAAACACAATTAAGCGAACGGCGCTTGTTGCAAGTCAGCATTATCCCAAACGTAGAAACGCAGTTTGAAGAAGAAGACAAGGTTTCACTGTTAGAATTTCTGCCTGAAAATACCTGCATCTGGATACAGGACGAGGAGTTTTTAAGAGAGAAATTACTTACAGCCGAAGAAGACCTTCATCTGTATTTAGAGTTGATTAAAACATTAAAGCCAAAGGAGGAAGAGGCAGATGACAAGCTTATAAAAAGAGAGGTTCATAAGGATGAGTTTACTACGGCGGATGATTTTAGCAGGGCCTTACTTAATCATCATACAGTTTATTATGGATTTGAAAAACCTGCGGATGCCAGGCATACAATAGACTTTCTGATTAAAGAGCAGCCAGCCTTCAACCGTCAGTTTGATTTACTGATTCATGATTTGAAAAGCTGGGAAGGCCAGGGTTTTGAACTTAACATTTTTGCGGAAAATCCAAAGCAGCTTGAAAGGCTTTATACCATCTTTAAAGACCTTAAAGAAGAAATAAATTTTAATCCTATTGCCACATCTATACACGAAGGTTTTATAGATGAAGAATTAAAAATTGTTTGCTATACCGATCATCAGATTTTTCAGCGGTACCATAAATACAAAGTCAAGCAAGCCTATAATAAAAACAAGGCCCTTACACTTCGCGCCTTGCGTGAACTAAGTCCCGGTGACTACGTAACGCATATCGATCATGGCGTAGGGGTGTACAGCGGACTTCAAAAAATTGAAGCCAATGGCAAGATGCAGGAAGCCGTGCGGCTTATTTACAGGGATAAGGATATTCTGTATGTCAATATTAATTCGCTGCATAAAATTGCCAAATACACAGGTAAGGAAGGTACGATCCCAAAGGTGAATAAATTGGGCTCTGATGTTTGGAATAAATTAAAAGAAAAGACAAAAGTTAAGGTAAAGGAAATTGCCTTTGACCTTATCAAACTCTATGCGCAACGTAAAGCACAGCAAGGCTTTCAGCACCTGCCAGACAATTACATGCAAACAGAGCTGGAAGCAAGTTTTATTTATGAAGACACTCCCGACCAAAGCAAGGCAACAGCGGATGTAAAGCGGGATATGGAATCACCATCACCAATGGACCGTCTTGTTTGCGGTGATGTTGGTTTTGGTAAAACAGAAATTGCTATTCGTGCAGCTTTCAAAACCTGCCTTGATGGAAAACAGGCAGCCGTATTGGTACCCACTACCATTCTTGCTTTTCAACACTTTAAAACCTTTAGCGAACGGTTAAGAGATTTCCCGGTAACTGTGGATTATGTTAATCGTTTTAAATCAGCCAAAGAAAAAAAGGACACGTATAAAAAGTTGGAGGAAGGTAAGGTGGATATCATTATTGGCACCCATTCCCTCCTGGGAAAAGAGGTAAAGTTTAAAGACCTCGGCTTACTTATCATCGATGAGGAACAAAAGTTTGGTGTAGGCCATAAAGAAAAAATTAAAACAATTCGTACAAACGTAGATGCGCTTACTTTAACGGCTACACCAATACCGCGTACACTCCAATTTAGTTTAATGGGGGCAAGGGATCTGAGCATCATCAACACGCCGCCGCCTAACCGACAGCCCATACAAACGGAAGTACGTATCTACCAGGAAGACTTTGTGCGGGATGCCATCTACTACGAAGCTGAACGTGGAGGTCAGGTTTTCTTTATACATAACCGGGTGCAGAACCTGGCGGAGATGGCAAGCATTATACAGGGCCTTTGTCCCGATTTGAGCGTAGGTTGGGCACATGGCCAGTTAGAAGGCCATGAACTGGAGGAGCGGATCATGGACTTTATTGACAAAAAATATGATGTGTTGGTTTGTACCAATATCGTGGAAAGCGGCGTTGATATTCCGAACGTAAACACCATTATGGTAAACAATGCGCACCATTTTGGGCTAAGCGACTTACACCAGTTACGTGGCCGTGTTGGTCGTAGCAACAAAAAAGCGTTTTGCTATTTACTGGCACCGCCAATGAGTACGTTGCCAGCCGACAGCCGTAAGCGGTTGCAAACCCTGGAGCAACACAGCGAGTTAGGAAGCGGTTTTCAAATCGCTATGCGTGACCTGGATATTCGCGGCGCCGGTAATATGCTTGGCGGCGAACAAAGCGGCTTTATGGCGGAGATAGGATTTGAAATGTACCAGAAGATTTTAGATGAATCTATTCGTGAATTAAAAAGAACAGAGTTCAAAGAGTTATTCAAAGAAGAAATTTCAAGGCAGGATGATTTTGTGCAGGACTGCACTATTGATACCGATCTGGAAATTTTAATCCCGGATAGTTATGTAGAGAACATTACGGAACGCTTATCACTTTATTCAAGACTGGATAACTGCGAAACCGAGGACGAACTTCATGCAATGGAGCAGGAACTTACCGACCGCTTTGGCATATTGCCACCGCAGGTACAGGAATTGTTTGTGACGGTTCGCTCCCGCAAGTTAGCTGTGGCGCTTGGCTTTGAAAGAATGATTCTCAAGAACAATTCCCTCAAGTGCTACTTTGTAAACAAGCCTGAATCGCCCTACTTTGAGTCACAAACCTTCAACCGCATCCTGCAGTATTTACAAACAGGCACCAATAAAGCAAAGCTGAAACAGGTAGGTAAGCTATTTATGATTGTGGTGGAACCCACAAAGGATATGCAGGATGTGCATCATTTTTTGGGAAGGATGCATGGGGAGGTAGTTAGAAAAGACGCTGTACCTGTATAGATTCAAGAAGTTTACTGTTGCTTATTTCTTTGTGGCTCAAAAAACTAAGCAGCTACTTAAATGGCGCCGTTTCCCTGTTATTGATGATTTGCTTTTCTGTAGGGATACCTTATTGGAATTACAGCAGGTGATTTCAGAGCAAATAAAATTGAACGTAACCATACAACACAGCCACCCTGCAAAAAGGGTGGCTGTGTGTTAAATTAGAAAGAATACATCTTACTGATAAGAGAAAACCATTGTGGAGTTCACAGACGGGTTGCCGGCCGTTGTTGTTTTTACAGTCGCAGTTTGCGGTAAGCTTTGGCTGTTGTAAGTATATGTATACTCAGTTGTTTCGCTTATTGCATTTAGTTCATCACGCTCGGTTTCCTTGGTGATGTTATTTTTAGATATGTTCTGAAGCAACAGGTACATAAGGTTCTTATGGGCATGCATCGGATTCGTTTTTGAATCATAAACATATTCAGTACTGCCTGTCACCTCTAACTGGTCGGTTAATGGATTAAGAGATAAAATAGTTGTTTTGCCCACATTGCCGGCAGCGTCATAAGCAAAGCTGAACTTTAGGGCTTCAAAACCTTGAACTTCTACTGAAGCCGACTTTAAAACTGCGTTAAGGTACTCGTAACGAATGGTGGCAATTTGCGTATTATTTTCAAAGATATCTGCTGTGGCTAACTGGTTGTTATTATAGTGAGCAACAATGCGGGGACCGCCGGTTGATCTGAGTTCACTGATTTTTTTGTCGGCTGTGTAGGTAATGTTGAAAGTAGTTACCTCGCCGCTTGTGGTAAGGTCGTTGTTTGCCTTAACGGTTTGAAGGGTTCCGTCAGCGCCATACCCAAATTCCATCACCTCATTGTCCATGCTTACTTTTTTAAGCTTTGTACCCATGGCAGGAGGAGGTGTTGGTCCGTTTTCGCTGTTATCTTTTTTACAGGAAGTAAACAATACGGCTGCAGTAGCCGCCATCAGGCAAAGCCTGGAAAAATTCATAATTAGTTGCATACAGTTAAGTTTTTTTGTTTAATGATGCAGCAAAACTATAGGTATGCAGGGCCGAAGTCAATCGCATACTGGTGTGAAAAAGTAAGACGGAATTATTGGGGATAAAAAGCTTCTGCTCCGGTAGAAAAGTCAGTAGGGGAGTAGGTTTGAGGCGAATGATAGCAAAGAATTCAAACTAATTTTTACCGGAGAATATCGCTGGTCTCATGACATATTTATGTGGTTTTCTTATGTTAGGCCCTAAAGAAATGAAGACGAAAAGGTAGAATAGATTATCAATCTTACCGGCTGCTATCGCCCTTTCAATTAAAACGGGCAATTGCCGCAGGCAGGTATAAATGGAGGTAAACTAAAAGTTGGGGTATGACTTTAATTTAAGAAAGGACACAGATTATTCAAACTATGAATTTTATTGCTACTGGTTGATATACTCCTTTAAATGGCTGATTGTTTCTTGTTGCATAAGAATCGTTTCTTTAACCACATCGCTCATAGAAATAATTCCTTTTAACTCTGTTCCGGCAAATACAGGTAAGTACCGAATATTTTTACTGGTCATTAGCTGCATGCAATGCTCTACGGAATCACTGAGGGAAAGCTTGGGAAGGTCAGTACTCATAATCTCCTCCACAGTTGTTTCAGTTGAGCTTTTCCCCTGGAGTATAACTTTTCTTGAATAATCCCGTTCGGTCACAATACCGCTAAACGCACCTTCCCGGCCATTTACAACCACAGAACCGATATTTTTCTCCGCCATTAATTTTAAGGCATCAAAAACAGATGTACCCTCTGTTACAGAAATAGCTGAAGCTCCTTTGCGGGAAAGAATATGATTAACTGTGTTCATAGCAATGATCTTTTAATTTAAAGTACAAAAACAATATGGATCGTGAATGAAAATTTTAATTAATAAGGCTATTATCACCCGTCCGGTTGGGGAAATATGTAGTGAACTTAGCTCCACTGCCTTCTATTCCGGTTGCTTCTATAAAACCCTCATGCGCCTCTGCAATTTTTTTGCAAATTGCCAACCCCATACCGGTACCATCAAAGTGGTTGGCATGAAGACGTTGAAATATTTTAAAAATATCTTCCTTATACTGGTCTTCAAAACCAATTCCATTATCGGTTACTGTAATCTTGTAATAACTTTTAAAATGTTTTTTGTTGCTGAAAGCTAATTCTTTGCCTGTAACTGTTTCGCCGGTAACCATTATCACGGGAGGCAAATCAGGTTTTGAAAACTTTATGGCATTGCCCAGCAGGTTGATGAATAATTGCTTTACCTGGTAAGAATCTCCTTTGATTTGGGGAAGATTTTTCCATTGAATTGTAGTGCCAGTCACCCTGATTTCTTCTTCCAGCTGGGAGGTTGCCTCATTTAAAATTTCAGCCAAATCAATAGTAGGATGATTATCAGGGCGTCCGATTTTTGTATAGGCAATCAGGTCTTCAATAAGCAGTTGCATTCTTTCGGCAGAACTTTGCATACGGGTGATTGTCGTCTTCACGGAATCAGGAATTTGACCCGCTTCCTTTTCAAGAAGCAGAGACGCATAAATCCGGATTTTACGCAGGGGCTCTTTTAGATCGTGAGAGCTGATCCAATTCATATTCGCCAGTTCATCATTTGCTTTTAGCAGGCGTTCATTAAGATTACGATACCGCATTTCCTCTTCAGTTAAATCGGCAAGATGCAGTAACTGCTGGATGGTAAAACTTATAAACGAGGAAGCATTCAGTTCTGACTTTAACCATTCGGTGCTGTTATATCGTACAGACTCTTTCCATATTTCAAAAGACTTCCGGGGTGTAAGCGATTTGGTTTCTTCATTTACGTTGATTGCTTTACTTGGGTCCCCGGCCCAGTTTTTTGTTTTCTCTATCTCTTTTCTTGTCCACAATATGCCATTAGTGGAGCCACTCCCAAGCGGCACATAAATAAGGCCGGCAATTGTTTCGCTCAATGCCTCTGCTGCCGGGTAATGATGTATAAGGCAGGTTGTATGAAAACGGTCACCACGTATTGTTGATTGTAGCCAGTTTATCAAATCAAATAGCTGCTCATCACCAGGTAGTGTACCTTCTTTAAATAGCATGTTTTTATAGTGCACAATAACAGCATCTGCATTCAGCGCTTTTTTGATCAGGACCAAATTTTCGATATTATCAATTGAATTATTTTTTTTAGACAGGAGCTCACGTAATTCAAGTAAATTTTTATCAGCTTCTTTTACCAGTTCAAATTGATCGGCAACCTGCCTTATATTAATTTGAGAAGAGAGAAAAATGCCCTGCATATGCGCTGCCAGCCTTGTATGATAAGGTATATGCTTTGGAGAATAATGGTGGCAGGAAATAAGCCCCCATAACATTTTGTTGTGCGTTAACGAAATAACAAAGGTGGCTCCAACACCCATGTTTTTCAGGTATTGTACATGTATAGGAGATACGCTGCGTAGGGTGGACAAACTCAGGTCAAGATTGACGACCCCTACATCGTCGGCCAAGGCATAGATAGGAACTGGTACATAATCTACATTGGTTAACATGCGTACCAGGTTGCGTAAATACAGCTCTCTTGCCTGTACAGGAATGTCGGTATGAGGATAGTGTAATCCCAGGAGAGGTTCCAGGTTTTCACTACTGCTTTCTGCAAATACTTCACCGTTATACTCTTTATCAAACCGATAGATCATGACCCTGTCATAGCCTGTAATCTTTCTTGTTTCCTCAGCAATATCCTGGCATAGCATTTTAAGATTGTCAGCCCGTTCAGTATGATAAGCAAAGCGTTTCATCTGAATAAATATGTCAGGCAATGACTGTGGCTCTTCGGAAAGGGGCTCAAATTCCAGCACCATTACATCTCCGCTTAAATGAGCGGTTGCATGATAGCTTTTTTGGGAGAGGATAAATACAAAAGGCCTGGTCAACTCATCGGTGGCCTGCAGATAATTTTGCTGCAAAGCGGTTATATCCGCTGTTGAAAAGAAATCGGCAAGCGGCTTTCCTAAAATTTCTGAAACGGGCAGGCCTAAAAACAACGTGCAATTTTCACTGCAGTACGCGATGGTAAGCTCATCTCTTTTGACACCCAGTAAAAACCCATGGGGCTGAATACTGCCGGGGATATGTATAGGCTCACTTTCGCAGTTAATAATGTTTACCGCGTCTTTGTTAATTAAGTTCCTGATGTTCATATTATTTTGTTTCATAACTGCCAGATGTAAGCCATGCATCAATTACCGAAAAGGTTTGCACTGCGCTCTCGATGATTTGTTCCGCATCTACGGGGTTTTTTGCAGCCTCGCCAAGATGTTGTAAAAAAGTCTTCCAAAATGATCCTGTTTCTGCGCCGTAAGCTGTAAAATAAAGAGATCCTGTAAACCAGCTATCCCCATTTTTTTGTAAGTGGCGTTTAATGATTTGTCCTCCTAATGTCGAGCCCTCCAACACGTACATACCTCCCCATGCAGCAGCTTTTGTGGGGTACCGGCTTTTAAAAAAAGTGTCAGGCAATACAGCAATGTTCTGTGCTTTTTGGTGGTGAAATAAAAGGTCGGATGCAATAAGGTGTGCTTTTTTTCTCAGTTCAATATCCGGTAAAAAAGAAGGCAGCTGAGAAAAAACATTGTTCTCAAAACCACATATAAAGCCATATAATTTTTTTAGATATGCGGTATAGTGATCGGCAGATACCGTATCACTTAATAGTGCGATTGACAATGGACTTTGTTCCAGTGCATGGTGACAGGCTGCCGTTCGGCTGCGGAGAGTTTGTAAAAACAAATTGGTAATTTTATGTTGAATGGTGCAGGTATTAAGCAACTGGAGAAAATTGGATTAAGGAGGTTTATTACAGCATCAGGCATTCTTTTAGGAGCGTTTTAAATTTCGGATAACTGGTTGGTTTTTCCAGGTATAGTTCCGCTCCCAATTCATACGCTGTTTTTACTAATTCGGGTTGTGAGGATGTTGAGAGAATAATGATTCTCACATGTTGCCATTTTTCAAAATCTTTAATTTCCCGCAAACATTGCAAGCCATTTTTTAGCGGCATGTTCATATCTAAAAAAATAATGTCGGGCAGTTCCTCGGTAGTATGAAGATGATTCATTAATAAAAGGCCGTTTGCAACAACCAACAAGTTGATACCTGAACTAATATCATTGAGTATATCCCGGAATATTTCTGCATCTTCCGTATCATCCTCCGCGAGTAGTAGGCTTTTAAGTTTAACTGTTGAGGGAATTGGTTGAGACGACAAATCCGAAGCAGTACTTTCCATAATTCAGATTCTTGCATCGCACGAACAGTGCAACAGGCTAGCAACCAATGGTTAGTTATCGAAAACAAATTTAAGGATAAATCAACTACAGCGAGTTACATTTAACTACTCAGTATTTCATGCCAACCCGGCTGTGGGTGTGGTTTTGGGGCGAATAAGTGCTACAGCAGAAAGGTAGCAGGCTGTGCTGGCACACAATAGGGAGATTTCTTTCAAATAGTTAAACAGGAAGCAACCGTAAAGCTATCCTGCAGCGTAAATAGTTGAAAAGGGGTGGGGTAACAATTTTCATTTAAATCGCTTACATCACTGTTTTTAATTGTTTTCTACCTAAGGTAAAATAAGCAATTAACGCACTCGCTAACATGAGAGCACCACCCAGCAAAAAGGGCGCGCCCGGAAAATAAACCGGTGCCGATTTCTGAGTAAAGTAGGCAAAGATATTTGCCATCATAGGTGGGCCGATAATCGTAGTAGCACTCATTAGTCCTGTTAATGACCCCTGCAATTCTCCCTGCTCATTCGACGGTACATACCCGGCCATTACCGACTGCAAAGCTGGTCCGCAAATACCGCCAAGGCAATACGGAACCAGGAATACAAACATCATCCAGCTTTGCGAAGCGAAGGCAAATAGCAACATTCCTATTGTATAAAGGGTCAAACCTATATAAATGCTTTTTTCATTTCCCAGTATTGGATTTACTACACGGGTTAAACCGGCTTGTACAGCTCCCACCAGTAAGCCTACAACCGCCAATGAAATTCCAATCATAGTTGTTGACCAGTGGAAGCGTTCAATAGTAAAAAAACTCCAGTTGCTTTGAACAGCGTGGGAACCGAGATAAACAAGGAACATAGCCAGCACCAACCCGCTCAATGCAGGGTACTTGCGCAGGTTAAATAAACTCACTCCGGGAATGGCCCTTACCCAGCTAAATTTTCTGCGGTTCTCTTTTTTTAACGACTCAGGCAAAATAAACAACCCATATAAAAAATTAAGCAGGCATAAACCAGCGGCTACCATAAAGGGTACGCGAAGGCCAAAGCCTCCTAACAGGCCACCAATTGCAGGGCCAATGATAAACCCCAAACCAAAAGCGGCACCTATCATCCCAAAATTTTTCGCCCGGTCTTCCGGGGTGCTTATATCGGCTATGTAAGCAGATGCTGTCGTAAACGAAGCGCCGGTGATGCCGGCAATGATGCGGCCCACAAACAGCCATCCAAGGGTGGGAGCAAAAGCAAGAAAGACGTAGTCAATAGCAAAACCAAGTAAAGCAGCGAGCAAAACAGGACGCCGCCCGTATCTGTCGCTCAGGTTACCCACTAAGGGAGAAAAACAAAACTGGGTGATGGCGAAAGCAAACAGCAGCCATCCGCCAATTTTGGAAGCCTCGCTGATATTTACATTTCCTAATTCTTCAATCAACCCTGGCATTACAGGAATAATGATCCCAAAGCCAATAACATCAATTAATAGGGTGATGAAAATAAATCCTATAGCGGCGTTGCGTTTGGAAGCCATAAAAAGCGGGGTAGAAAATGAGTTGCAAAAATCACCGTTTCCCTTTTCTAAAACAAAAGCGATCTGGGAAATTGATGGTTATACCATCTACATTTCCAATATTGCAATCTTTTTCTATTTTTATCCCAGAAATCTATCCATGAACAACCGCCTGCTGCTTTTTGTATTACTCTTTCTTTCCCCAACCCTTTTTGCTCAAACGGTTTTTTGCGTTCCGGTTCTGTCGAGCCGCCAGCAAATATTAGTAAGAAAGTTGTTGATTCTTTTAATACAACGGCTAAGCGAATAGCTAACGAAGCCTTTGCTGTTATTCAATTCAACCATATCCCGTCAACATCAGCAAGAAAGGCATTGGCAGTTAATGGCATTGAGCTATTAGATTATTTGCCGCAGAATTCTTATACCGTAAGTATTAAGGGTGTACTTACTTTAAATGCTTTGCAGGGAGCCGGCGCCAAATCTTTATTTCAACTATCGCCCCAACAAAAAATGGGGGAGTATTTTTCTAAAGGCCTGGTGCCGGCATGGGCAGTAAAGGTGGAGGGCACAGTTGATGTCTGGATCTCGTTTCCAAAAACGCTCGATGCCTCTGTTGTTATTGCTGCATTAAAGGATTTGAATATTGATGTTCTTTCCGATGGATACAAACAGTACCGTATACTTTCTTTACGCATAGCCGCCAACCGTATAACCGAAATTGCCTCACTTCCTTTTGTGGGATATATTCAACCGGCACCACCAAAAGACCAGCCGCTGAATTATAATAGCCGTATAATTTCAAGAGCCGGTACACTTAATTCATCTGTAGCTAATGGCGGTAAAGGTTTAAATGGAGAAGGCGTGGTAATTGGTATTGGTGATAATGCCGACATCCAGGCTCATGTTGATTTTAACAGCCGGTTCATTAACCGTAACCCGAATGGCTTTAACGCCCATGGTGTACATGTGACAGGTACGGCTGCCGGTGCCGGAAACATTGATGAAACCCGTCGCGGGTATGCGCCAAAGGCAACAATCCTCAGCCAGGGATTTAGTGGCGTGTTGAATAACGCAGCAACTTATGTACAGGATTATGGGATGGTAATTACCAATAATTCGTACGGAACCATTATTGCGTGCGGCTATAACGGCACTTATGATTTATACAGCCGCATGATGGATCAGCAGGCTTTTGATTTACCTGAACTGCTACATGTTTTTTCAGCAGGAAATAGCGGCGGTGATGCCTGCAGCCCTTACCCGCAAGGCTTTCATACGGTTGTTGGTTCTTATCAAACAGCTAAGAACGTTATTACAGTTGGTGCTTCTGATGATTCAGGTGCAGTAGCAACTTTTTCAAGTAAAGGCCCTGTAAAAGATGGCCGGCTGAAACCCGAAATCACAACGATGGGTTCGGGTGTTTTTTCGGCATGGCCCAACAATATTTATTCTATCAATTATGGTACAAGTATGGCTGCACCGGGGGTAAGTGGCGGTCTTGCTTTATTGTATCAGCGTTACAGGCAGGTGAATGGCGGCGCTAATCCTAAAAATGGGTTGATGAAAGCCATTTTGTGCAATGGTGCTATGGATAGAGGACAACCAGGTCCCGATTTTAGTAACGGCTTTGGCTTGATGAATTTATTGCGTGGTACAGATGCTATTGAAAACGCCCGTTACATCATTGGCAACAGTACAAATGCCAGCACACTTACACATACCATCTCGGTGCCATCTAATACGGCGCAGTTAAAGGTGTTGCTTTATTACAACGATCTACCGGCGTCGGTTATCAGTACAAAGGCCTTAGTGAATGATCTCGATTTAGAAGTTATAACTCCGTTGCTAACTACTGTGCTACCAAAAATATTGGATACGGCAATTGGGTCTTTAAATACAGCTGCTACAACCGGTGCCGACCACGTTAATAACATTGAACAGGTTGTTATTAATAACCCGGCAGCTGGTACCTATACGTTCACAATAAAAGGCACAACTGTTACCAATGCGCAGCAGGAATATTTTGTAGTGTATGATATTGTACCGGTAAGTTTAAAACTAACGTCGCCTGCAGGCGGTGAAGGTTTAGTGCCGGGAGAAACAACAAAGATCAGTTGGGATGCGTATGGGTTAACAGGAACTGCTGCCCTGGAGTTTTCACCGGATGGGGGCGTCACCTGGAGTGTTATTCCCGGTGCAGCTTCTGTTGATGTTAATCGCGTTGTTTATACTTGGACCGTACCACCTGGCGCTACCAACAATGCGTTAGTGAGGGTTACAAAAAACGGTACGGGTGAAACATCCGTTAGCAATGCATTTACTGTAGTAGGCCAACCTGTTTTGTCATTGGCATCGACTCAATGCGAAGGTTATATTGCTTTAGCGTGGGGCGCCATCGCCGGTGCAACAGATTATGAAGTCATGGTTTTAAGCGGTGATGAAATGAAACGGGTCGCAATTACAACTTCAACGGCATATACATTCAGCGGCTTGTCAAAAGACAGCGTGTATTGGGTAACGGTTAGGGCACGGGTAAATGATAAGGCAGGTAGAAGGGCTTATGCCATTTCACGACAGCCTAATCACGGTACTTGTGCAGGAACAATTTCGGATAATGATTTAAAAGTAGATGCGATACTTGCTCCCACTTCAGGGCGATTATTTACATCAACAGCTTTAAGTGCAACACAGCAGGTTACAATAAGAATAAAAAACTTGGATGATGCGCCGGTAACAAATTTTTCAGTTTCTTATTCTATTAATGGAAGCTCCGTAACTGAAAATTTAAGTACAACCATTGCTGCAGGTGATACGTATAACCACACCTTCGCCGCCACTGCTAACTTAGCAGCAGCCGGCAATTATATACTCATCGCTTCAGTAAGAAATACACCTGATGCCATCACGGCCAATGATTCAATCACTGTTATAGTAAAGCAAATAAATAATCAGCCGCTTGATCTTACCACTGCGTTTATTGATAACCTTGAATCGGCATTACCAGCAACTTATGTAAAAGACACAATGGGTTTTGAAGGAATTGAGCGCTATGATTTTTCCCGTTCTACTACAACCGGAAGAGCCCGCACATATGTCAACACTGGCATTGCGTACTCAGGCTCTAAAGCCATTACTTTAGACGCCGACCGCGATATACCATCGGGAAATAATTCATATTTATATGGAACTTTTAACTTGGCTAATTACACCAGCGCTAATGATTTGCGGTTAGATTTTCGATACCTTAATCACAAGCAACTGCCCGATTTTGCCAACAGGGTTTGGATACGGGGCAGCGATGTACAGCCGTGGATTGAAGTGTACAATTTAGATTCATCACTGCAGGATCCAGGTTTGTATAAAAAAAGCAGGAGCATTGAGCTTACCAATTTTCTTGACGCTAACGGACAAACGTTCACAACAAGTTTTGGCATTCGCTGGGGGCAGTGGGGGCAACATCAAGCAACTGATAAATCTCAAGCCGCCGGTTTTACATTTGACGATATCCAGGTGTACCAAGTTTTTAACGACGTGCAGATGCTTCGTATTGATACGCCAACAGTTAACAGTTGCGGTTTAACAAATGCAACACAGATAAAGATTTCTGTACGCAATCCTTCAACTACTGCAATCACAAATGTCCCGGTTTACTATCGGGTAAATGGGGGCCTCGCTGTAATGGAAACTATTCCTTCCATCGCTCCTAAAACAACCCTTCAATACATATTTACAACACCTGCTGATATATCTCAATTTGGCGCTGCTACTATACAGGTGTACGTAGCTTATAATTCTGACACGTTTAAAGAAAACGATACCGCTTCAACGACTATTTTCAATTCACCTGTTGTCTCCTCTTTCCCCTACCTGCAAAACTTTGAAACCGGTAATGGCAATTATTATAGCGGGGGGAAGAAGAGCAGTTGGGAATACGGCATACCCGCAAGCGCGAAAATTAAGGCTGCTGCTTCGGGTGCCAAAGCATGGAAAACAAGGTTAAGCGGAAACTATAACGATTATGAGGCTTCTTATTTATACTCGCCTTGTTTTGATATAGCTGGAATGACAAATCCAACACTAAGTTTTAGTGTGGCATTAGATATAGAAGATTGTAATGGCACCTTGTGCGATGGCGCCTGGGTAGAGTACTCAACTGATGGTCAAACCTGGACAAAGCTTGGCACATCCGGCACTGGTACAAACTGGTATAACAAGAGTGCTGACCGCCTGTGGAGTATTCAAAACTATACAAACTGGCATGTGGCTACGCAGCCTTTGCCAACAGGCCTTTCAAGGTTGCAACTGCGTTTCGCCTTTGCCTCTGACCCTGGCGTAACCCGTGAAGGAATCGCCATTGACGACATTCATATATATGATAATACAAAAGGAATTTATGATGGTGTAACCATGTCGGCGCCGGTTACACAAACTGTAACGGGTAACAGCTGGGTAGACTTAGTAAGTGAGGGGAAGTTGATAGCATCTATCCAGCCAAACAACACGGATTTAGGCAGTACCGACGTGCAAGTCTTTATTCATACAGGTACTGTTCGCGATAGTAGTAATCAATACTATCATAACCGCAATATCACCATTAAGCCTGCTAATACTACATTACCCGATTCTGTTATGGTGCGGTTGTATTATCTAGATTCGGAAACGAATGCCCTGCTTGCTGCTAATGGTTGCGCTACCTGTTCAAAGCCCGAAAGCGCTTACGGTTTAGGTATATCAAAATATACTGATCCAAATAAGAGTAATGAGAATGGAACTATTGCGGATAACAACGGGGGAATCTGGAAATTCATAACACCTTCTGAAGTAACTAAAGTTCCTTTTGATAAGGGCTATTATGCTGAATTTAAGGTAGCCGGTTTTTCAGAGTTTTGGCTAAACAATGGTGGCTATAATAACATGGCTTCGCTACCGGTTAAACTAATCAGTTTTACTGCAGGTAAGGTAAATAATAAGGTAGCTGTAAGTTGGACTGTCACCGGTGAAACGGGAGTTACCCGTTACGAAATAGAAGTGGCAAAAGGTAATGCGTCATTGGCCTCCCACAGCTTTACCAAATTGGGAGAGGTTCCTGCTTTAGGTAATTCAATTATAGAAAGATCATATACTTTCCATGATACAGAGGCGGATAAACGTGGAGCCCATTATTACAGATTAAAGATTATTAATGCAGACGGCACTTTCAGTTATTCCGGGATAAAGGCTTTGTTTTTTGGTGATGCAGTGATGTGGCAGGTTTATCCCAACCCATCAGCCGGGCAGTTTAATTTAGTTTACCAGGTTAGTGCCGCTGAAAGTTTTGCAGCCCGCGTTTACGATGCTAAAGGGAGTTTGGTGAAAGAATACCGCAGCGAGACTACTGGCTTTCTACAAAAGCTCAGCATTGACCTATCTGCAAATAATTATGCCAGTGGTGCTTACCTTTTAAGAGTAGATGCTGCAGGGGTACACCAGGTTTTCAAATTATACAAGCAATAAAAAAGCTATAAGTAATGAGCTACGAGAAGGTTTAAGTATTTTCAGTCTCGCAGCTCAGCGCTAATAGCTTAAAGAGTTTTTGGGGTTTATTCCCAGCCCTGTTTAGCGATGCCTGCTTTAATAGCAGCCATAGCTTTTGCTTCGTTACACAATGTAGTAAGTTTATTCCCCTTACCATCGTTACCCTGTACCATGTAAGCGCCTTTGGCAGTTTTAGTAACCACGGCATCTTGGATGGGAACTCCCTTTTCTTTTGTTTTCACATTATAAGCTGTAAGCTGGATAGCATCCTCTGCCATACGATTAATTTTTATGGTTAGTGTTATATAATTCGTATCAAGTCAGGCAAAAGGGAGGCCAAGCTTATAATATCTCGTCTATCTGCCTTAGTTCATCCCCACTAAAATTGTAATTTCTCAGGCTTTGCGCTGAATCTAAAACCTGCTCTGGTTTACTGGCGCCAATGATTACAGATGTAATTCTTCTGTCCTTAAGTACCCAGGCTAAGGCCATTTGTGCCAAGGTTTGGCCGCGTCCCTCAGCAAGACTATTTAACTGCTGTATTTTACCAATCACTTCCTCGGTAATTACGTTGGAGTCAAGTGCTCCATTACCCCTGCGGCTTGCAGCACGGGAATCTTCCGGGATACCTTTGAGGTATCTGTCAGTAAGCAGGCCTTGCGCAAGCGAAGAAAATGTAATGCAGCCTACACCCGATTTGTCTAACGTATCCAGCAAGCCATTTTCAGGCTCTCTTACCAGCATAGAATATTTAGGCTGGTGAATTAACATCGGTGTTCCCAAATAATTCAGCACCTTAACCGCCTCCCTGGTTTGCTCAGGCGAGTAACTTGAGATGCCTACATACAAAGCTTTACCCTGCTGTACTATTTGATGAAGGGTTGCCATTGTTTCTTCGATTGGTGTTTCGGGATCAGGGCGGTGGTGATAAAAAATATCAAAATAGTCCAGCCCTGTTCTTTTAAGGCTTTGGTCAAGGGAAGCCATTAAATATTTCTTTGAACCGAAATCCCCGTAAGGCCCCGGCCACATAGGCCACCCGGCTTTGGTGGAGATTATCATTTCGTCACGGTAGGTTTTAAAATCGTCCTTCAAAATTTTACCGAAAGTTTCTTCCGCCGCACCTGCAGGCGGGCCGTAGTTATTGGCGAGGTCAACATGCGTAATGCCGCAATCGAACGCGGTATGCAAGATGCTTTTACACTTTTCGTAATCGTCATTCCGGCCGAAGTTGTGCCATAAGCCGAGGGAAAGCGCCGGTAGCTTTAAGCCGCTGTTACCGCACCGTCGATACTCCATGAATGAGTAGCGGCCAGGGGAGGGTTGATAGGTCATTAATTTTAGTTAAATGGATATAGTAAAGTTTAAATTTAGGGTGTAAATTATAAGCACTGCTGATGAGCTGTTAAACTTAATCCCTTCCACTATTATTAATTGGTTGGCATTGGTTTAAAATCAAAAGGCAGCATGGTACCCAACTTTTCCCACCAACCCCAATAGCCTGAACTTAACAGGTCCTCAGGATTATAGTAAGACCCGTTAGCTTGTATCTCTACCGGCCTGTTGTTTATTAAAGTTATCTCTGACCGGATAGCGTCATCACTTTTGGGATAAAATGTTTTGTACTCATAGGGGACGGTTTTCTTAGTATAAGTAACCAATAGGTAGTCTTCAAAAAAAAGTGAAGCAGTGGTAGAATCAGCCGCGTAGGCAATGCTATCACCTACCAATATGTCACGGCCAATTATTGAATGATAATCATTCTGGGTTAAAACCTGGTTGTAATAATCAGAACTGTCGCGGTTAATTGTTGAAATCATCTGGCCCCTTTCATTAGCTTTTATGCTGGTTTTATAAACGTTTTTTACCCGTTGTTTTTCTGCATTAACAGGTTTTTTCAGCCGCCTTACCTCGAACCCTTCTTCCCTGATTTTATTCCGGTAAACTGACCGCATAAATTGAAGCATAGAACCATGATATACATCATCCCGCGCTTTTTCCCATGCTCTTTTTTTGCGGTCGCTGCCCTCCAGGTTTTCAAAAAAAGGATAGCCGGCATACAGTATGTAACGTCTTGTGAAGTCATAACGGAATGTCTCCAGTTGGTAAGTAATCCTGTAACCTAATCCCTTGTTTTCAATAACGAGTGGTTCAAGAGCAGTAACTGTCAATTCTCCATTCTGCCTGGAATTGCGGAACCGTAAAACGTCCGGGTTTTTAATTTTTGACTCTTTTCCGTATTCGGAAGTCCCGAGAAAATGTTCTATAAACCACCTCCCCCATTTTTGCCAGCCATCTTTTTCATAGGGTTCTATAACAATTGTTTGTAGTTCAGGCGCTCTTACTTTTAACTGTATGGTAAGAAAGTCTGCCACCTCCATAGTAGTGATGGACTGGTTGTGCGTAATAAAACCTATTGAGGAAACAATTAATTCAAATTTCCCCTGCGGGATTGATAAAGAGAAATTTCCATTTTCATCGGCCGTTGTGCCGATAGATGTATTATTCAAAAAAACACTTGCTTTTGGTATAGGCGCATTTTTTTCATCTGTGATCGTTCCTTTTAGTAGCTTTTGTGTGTTGCCTAAAAATGGTAAGAAAATAAAAATAAAAAAGGAGAGACGATGCGGCATCTGCAGTTAATTTTACTGCTAAAATAAAAAGACCCAATCATTATTGATTGGGTCTTTTAAGTATCGTTGATAGAAAAGGACGTATGAATGGCACTCGTTCTTATCCAGGAAAAAGTCAGGGTAGACGCTTACACATCAATCCTCGCATACTTCGCGTGGGTTTCGATAAACTCCCTGCGCGGCGCTACTTCATCGCCCATTAACATAGCAAACACCCTGTCAGCTTCAGCAGCGCTTTCAATGGTTACCTGTTTTAAAGTTCTTGTGTCCGGATTCATAGTTGTGATCCATAACTGTTCGGCATTCATTTCACCCAAACCTTTATATCGCTGGATGCCTACGCTATCAGGATTTCCTCCACCTATCTTTTCACTTAATGTCTTGCGTTGTTCTTCATTGTAAGCATAAGCCTGTTCTTTCCCTTTTTTTACTAAATACAGGGGAGGTTGAGCAATATAAACATAACCTTGCTCTACCAACTCCTTCATATAACGAAAGATAAACGTCAAAATCAATGTTGCAATGTGGCTTCCGTCCACATCGGCATCGGTCATGATAATTAGTTTGTGATAGCGCAGCTTTACAATGTTCAATGCTTTGGGATCATCAGGCGTTCCCACTGTTACACCCAACGCAGTGTACATATTGCGAATTTCTTCATTCTCATAAATCTTATGCTCCATAGCTTTTTCTACGTTCAGGATTTTTCCGCGAAGTGGAAGAATAGCCTGGTAGCTTCTGTCACGGCCTTGCTTGGCGGTACCGCCGGCCGAGTCACCCTCAACTAAATACAGCTCACATTTATCGGGGTCGCGTTCCGAACAATCGGCCAGCTTACCTGGCAGACCGCCACCGCTTAATACCGATTTGCGCTGTATCATTTCACGGGCTTTTTTCGCGGCTGCCCGCGCCTGTGCCGCTAAAATCACCTTATTAATAATGTTCTTGGCGTCTTTTGGATTTTCTTCGAGGTAAGCTTCAATTACACGGGAGACGGTGGTATCTACGATACCCATTACCTCATTATTACCCAGCTTTGTTTTGGTCTGTCCTTCAAACTGTGGTTCGGGAACTTTTACTGATATAATAGCACTTAAGCCCTCGCGAAAGTCATCCCCCTCAATAGTTACTTTGGCTTTTTCAAAGAGGCCCTGCTTATCTCCATAGCTTTTAAACGTACGGGTCAGAGCACGGCGAAAACCGGCTACGTGGGTACCGCCTTCAATCGTGTTGATGTTGTTTACATAAGAATATATATGTTCGGTGTAGCCGCTGTTATAGGTCATGGCTACTTCAACCGCTACATTGTTTTTTTCATCATGGCCCTCAACAAATAAGATTTTTGGAAGAAAAGATGTACGGCCTGCATTGCTGTCAAGCATTTCGACAAACTCCACAATCCCGCCTTCACTAAAAAACACTTTCGTGTAGGTTAATCCGGCTTCTTCATCTTTCTCACGCAGGTCGTTTAACGTAATGCGTAAGCCCTTGTTCAGAAAACTAAGTTCCCGCAAGCGGCCTTCTAAAATTTCTTTATTGTATTCCGATGTAATGAAAATAGTATCATCAGGCCAGAAGTGAACAGTGGTGCCTCTTCTTTCACTTACGCCAATTTCCCGGACGGAATATTGTGGAACGCCGATGCGGTACTCCTGCTCGAATATTTTTCCTTCGCGAAAAACAGTTACATGCAATAATTTACTTAATGCGTTCACGCAGCTTACACCTACGCCATGCAAACCACCGGATACTTTATAAGAATCTTTGTCGAATTTACCACCAGCGTGCAATACGGTCATTACAACTTCCAAAGCGCTTCGGCCTTCTTTTGCATGAATCCCGGTAGGGATACCGCGGCCATCATCTTCAACAGAGATAGAATTGTCTTCGTGTATGGTAACAATAATATTTTTACAATGGCCGGCAAGGGCTTCATCAATGGAGTTATCTACAACTTCATAAACAAGGTGATGAAGACCTTTAACGCCGATATCGCCAATGTACATGGCGGGACGTTTGCGAACGGCTTCCAAACCTTCTAAAACCTGGATAGAATCGGCGCCATATGCAGGCATTACTGAAGGAGAGGGTGGGATTATAACTGTATCTAAAATATCATTCATTTTACGCTAAAATTTAGATGCCAGAACCGGCGTTTGGCTGTTCGGGCAAATATACCAAAATAAGGCTTGTAAACTGCTTTTGGATAGGTTAAAGTAAAGGCAGGAAACGGTTGCCAGATTGATAGGTTAACAGGCAGGTTTTAGCTGCTTTTTATGGGTGTGACAAGTCGTGAAGACGATGGCTTTTCTTTCCTACTCACTTCGTAATATAGCTTGTTGATTAGCTGCTTTACGGGCGGGAATATAAGCGGCAATTACAGAGATGACTAAAACGGTAGCACCAACCAATAAAAAGTCCCAGGGATTGATTTTCACCGGAAAATAAGCGATCATAAACGTGCTGCCCTGCAAGGGAATCAGGTGAAATGTTTGTTGTGCAAAAGCGATGGCCAAAGCCAGCAGCATGCCTACACCACCGCCAATTGTCGCCAGTAACAAGCCCTCGCTTAAAAATATCTTTTTAATAAAGTTTTGATTAGCACCAATGGCATGAAGTACACCAATATCTTCCTTCTTCTCCAGCACCAGCATGGTTAGGGCGCCAATCATATTAAATGCGGCAACTACTAAAATCAAGGATAGAATAGCATAGATCGCCCATTTTTCCATTTGCATGATGGAGTACAAACTGCGGTTTTGCTCGTAACGGGTTTGCACTCCGTATCCTTTACCTAAAAGAACCTGAAGCTCTCCTTGTACATCATCAACTTCCGCATTGGGTGTAACCGAAATTTCCGCAGCCCCGTACGCATCCGCAGGCATGTTCAACATAAGCTTTACAAAATCAAGGTTGGTGATGGCGTACTTGTTATCAAAATCCTGCTGAATGATAAAGGTGCCCGAAGTATTGATGGTATCGGTACTTAATGACTTTAGCGGGTCGGCCAGGTTCACTTCGCCTTTACGGGGCAGGTACACTGTTAGCGGGAAAATATTACGGTCGCTTTGCACAGCTACCGCGTTTTCGATACCTGCTCCTAACACCAATAAAGGTTCGTCTACTGTACCAACATTAAACTCTCCGCTTACTACATGTTGCGGTACCGATGTTACTTCTCCATAAGCGGCATCAACACCTTTTAGTGTAATCATAGACTGGGATTCGCCGTTCTTTAGAAACCCCCTCTCTTCCACTACTAAGGAAACCGCTTTTACGCCTTTAACAGACCGAAGCTTCTGTAGCTGTCCCGCGGTTAGTGTGATTTGTTTACCGGAAAGAGGAGCAATTTTTAAATCGGGGTAGAAGGAAGAGTAAAGACCTTTCACTAAATCTTCAAAGCCATTGAATACACTAAGTACCAGGATAAGTGCAGCCGTACCAAACATCATGGCCACGATGCTTATCCATGCAATAATGTTGATGGCATTGGTCGTTTTTTTTGCTTTGAAATAGCGCCAGGCAAACAGAAAGTTCATTGGTTACCCCCATCCCCTAAAGGGGGGTTTGGTAAGTTGCTGTTTGTCGGAGGTTCGTCATTTTTATTTTCTTCCTGTTTTATTTTATTGAAAAGTTCTTCCATTTTAAAAACCTGGTCAAGTGTATCATCAAGAAAGTATCTTAACTCGGGTATACGGCGCACCTGCATTTTTATTCTTGCGGCCAGCTCTTTTTTTACTTCCCATTGCCGTTCTTCAAGTTTTTTTAGCGTTGCTTTTTTATCAGTTGCATTAAAAATGCTCAAGTAAATTCTTGCTTCCAGCAAATCAGGAGTAATCTGTACCGACGATACAGAGATCATAGCGCTGTCAATAAAGCTTAACCCAAGGCGCTGAAAAATAACATTGATCTCTTCCTGTATCAGCCCCGCTATTTGCTTTTGTCGTTTTCCTTCCTTCATAATCTAATCGTTAAATAAATAATGTCTGCCTTTGCTGCTGCTTCGACTGACGGCGTAAAAGTAGTTACTTTGCCCCTTCCCAAAATAGTGCCGCAGGCCACCATAATGAAGAAGTACGCCAGAGTTTTTAAATATCTAAGCCAGTATAAAGGCGAAGCCGTCCTCTATATCGTTTTTATTTTGTTGTCAATTGTTTTTTCGCTGGTGTCGTTAGGACTGTTGTTTCCTTTTTTGGAAATGATCTTTAATGGCGACAAACCCGGTGCCACGGGCTTCCTGTCTAACTCAAGTAATGGTGTTGTTAACTACATCCGCAATTTTTTAATTGAAAGCATTAATACCCGGGGTAAAATAGATACGCTGGGCATTATTTGCATTCTTATTATCGTTTCAATCTTTTTTAAAAATCTGTTCATCTACCTCGCTTACTACGTTTTAAATCCGTTGAAGAACAAGATTGTCAACCGCCTTCGTACAGAGTTGTATGAAAAAGTTTTACACCTGCCCATTGGCTTTTTTACCGAAAAAAGAAAAGGGGATATCATCAGCCGTATTACGAATGATGTAGGTGAAGTGGAAGGCTCGGTAGTAGTTACGTTGGAGGGATGGATTAAGGACCCGCTGACTATTTTATTTACGCTGGGAACCCTGTTTGCCATCAGTGCAAAACTGACACTTTTTGTTTTGTTATGTATCCCAATTGTAGGATTTGTGGTAGGACGTATCAGCCGCAGCCTAAAGAAATCTTCTGCTGAAGTTGCCAACCTTAATTCAGATTCGCTTTCCGTTTTAGATGAAACGCTTTCGGGTTTACGGGTGATTAAGGCATTCAATTCGGAACCGCTTCTGCGCAACCGTTTTTTTAGTATTAATGACCGGATGGTTACATCAAAAAACAGGATTGGGTTTCGCCGCGACCTGGCTTCACCGGTTTCGGAACTGATGGGTGTTATGATTTTTACCGCCATTCTTTTCTTTGGCGGTCAATTGGTGTTAAGTGGCGAGTTTGCTTTAACCGGCTCCCTCTTCATTGCTTATTTAGCCTTGTTTTACCAGTTGATAAATCCTACTAAAGCGCTGGCCGCATCGTTTGGTAATATGGCAAGAGGTACGGCTGCCATTGAACGGATTGAAGAAATACTGAACACGAAAAGTACGATTGACGATAATCCTAATGGGAAAAAGCTGGATCATTTTACTGGGAGCATTGAGTTGCGTAACGTGAATTTTGATTATGAAGGAATACCTATTTTAAGAAATATTAATTTAAAAGTAGCAAAGGGAAAAACCGTGGCCCTGGTAGGTTCTTCAGGTGCCGGAAAAAGTACGCTGGCTGATTTGATTCCCCGCTTTCATGACGTTAGCAGCGGCGAATTATTGATAGATGGCGTGAACATTAAAGACTACTCCTTACGTTCCGTAAGAGACCAGATAAGTATTGTTACACAGGAGCCTATTTTATTTAACGATACCATTGAGAGCAATATTAGTTTAGGTAAACAGGATGCAGACAATGCACAAATAGAAGATGCCTCTAAAGTGGCGAATGCTTTTAATTTCATTACTAAAAAAGAAGCGGGGTTTAAAACTAACATCGGTGACAGGGGAACTAAACTAAGCGGGGGTGAACGCCAACGCTTAACTATTGCAAGAGCTATTGTAAAGAACCCGCCAATACTGATCCTAGATGAAGCCACATCATCACTTGATACCGAAAGCGAACGCCTTGTGCAGGATGCCATTAATAACATGATGCAGAACAGGACTTCTATTGTCATTGCACACCGGTTATCAACTATCCGGCATGCAGATGAAATTATCGTGTTGCAAAAGGGAGAGATAGTTGAACGGGGAACACATGATGAATTGCTGAAAAAGGAAGGATATTATTACAGGTTGGTAATGATGCAGGAAATAAGGCCCTCCTAAGTCCTTAACACTGGGAGGACCTAGCTGCTGTACAGCAAGGGCTTAAGCAAATCCTTTGCTAACCTAACATTTACCGGGCAGCAATTGGGGTAGAGCCCTGGGGCGGATAATTAGTTATGTAATCAAAAATGTTTTCAATTTGCGTATCAGTTAATTGAGGGAAAGAAGGCATGATTTGTCCGCCGTATTGCACCACCAGGTCTTTTGTGTACTGGAATTTATTAATAGTGCCAGCAGGATTTTTTACCCACATCAATAAATTTTTTCTGTCGGTCCATGGACCTCTGCTTTCTACTCCTCGCAGTGCAGGGCCGGTTAGGTTTTTATCGAACGCGTGGCAGGTTTGACAATTACCCTGAAAGACTGTTTTACCCTCAGCGTTTATTGTTACCCCTTTAGCATTTGGCTGAACGAAATCTGAAACTGCTGGTTTTTTACTGTTTAACGCTGTAGATAACAATTTTTCAATGACGAGGCTCCGGATGCAAAGAGTAAAATCAGAAGGAAAGCATAAGCTAAATATTTAACCTGATTCATTTCACAAAAGTAGAGCAGGATATTTTGAAAGAGATTCTGCTGAATTGAATTGATGCCGTAAAAGAGTGCGACGCCTATGCAGTTAAAGATACCTTCTTCTGCCGGCTACCAAATAAAAAACTCAATCAATATATATGATTGAGTTTTGTAAGTATTGTATAAAAGCCCGGGTTGTGTAGTTCGTGGCCTTCCCGCCGTGAAGGTCGGATGTATCACCTATCCTTTTAAAACCTCTCTCGAAATTACCAGTTTCTGTATTTCACTCGTTCCTTCACCAATAGTACACAGCTTGCTATCTCTATAAAACTTTTCAACCGGAAAATCTTTCGTATATCCATATCCGCCAAAAACCTGCACAGCATCATTGGCAACTTTAACGGCTACTTCACTTGCATAGTATTTGGCCATAGCTGCCACTTTGGTCATGGGTTGCTTGCGCTCTTTTAAATCGCAGGCTTCCAGCGTTAATAATTCGGCAGCTTGTATCTCGGTTGCCATATCGGCTAACTTAAAAGATATGCCTTGGAAAGAAGCAATTGGTTTATCGAACTGATGGCGCTCCTGCGCATATTTTAATGCTGCTTCGTAAGCACCTTTGGCAATACCCAGCGAAAGTGACGCGATTGATATTCGTCCACCATCTAATACTTTCATCGCTTGTTTAAAGCCTTCCCCCACCTCACCTAAGCGGTTCTCATCCGGAATAACACAATTCTCAAAGATCATTTCAGCGGTCTCGGAAGCTCTCATGCCCAGTTTATTTTCTTTCTTTCCACCACTAAAACCTGCCGTACCTCTTTCCACCACAAAGGCCGTAGCGTTATCTTTTGTACGTGGCTCGCCAGTGCGACAAATTACAACAGCTATGTTGCCGCTGATACCATGCGTGATCCAGTTTTTTGTTCCGTTGATTACCCAGTTTTCACCTTCTTTTGTAGCGGTACATTTCATATTACCGGCATCGGAGCCCGTGTTGGGTTCTGTTAGTCCCCAGGCGCCGATCCATTCGGCAGTTGCCAGTTTAGGCAGCCATCTACCCTTTTGTTCTTCGTTGCCAAAGGCTAAAATATGGCCAGTGCAAAGTGAGTTATGCGCTGCTACACTTAACCCGATAGAGCCGCATACTTTAGAGATTTCTTCAATGATGGTTTTGTATTCGAAATAGGAGAGCCCTGCCCCGCCGTATTGTTCGGGAACCAGTACTCCCATCATTCCCAGTTCCCCTAACTGTTTAAAAATGTGCAGGGGAAATTCCTGGCTTTCATCCCACTCCATAACGTGGGGCTTAATGTTTTGAAGGGCAAAGTCGCGGGCCGTTTGGGCCACCTGTTGTGTGATTTCAGAGGTTTCGAAATTCATGTAGCTAATCGTTTAAGGGCGCAAATATAAGACCTAACGGCCCACTCTGACCTGCCCGGTGAGAAGGCTGTCTTTTTACAGAACATAACTTTGCTATCTCCCCGTATCATCAATTGCGTGTTGTTTTAGTTTCAGGCAGACTAAAATATAATTATGAATCGTTCTTAAGCGAGTATTTGTGTGTTGGTGGCCTTTACGCCGCGAAGGTCAGGATGACCGTAATGTGGTGCCAGCCATCGCTCTCAGCTTTTCTGGAGATAGGGCAGGGGCGTGAGTTGATCATACGCCAGATGTATTCCTTCCGGTAAATTTCTCTCAACATCTTCATGCCTCCCTAACTGGTGCGAAATATGTGTGAGGTACGCCTCCGGGATTTCCAGTTCCTGCACCAGATCAATAGCTTCCTGTAAATTATAGTGCGAAATATGTTTTTCTTTTCGCAATGCATTTACCACAATAAGCTTACTGCCTCTTATTTTTTCTTTTTCTGCTTCATCAATTTTGTTGGCATCAGTGATGTAGGTAAAATCGCCAAAGCGGAATCCATACACCGGCATTTTTAAATGCCAAACCGCAATGGGAGTAACAGGAATATCTCCAATAGAAAATGGTTCAAGTGTAATTTCATTTAATTCCAGTTGCGGTATGCCTGGATATTTTTTTTCGGCAAAAGCGTAGGCGAAATCATGCATCACGGCATTCAGCGTCATACTGTTTCCATAGAGCGGCATAGGTTTGTGCTGAAAAAAGTTAAAGGCCCGTACATCGTCCAATCCTGCAATATGATCTTTATGGGGATGGGTAAACAAAACGGCGTCTAACTTTTCTGCACCAATGCGCAGCATTTGGTACCGAAAATCGGGGGTGGTGTCGACTACTATTGTTGTAGTGGCTGACTCAACCAGGATGCTTGAGCGTAAACGCTTATCTTTTTTATCAGTAGATGTGCATACTTCGCAAGAGCACGCAATCATGGGAACACCGCTGCTGGTGCCGGTGCCAAGAAAGGTTACTTTAAGTGGAGGGGTATTCACGAAAGGGGAAGTTAATAAGTTAATGGGTTAATTAGTCTGTTCGTGAAAGAACGTATTAACATATTAAGCGATCAACTCTCTTCGCCCTGCGCCGCATAAAACCGTCCCATAATATCATCAAACCATTTTTTACTATCAGGTGTTAATGCTTCGGCTTCCACTTTTAATTGCGGAATAAGGTCAATCAGGGTATTTATACGCCCTTCAAGCGGCAGAAACTTATTAAGCACTACTACTTTTCTATCTTCTAAAATGCAAAAGCCACTTTGAAAAGAACCCCGTTCGTAGCGAACTATGTAGCCCGTTTCTTCAATGACCTTTCCTATTTTATCAAGCGTTGTTTGTGTGTATTTCATTAAAAGTGAAAAGTGAAAAATTCTAAATCTGAAATGTAAAAGTAGCAGTTCGGAGTTTTACGTTTTTGAATTTACTTACTCACCATTTGTATCACCGGTACAATCATTTCCTCCAAACTTACACCTCCATGCTGAAACGTATTCTTATAATAGTTAACGTAATGGTTGTAATTATTAGGATAGCATAAGAACACATCTTCTCCTCCAAATATGTACGATGAATTAATGGTAGGCGATGGCAGGCCAGCCTCTTTAGGTTCACGAAAGGCCAGCACTTCTTTTGGATCGTAGTTTAAATTACGGCCATGCTTGTAACGAAGGTTGGTAGTGGTTTGCTTATCGCCTATTACTTTCACCGGTGTTTTTACCCGTACGCTTCCGTGGTCGGTTGCCACAATAATCTTTACACCTTTATCAGCAATTTTTTTCAAGGCCTGATGCAGTGGTGAATGCTCGAACCAGCTTGCTGTAATGCTTCTATAGCTTACTTCATCACCAGCTAATTCCTTTAACACTTCCATCTCGGTACGGGCATGAGAAAGCATGTCAACAAAGTTGTACACGATTACATTTAAATCGTTGCCAAGCAGGTTGTGCATATTATTTACCAATTCCAAGCCTGCGTGATTGTTCACGACTTTAGTATAAGACGTGCGCAGGTTAGACTCTCCCATGCCTTTTAACTGCGCCTTAAAAAATTCTTCTTCCGCCAAATTCTTACCGCCTTCATCTTCATCGTTCATCCATAGTTGTGGAAAGCGTTTTTCAATTTCGATAGGCAGCAAGCCGGAGAAAATGGCGTTGCGGGCATAATGGGTAGCCGTTGGTAAAATACTGTAGAAAGTATCTTCTTCCACTAACCTAAAGCTTTCTAAAAACGTAGGCATAATAGTGCGCCACTGATCGAACCGCAGGTTATCAATCAGAATAAAAAATGTAGGTACGCCTTTCTCTACCTGCGGCATCACCTTTTCTTTGAGCAGGGTATGAGAGAGTACGGGTTTATCTTTTACTCCGGGCTTTAGCCACGAGGTATAATTTCTCGAAATGAATTTGAAGAACTCTGTATTGGCTTCATTCTTCTGACTTTGAAAAACCTCCAGCATTTCAGGGCTGTCACTTTTCTGCAGGCTAAGTTCCCAATGCACCAGTTCTTTATAAATTCCCATCCACTCCGTATAGTTTGGGTTGGAGTTTAACGCCATAAATAAATTGCGGAACTGCTGCTGGTAGGCGGTGGTAGTTTTTTCAGCTACCAGTCTTCTGTTGTCAATAATTTTTTTTAGGGAAAGCCACACCTGGTTAGGGTTTACAGGCTTTATCAGGTAGTCGGAAATTTGGCTGCCAATGGCTTCATCCATCAAATTTTCCGTTTCATTTTTTGTGATAAGCACTACCGGTATCTGTGAGTTGACTTCTTTAATTTTCGATAGGGTTTCCAAACCAGTAATCCCAGGCATTGTCTCATCAAGCAAAACAACATCTACGATATTCTCCTTCACATAATCTATAGCATCAAAACCATTGGTCAGTGTATGTACATCATACCCTTTTTTTTCTAAGAAAAATTTTTGCGATTGAAGGCTTTCTATTTCATCATCTACCCAAAGAATCTTTGCTAAGCTCATGGAATTTTGTATTTCGTTTTTGTGTTCAGGGTTAAGTGCCGTAAGTTAACCACTACACAGCACAAACAATATAGGTGAGATGGTTGTTCTGTATTTTTGAAGGAAGTTTACCTTTTTGTTATGGCTTATGTTCGCAAAATTATTAACGACCCGGTTTATGGTTTTATAACCGTTGACCATCCCTTGATTTTTGAAATCATTTCCCACCCTTACTATCAGCGTTTACGCCGCATTCATCAAATGGCCTTCGCTTCGTTGGTTTATCCAGGTGCGGTTCATACAAGGTTGCACCATTCGTTAGGGGCGTATCATCTTATGGGTTTGGCGTTAAACGAGCTTCGCAACAAAGGCGTGGAGATAACAAAAGAAGAGGAACTGGGTGCTAAGGTTGCCATCCTTTTACATGATATCGGCCACGGCCCCTACTCACATGCGTTGGAAAAAAAATTAATAAAAGGGGTTCATCACGAAGACATTTCGATACTTATTCTTCAACTATTAAATGAGCAGTTTGGCGGTCAACTGCAAACGGCCATTGCAATTTTTAGCGATGAATATCCAAAACCTTTTTTGCATCAATTGGTCTCGGGGCAGCTGGATGTAGATAGGATGGATTACCTGAACCGCGATTCTTTTTTTACCGGCGTTGTGGAAGGCGCCATCGGGTATGACCGTATTTTAAAAATGCTGGCGGTACATAACGGCGAACTGATGATAGAAGAAAAGGCCATTTTTACGGTAGAGAAATTTTTGGTTTCGCGAAGGTTAATGTACTGGCAGGTGTATCTGCATAAAACAGTGATGGCGGCTGAAAAAATGCTGGTGAAAATTATTGACAGGGCTAACGAGTTAATCGCTAATGGAATTGAGTTGCCAACCGCTTCTACCAACCTGGCCTTTTTTTTAAAGGAACAAAGACCCGGCGAAAAATTTATAAAACATCTTGAAAAATTTGCGCAGTTAGATGATACTGATGTGATGTGCACTATTAAAAACTGGTGCAGCCATTTTGATAAAGTTCTTTCCCGGTTAAGCAAAGGCTTGACAGAAAGAAAGCTTCTTAAAATAAAATTCAGTTCGCAACCGTTTGATGAACTGGTAGTAGAGTCGTTGCGCAAGGATGTAGCGCATAAGATGGCTATTTCGGAGACCGAAGCCGCTTATTTTGTTTTCACCGGCGAGGCCACAAACACAACTTATAACCCTGCTGATGAGCATATAAAAATTTTGTATAAGGATGGAACGGTTTCAGATATCTCGCAGGTTGACAATGCGCTGATTCATCAACGGCTTTCTACCCCTGTTCGTAAATATTACCTTTGCTATCTTAAATAAGTGTTGTTACAAAGTGTCGAAAAGTAAAAGTGCGTAACATGTCATCAGGTGTATAGAACTGCTATTGGTTTTTAACAGTTCTGCTTTTAAAACGATATGAGTATTTTGACTTATTTGACCTTGCTTTGCATCTAACCAGGCTATGGTCTTGTGTTATTTGACTTTTATGTCTTAATGATAATCAACTATGCAATTTACCGCCGCTCAAATTTCGATCTTACTCAATGGGAAACTCGAAGGTAATGCCGATGCGATTGTTTCTTCGTTTGGTAAAATTGAAGAAGCGCAGGAGGGGCAGCTTACCTTTTTAGCCAACCCCAGGTACGAGGAGTATCTTTATACAACTCATGCATCTATTGCTATCATTAACGAAGGGTATGAGCTTCGCCAACAGGTAAAACCTACGCTAATTCGTGTGCAGGATGCTTACACCGGCTTTGCCCAGCTACTGAGTAAATACCAGGAAATGGTTACTCAGCAGTTAAAAGGAATCCAGCAGCCCAGTTTTATTTCTTCCTCTGCAAAGCTGGCCGACGATGTTTATGTAGGCGCTTTTTCTTATATTGGCGAAAACGTACATGTAGCAGCTGGTACCAAAATCTTTCCTAACTCCTTTATTGGCGATAATGTTATCATTGGTAGAAATTGCATGATTCATCCCGGAGTTAAAATTTATCACGATTGTGAATTGGGCGATTATGTAAATGTTCATGCCGGCGCCGTTATTGGTTCCGATGGGTTTGGCTTTGCTCCCCAAGCTGATGGCTCATTTAAAAAAGTGCCTCAAATTGGTAACGTTCTTGTCGAAAGTCATGTAGAAATAGGTGCCAATACTACTATTGACCGGGCTACAATGGGTTCTACGCTTATTAAATCCGGGGCAAAGCTGGATAACCTTATTCAAATCGCCCATAATGTAGAAGTTGGTAACAGCACCGTTATTGCAGCACAGGCGGGTGTAAGTGGTTCTACAAAAATTGGTAATAATGTAATGATTGGCGGCCAGGCCGGTTTGGTAGGCCATATACAAATTGCTGACGGCGCCAAAATCAATGCGCAAAGTGGGGTAAGCAAATCAATGAAAGAGCCTTACAGTGCAGTAACCGGTTCTCCTGCCGGTGATTATACAAGTGCGTTGCGCAGCCAGGCTGTATTTCGCAATCTTCCCCAACTAGACAAGCGCATTCAGGAGTTAGAAGCGCTGGTAAAACAGTTGATGGAAGAGCGGGTAGCAAGTGGTGAATAGCAAGTAGCTGATCACTACCTACTTCTTTAATAATCTCCCATCGTTTCCGGCAGCTGTGCTAACGCCTTCGCAAGCTGATCATCATTAGGCGCCACGCCATGCCAGTTATGGTCATTCTCCATAAATTCCACACCCTTACCCATAATAGTTCGCATAATTATAGCAATGGGCTTTCCTTTCCCCACTAACGATTTAGCTTCCTCTAATGTATGAACAACTTCGTCCATATCGTTACCGTTCATTTCTAAAGTATGCCATCCAAAAGCTTCAAATTTTTCGCGGATGTTACCAAGGTCGTTTACTTTATAAGTAGGGCCGTCAATTTGTTGTCCGTTCCAGTCAATGGTGGCAATCAGGTTATCTACATTATGGTTAGGCGCAAACATAATAGCTTCCCAGTTTTGGCCTTCCTGCAGCTCGCCATCACCGTGTAAAGTATAAACTACGCTTTGGTCGTTGTTTAATTTTTTAGCCAGGGCGGCACCAATACCTACACTCATACCCTGCCCTAAAGAGCCGGTAGCAACCCGTACACCGGGCAAGCCTTCATGCGTGGTTGGATGGCCCTGAACACGGGAATTTATTTTACGAAAGGTAGCCAGTTCAGCAACATCAAAATACCCGCTCCTAGCAAGCGCTGAGTAAAATACAGGAGAGATATGCCCGTTAGAGAGAATAAATATGTCCTGGTTCTTTGCCTCCATGTCGAAAGGCTGGGGTTCATGGTGCATGATTTTAAAATAGAGGGCCGTTATAAAATCTGCACAACCTAAAGAGCCTCCGGGGTGCCCGCTGGCGGCTCCATGAACCATACGTACAATATCTCTTCTAACCTGTGAAGCAACTTCAGTAAGACTTGGCATAAATTTTAATGGAGATTAAACCTTTAAAAGAATTTTTTCAAAATCGCCGGGTTGCAAAAATGCACTCTTTTTATTAAAAAAAAATTCCTTTTATGTAGTTACATTTGCCGGAGCCAGCATTCATTGCAAAAGCCACGAATGAAAACTACCTTTAACGTGAAAGACACAATTGAATGAAACCTTTTATTATACTCCAAAACCCTCTTGCATGCTGAATCTCTTGATGACCACATCAATTGCTTTTATTATTACCTTAATAGCAGTTCCCACCATTATAAAGTTAGCTGATGAAAAGGGCCTCTTTGATGTACCTGATTCACGCAAACTACATACAAAGGCTATTGCCTCTTTAGGAGGCGTTGGGATTTTTATCGGCTTTTCCCTTTCCTTATTGTTAACAATATCCACCCGCCAAAACCCCGAATTTCAGTATTTTTTTGCTGCCCTGTTGCTTACATTTTTTTTGGGGCTAAAGGATGATATTTTGATTCTATCGGCGGTGAAAAAGTTCCTGGGACAAATTGCAGCCGCAGCCATTATTATTCATTTAGGCGGTATTCGCATAGATAGTATGCATGGATTTCTAGGCATCTATAATTTACCCGAAATTATCAGCTATCTCCTTTCTTACATGACCATAATTGTCATTGTAAATGCTTTTAACCTCATAGATGGCATTGATGGTTTGGCGGGCAGCCTTGGTGTTTTAACAACTGCTGTTTTTGGTATTTACTTTTCAATGGCCAATATGCATGACTATGCTCTGCTTTCCTTTTCTTTCACCGGTGCTCTTTTTGCCTTTCTTGTATTTAATTATCATCCTGCTAAAATATTTATGGGCGATTCCGGCTCACTTGTTTTAGGATTGCTCAATGCCATTCTTGTTATTAAATTTATTACAGTGGCCGATACCACTGCGGGAACTTTTCCTATTACTTCCTCTGTGGCTATAGGGTTTTCTATTTTAATGATTCCGCTGCTTGATACCTTACGCGTATTCAGTGTTCGTATTTTCCGGGGACGTTCGCCATTTTCTGCTGACCGTAACCATATCCATCACCTGCTTTTAGACCATGGATTAAATCACAGCCAGGTTACGTACGTATGCCTGGGCACTAATATATTGTTTATCGTACTGGCTTATTTCGGACGCTCTATTGGTTCCACTATCCTGCTTTGCTCCATGATGGCTGTTTCTTATACAATTATCGGTTTTTTAAAGTTTGGGAAGCGTCGCTCTGTATTAACAATTGCCAGCAGCTCTTTCCAGAAAAATATTGAACAACAGGGAAATTCCACCACAAAAGTTGTAGCCTTTAAAAATGAAGAAGTGGCTATAGCGGAGTAAGAATCATTCTTCCTCTTACCCGCTTCTTTATTAGATTTGCGCTAACAAAAAAATACGGAAATGTCACCAGAAGATGTGTCGTTAACTATTCAGTTAGCCGAAGACTCCATGAAAAAAGCGATCAGCCACCTTGAGACTGAATTAGTAAAAATAAGGGCCGGAAAGGCTAATCCCCAAATGCTTGATGGTATTGTGGTAGATTATTACGGATCGCCCATGCCCATTAATCAGGTAGGAAATATTTCTGTAATGGATGCCCGTACTTTAACCATTCAGCCCTGGGAGAAAAATATGTTACAGCCTATTGAACGGGCTATTATCAATTCTAACATTGGTCTTAATCCTCAGAACGACGGTATAATTATCCGGCTTTTTTTACCTCCACTTACCGAAGAGCGCCGCAAAGAACTGGTGAAAAGATGCCTGGCTGAAGGTGAACAGTCAAAAGTAGCCATCCGCAGCATCAGGAGAGATGCTATTGAAAGCATTAAAAAGGGACAAAAGGATGGCTTAAGTGAAGATGCCGCTAAAGATGCAGAGGCAGAAGTGCAGGAACTGACGAATAGATTTATTGCTCATGTAGATAAACATCTTACTTCTAAAGAAAAGGAGATAATGGTGGTGTAATCCCCTTCACCGTAGGGGGAGCCTTAGATTTGAAGATTGACTGCAGACCTCTGTCATTGTTATAATCCAGATCTTTGCCGCTTCCCATTGTTGGTGTTGTACAAGAGTGCAACGCAGTTGAAGTCAAATAGTAATCCCGTCCACTGGGTTCAACCAAACAGTATGCTAAAGAAATAGTTGGGAAACGGCAGTTTTAATGGAAGCAACTCTTCCCCTTTAAGGCACAAAGAGATTATTTATTAGCAAGGTACACGCCACACAAAATAATTCCTAAGCATCCGAGTTGTACTAAGCTAATGTTTTCGCCATCTACCATTCCCCAGGCAATAGCCACTACAGGAATAGCGTAAGTAACCAGGGAGGCAAATAAGCCTCCTGCTTTTTTTATCAGCATGTAAAAAAGAATAGTAGCTGCAGCACTTCCCAAAAAGCCTAATGCTACACTGGCCAAAACACCATTCCAAACCTGGGCAGAAGAAAAAGATACAGGATTCAGCCATAACACGATTGCTGTCGGAAGGGTTAAAAAGCCAATAGAAACGGTTGCCATTTTTATAGGATCAAGCCCTTTAAGGTAAGTACCGACCAAATTTACATTAACGCCATATAAAATCGTAGCAAGCAAAATCAGTAGTGTAAAGCCAATATCACTAATTGAAACCGGCCCTCTTGTAATACTTAAAAGTAGCAGGCCTACAAAGCCTATCAGCACACCGGCAAACTTCTGCGGCGCCACCTTGCTTTTGAAAAACAAAACCCCAATCACAATAACAAACAAAGGCGTAAGGGAATTTAAAATGCCTGCCACTGAACTTTCTATTTTTTGATGAATAGCGATGGCAAATAAAAAGGCTGGAAACAAATTGCCCAGTAAACCGGTTAGGATAATAAGCGGCACTTTAGATTTGGGTAATTTACTAATATGGAAAAGCGCAAAAGGAAGAAATACAATACCCGCTGAAAAAATGCGGATAGCACCGATTTGCCAGCCCGTTAATTGCACTGATGCCTTTTTAATGAGGATAAAAGAACTGCCCCATACCAAAGCAAGTAAGACAAAAAGCACCCAGCTACTACTTTTTTGACGGCTCATAATTTGCAAATGTGCAGATGCTTTGCAGTTTTACAGGTAATTTTATTTTATGGCGATATTAAATGATACTTCCACAAGAGCACCAAAAGAACTGGATAAACAACAAACCAAGCAGCAAACCCAGGAATTAAAAACCGTTTTAGACGAGCAGCAAAACCTTTTATATGCCGAAGGACGCCGTTCTGTTTTAGTGATAATACAGGGTATGGATGCCAGTGGTAAAGACGGTGCTATCAAAAATGTGTTTGGCGGATTGAACCCTCAGGGAGTTTCAGTAAGATCGTTTAAAACGCCTACGGCTGACGAATTGAATCATGATTTTTTATGGCGTATTCATCAGCATACACCAGCTAAAGGAATGATTCAACTATTTAACCGCAGCCATTACGAAGATGTGTTGATTACCCGTGTGCATGGCTGGTGTGATGATGAAACTGCGACTAAACGCTTTAAAGCTATCAATGATTTTGAACAACTGGTAACAGAACATAACAACACCGTAATACTTAAGTTTTACCTGCATATTTCGCGGGAAGAACAGCAGGGGCGCTTGAAGGAGCGGGTAGAAAATCCTGCCAAAACATGGAAGTACAATGCAAGAGATTTAGAGGAGGCAAAACTTTGGGAGCAGTATATGAAAATGTATGAAGACGTTTTTCAAAACTGCAATGTCATTCCCTGGACAATTGTACCCGCCGACCAAAACTGGTACAAGGAATACGTTATTACAAAAACCATCACCAATGCTTTGCAGGCATTGAACATGCAATATCCTCAACTCAAAGATGCCCGGCAATAACACTTAATTCACTTGTACTTTCGTCATAAATCAAAACCAAAATCATTATGGGATTCGTGAAGGAGTTTAAAGAGTTCGCATTGCAAGGCAATGTGGTTGACCTCGCTATTGCCGTCATTATTGGTGCCGCATTTGGGGCCATTGTTTCATCTTTGGTTGATGATGTAATTACGCCTTTGCTTCTAACGCCGGCACTGGAAGCTGCGCATGTCAATAATCTGGAGGATCTGGCATGGGGGGCGGTAAAGTATGGAAATTTTATAGCGGCTGTTCTTAAATTTATTATTATCGCCATTATATTATTTATGATTATAAAAGCAATGAGCCGCATGAAACGTAAGAAGGAAGAAACGGTGACTTCAACTGCTCCAGAGTACTCATTACAGGAAAAACTTTTGATGGAAATCAGGGATTCTTTGAAGGGATAAATTTTTCTATTTATCCCCTATCTTTGGCAACTCCCATTCAAATTAAAGGGTTTAGTTTTTTAACCAATTCAGCTTAAATGAGACGTACAACCTTAGTTTTTGTTGCCACCTTTTTTGTACTCATGGCTTCAGCGCAAACACCGAAAAAAGAAAAATCCCCTTCTGCTTTTAAACTTGGAGGAATGATTAGCCTGATGGGCGGCCAAAGCGGAACCCGTAACTGGGCACCTGCCGGTGAAGAAAAATTTTCGCTTACTGCTTATGGAAATTTAATGTTATGGGCTAATAAGATTTCGGGCAAAAATAAGTGGACTAACAACCTTGAAGTTGCATACGCCCTGATCAATACAACTTCGGGTGGTGTACGTAAGATTGATGACAAGTTTGACTTCTATTCTAAATACAGCCATACTATCAGTGCAAACGGAAATTGGGGCATTGGCGTTGTAGGAAACCTTAGAACGCAATTGGTTAATGGCTACGATTACTCGAAAGATCAGCGCAGGCGTATGTCCGGTTTTTTTGCACCTGCTTACATTAATCTTAGCCCCGGTTTACAGTACACCTCCAAAAATGGTTCGCTAAACCTTCATATAGGGCCTAATGCCCGCTGGGTTGTGTTTACCAACTCGCCTTATAGTTTTAATAACCAGGGTGGTGTTGCTCCCGATGGTGAGGTGGAAAGACCGCTGGCAGAAAAGTACGGCGTTAATCCTCAAAGAGAAGTTCGTTTTGAAGCCGGCCCCTACTTTTCCGGTTTATTCAATAAAGAAATTGCAAAGAACGTAACCTGGAGGACCAGGCTTGATATCAGCTCCGACATCATTGAACAAGAGCCCTTTTTGTTTGATGTGTATTGGACTAACACAATTGGTATGAAGGTAAATAACTGGTTAAGTGTAAATTATAATTTCGATTTGTATTATGATGA
The DNA here is from genome assembly GCA_035645595.1 of Flavisolibacter sp. Taxonomy (GTDB): domain Bacteria; phylum Bacteroidota; class Bacteroidia; order Chitinophagales; family Chitinophagaceae; genus Flavisolibacter. The sequence continues at coordinate 14,086 of DASQMG010000007.1, read as the reverse complement.
TGATGTGAAAATGTTTGGCGATAATAAAGACAAGCCTGCCACGCAGATGAAATCTATCTTAGGCGTAGGGATTGCCGCTAAATTTTAATAACAAACCGTATTTTCGAAAAGTCCTCTCTATTGGTAGAGAGGACTTTTCTTTTACGCAAAAAGCAACTTGTGAGCACTACCTATCAAATAAAGCTTCCGCAGTTTGAAGGACCTTTTGACCTTCTTCTTTTCTTTATAGAACGGGATGAGCTGGATATTTATAATATTCCAATAACAGCGATCATAAAAGATTTTTTAGCGTATATCCATTCCCAGGAGTCATTAAATATTGAGCTGTCGAGTGAATTTATTTTGTTTATTTCTACACTCATGCGCATTAAAGCAAAAATGCTGCTGCCACGTAAAGAAATAGACGCCGCCGGCAATGAAATAGACCCCCGGCAGGAACTGATTGATAAAATACTTCAGTACAAAACCTATAAAGAAGCAGCGGCACAGATGGCATTAATGGAAGCCGATCGCATGTTGATGATCAGGCGGGGTAATATTCAGAAGGAACTGTCGCAAATAGGAGAGGAGGCCAGCGAAGGCACCGAAGTGCAAACCATTACGCTGTTTAAACTAATGAAGGCTTTTGAAAGAGTGATGCAGCGCTATCACGATAAATTAAATAGCCCGATACACACCGTTGTACGCTACAATTACAGCATGGAGGCCAGCAAGACAGATATGATTTCGATGGTGCAAAGCCAAAGAACACTGTCGTTTGAAAAAATTTTTGAAACAGTAGAAAACAGGGTGCATGCTATTTTTATTTTTTTATCAATGCTGGAGCTGGTGCAGCAAAAATTTATGCGCATCCTGATTGGCGAAGGCCGCAATAATTTTATTGTGGAGTATAATGAAGCCGAAGAAGGATTAACAGATGAAGAGCACATGCGGCTGCTGTAACCCTACTCTATAATCCACAACAGGATCGGTTTCTTTGATGCTTTAATCATCGGCTCTATCTCTTTTAAAAAATTGGGTGAAACCGTAGGGCATCCATTACTTTGGCAAATGTCGCGGGTAACTTCTGTTTCCGGAACACAACTATGAGAGTGCAAAACCACGTAGCGCTCCATTGCCTTGTCGTTTGTAGCGTCCAGGCCATGCAGCTTAAAAGCCAGTCCAAATTTTCCATAATAGGCAGCCCCAATTTTATACTTGCCGGTTGATGAACAGCCACTGCCTGTGATGTTACTGTATCTCCGGCCTTGCAGCCAGGTTTCGTTGCAATTGCCATGCGTTACAAGACCGCTGTTCAGTACAGTGTCCTTTTTAAAATGGTAGATAAAAAAACGTTTTTGGTTTGATGGCAGGCTCAGATCAATAAGAAAGCAAAACTCAGTATTGTATTTATTCTTTTTTACAAACGCGGCTGCTTCTGAAGCTTTTGTCTGAATCTTGAATAAAGTTTTCGGCGTGATAACAATTGCAGTTGGATTTTGCCGGGGACGTAATGTTGTAAATTTTTTTTCCGTTTTTGTGTGAGAAAGGAAAATAACTGTAGTTACCATTACCAATAGTAAAAGCAGGCAGGGGATCAAGTTCTTTTTCATGAAACGTATACCGCTTAGATGCAGAACGTTTTCGGTTCCATAATTAATTGTAAAGGAGTTGAAACTTATGGTAACCGCCCGCTTATTGGTAGTTGGCCGGCAACTAAGACTAAAGAATAAATGCCGCTTGATGTAATTTGCTTACCCGAATTAAATGAACGCAAACCATTTAATTGCTTCGAACAAAATTGATAACTACGCTTTTCAACCTAAAAACTATTAATAGCGATGTTTTTAAAAAGCAGCTCTTCATCTTGCGGGCTGCCTCTTACTTTTCTACAATCATAAACGTTATAGGTTGGGTATGATAAGAGCGAACTTTATTTCCATTCAATTCCCCTGCCTTCCATCTAGGACCTGTTTTCACCACGGTTACTGCCGCTTTTGCTAAACCAAATCCGGGATCATCTAATGCTACTACATCTGACATCCGGCCATTTTTTTCTACCAAAAACCGAATATTGACAGTGTATTGTCCTGCTTTCATTCCTTTTCTTACTGCATTTTCCAGATAGCCGGGTAAATTTAGTTCAAGGTGCTTGCGCCACGCTGCCATATCGATGCTGGCTTCTATTTCCACCTTGTCGAAAACACTGTCACTAGCCATTGTTGTTTTGCCTGTAGTGTTGGTATTAGAAGTTTCCTGGGCCTTTATAGTTGTACTGTAAAGAAGGGAAGAAAAAGAAATAATAGTAAGCAGGCTTAGTTTTGAGTTCATAGTGTATAAATATCGGCTAAATATAAAAGACTAAAGGCTTAATTGAAAATCTAACAGAAACCCTTATGGCATTTGCCAGGATTGCCCGATGATTCATGTATCGTTCTGGATGGCGCCTGGATCATAAAAATGCTTTTTTAAAAACGGAAACTTTTTATGGATAAGATAAAGAAGCCGTTTCAATGAAACGGCTTACTAATTAGGAAGGGGTTTGAAACTCAAAGAGGCCGGGTAACCAAAACAGGTGTCGTCATCATTTCTCTGATAGCATCGGCGATTGCTTGCGCATCATACTCACACTCGCGATGCAATTCTTTTAACGTGCCATGCTCAACAATCCTGTCAGGGATACCTAAGATTTTCAAATCATTTTTGTATCCATTCGCAGCCATAAATTCTGCTACCGCAGAACCAAAACCACCTACTACTGTTCCGTCTTCCACGGTGACGATTTTATCATATTGCAATAAAGCTTCGTGCAGTAATTCTTCATCCAACGGTTTGGCAAACCGCATATCATAATGTGCAGGCTGTAAATTATCTCCCCGTAAATCCCTGATAGCTGCTGCCGCAAAATTTCCGGGATGCCCGAAAGATAATATGGCGATGCCTTTGCCATCACGCAGCTTTCTTCCTTTACCAATTTTTACTTCGGTCATTGGTTTTCTCCACTCAGGCATTACACCTTCGCCACGGGGGTAGCGGATAACAAAGGGAAGTGCAGTACTTTCTAATTGTGCTGTGTACATCAGGTTACGCAATTCTGCTTCGTTCATTGGTGCAGAAATAATCATGTTTGGTATGCAGCGAAAGTAAGGAACATCATAAGCCCCATGGTGGGTTGGACCATCTTCACCTACCAAACCTGCACGGTCTAAACAAAAAACCACCGGCAGCTTTTGAATAGCTACATCGTGCACCACCTGGTCAAAAGCACGTTGCATAAATGATGAATAAATATTGCAAAAAACTTTTAAGCCCTGGGTGGCCATGCCGGCACTAAGCGTAACCGCATGCTGCTCGCAAATGCCTACATCGATAGCCCGGTGCGGCATTTTATCCATCATGAATTTCAGGGAAGAACCACTTGGCATGGCCGGCGTAATGCCCATGATCTTTTCATTCTGTTCGGCCAGCTCAATTATCGTATGTCCAAAAACATCCTGGTATTTTGGCGGCTGCGGCAACTCATATTTTTTCTTATAAATCTCGCCGGTTATTTTATCAAACAAACCCGGTGCATGCCATTTAGTTTGATCTTTTTCGGCTAATGCATAGCCTTTGCCTTTTACGGTTACAATATGTAATATTTTGGGACCTGGTATGTTTCTTAAGTCTTTTAAAGTATCAACCAGCTTGGTAATGTTATGCCCATCTATGGGGCCGAAGTAGCGAAGGTTCAGCGCTTCAAACAAATTACTCCTTTTGGTTACCATGCCTTTAATACCTGCTTCCAGCTTGGAGGCCATATCACGGGTGAAACTTTTCCCTACTGGCAGCTTACCCATCAACTTCCAAACGTCATCCCGGAATTTATTATAAGTCTGCGATGTGGTGATATCGGTTAGGTATTCTTTTAAGGCGCCTACGTTCGGGTCAATGCTCATGCAGTTATCGTTCAAAATAATCAGCATATCCGTATCAGCAACGCCGGCATGGTTCATAGCCTCAAAGGCCATTCCCGCTGTCATAGAGCCGTCGCCAATAACAGCTACCGATTTCCTGTCAGTTTCGCCCTTGTATTTGGCTGCCATAGCCATACCCAAAGCGGCTGAGATGGAAGTAGAAGAGTGTCCTACGCCAAATGTATCGTACTCGCTTTCGCTGCGTTTTGGAAAACCGCTGAGCCCTCCGTATTTACGGTTGGTCATAAAATTATCCCTGCGGCCTGTAAGTATTTTATGCCCGTAGGCCTGGTGGCCTACATCCCAAACCAATTGATCGTACGGAGTATTATAAACATAGTGTAAGGCCACCGAAAGTTCCACCACACCAAGCGAGGCACCAAAATGCCCACCATGTACGCTTACTACATCAACAATATATTGACGAAGCTCATCGCACACCTGGTGAAGTTTTTCTTTAGGTACTTTTTTTAGGTCTTCGGGAGTATCTATGGTTTGCAGCAAAGCACCTGCAGGTATTTGCATGAGGTTGATTTAAGCGGTGAAATTATTTTATTTTTCGGCAAATACAGTAAACCGTTTAATGCTTAACAAACCTGAAAGAGATAGGTTGGTCAACTTTTGAAAAAGCCTGTATTTGCAAATTGTAAATCCCGCTAGGCAACCTGGCTAAACTAAGGGTAGAAATTGTTTCCCCTTTATTCACTTTTAAAAAACCTCTTTGTGCTGCACTGCCTGCAGCGTTGTAAATAACATACGCAAGATTCTTTGATACGGTACTGGTAAGTTTAACGGTTACTTCATTATTGACCGGGTTAGGCCAGAAACGATTTATATCACTGTAACTTTTCAAACTTAGTACAGTGGAAAAGAGGGATCTTCCATCTTTAGTCACAACAATCAGTTGGAAATATTCAAACCAATCATCCATTGCCACTTCAGCAGAAAGCACTTTTGTTCCGGTGGTACCTGATACATCATGAATAGTTTTCTCGGTTGTAAACCTTTGATCTTTTCCCGCTTTTTGTATAATTATCTTTTCCACGTTTTGCGTTCCGTGCACTTTCCACTGTAACCGGGCGTTACCATTTTTTTGAATGTTATAGGTAAAGGACTCTAATTGTACAGGAAGTACCACCGAACAATCAATTATAGAAAATTCAAAGGTTTTTAAATAACAACCCTTTACTGATGATACTGTAATTCTATAACGACCCGTTGGCAAGCCGTTTATGTCAATAGAGGGCGAAGAACTGTCAACGTTATTTGTATATTGATCATTTATATCAAAAATCCCGTTTTTGTTAGTATCTGCCGATATCGTATAAGTCATTGGAAATACAGAAGCATAGTCATAGTGATGAACATAAATGCTAACGTTTCCACCGTGGCCATCACAATTAAAGCCGTTGATAAGAGAAAAGTCGTACCTGATATCTGAGACATCGCCAGCACTGTTATTAGATGCGTTCCCACTTTGCTGAGGGTCTTTCACCCACCCGCAATCTCCATCTGTCTTACGGGCAAAACTGTTCCCACGTCCAGCGGACATGCCTAGTTCTTCGTAAACAAGAGGGAGCAGCCCCAGATTAAATGTTTTATTGGAACATGCTCCGGCTATTGTGGAAGTAGTTACAGTGGTTGAGGATTCAGTGGGTAAACTCCTCACAACGGCGTCTATAACATTTAAATTAGGATCAAACAGAACCAAAGGTGTATTTGATGAACCTCCATCCGTCATTAATCCATTGCCGGTAGTTGGCACCGGTATATTTGTACACCCGCATAAGTTCCAGTTCAGGTCTGCAAATATTCCGGTTGATGAACTGTCAATATTTGCGCAGTCGCCCGGAATAAAATTCTGGCCGGCAATCACATAAAATTCGCCGGGCTGAATAAAGGTGTTTGGTGGAATTGTGATAGAATACTTGCCTGTGGTTAGTATAAAACAGCCAATATTAACGGGACCAGGCCCGAAATTAAGAAGCTCAATAAATTCAGACGTGGTACCACAGCCATTCGAGGTCCACGGCATATATTCGTTTATTACTATCCGGCCTGTAGACTGGCTGAAAACCGGCTGGATAAAAAACATACAGGCCAACAAGAGGTGTATTCTCTTAGAGGTTATTGCCTTCATTGGGGTGGATTGAGATGGTAAAATAGCACAAATAAAATAGGAACTACCATATAGTCCCTTTTTTCTTTGTGCTATGAGTGCATCCACTTAGGAACTTTATCCGCTTGTAAAATCTCTCGCCCACTGGTATATTTACAGGCAACCAATAATAAAGTGCTGTTGTACTTTTATATGATGAAGTCGTTTCGCTTATCGAGGTATTGGGTGGCGCAATTTGCGGGATGGGGATTGTTTGCCTTGATTAATGTTTTTTTTGCGCTTCTTTTTAATAGCTATGAACCAAAAATTTTACAGCGCATCTTATTTTTTATGGAGGTGGGTGTCATTTTTTCCCATTTTATGCGGGAAGTCATCCATCGCTCATCGGTTTTACTAAAAGACCTCCGTCAGCAAATCCTCACTTTTATCTTACTCACTATAGCTTTTTCCTTCTTTATTACCTGCATCGTTTCGCCTTTCGAGCAGTTGTTCCAGTTGCGTACCAATGCCGAGGGTGAACCGGTTTCGTACCTGTCATTATTCATTACCAACCTTATTTCGTTTATCCCGCTTTTGCTAATTTGGAATGCCATCTACTTCATGTACCATTTCATTATTAAAACCCGCAAGCAGGAAATGGATACGATCAAGTTAGAGGCCCTGGTAAGGCAATTGGAATTAAATACGATAAAAGCCCATGTGAACCCGCATTTCATTTTTAATTCTTTAAACGGCATCAGGGCTTTGGTTGATGAAAACCCCGAAAGGGCACGTAGCGCTATTACCGAGTTGAGCAATATTTTGCGAAGTAGCCTGAGCGCCGAAAAGGCCGAAACAGTAGCGCTGTCACAGGAACTAAAAATTGTAAAAGATTACCTCGCCCTGGAAAGTATGCGTTTTGAAGACCGCCTGCGGGTAGAGTTTTTAGTTGATGATAATACCCTGAATAGTCCTGTACCGCCAATGATGTTGCAAACCCTGGTGGAGAATGCCATCAAGCATGGTATCAGCAAGCAAATGAAGGGCGGTGTGATAAAAATAATTTCGGACATAAAACAAAACCAACACGAACTTTTAGTGCAGAACACAGGACACCTGAATGGTTATACAAAAAGTACCGGTTTTGGAATAGCCAGCACGAAAGACCGCCTGAATTTATTATATGGCGAAAAGGCAAGCTTTGAAATAAAACAGTTAGACCCTGTTTTGGTAGAAGCAAAGGTTATTATGCCGATAAAATGACCTTTAATTTTATTAGAAATAAATATGGTAAAGACGTTTTTGCTTTAGAGGCTAATAGAATTACCGGACGTACAAGGGTGTGACACAACAGGAGCATAATAGACATTCGTTAGCCGGACTCCAAAAAGGCAGAAGGCACATTTTTACCCCGAACTTAAAAACCCAAACGATAACCCCAAACTTTTTTACATGAGAGCTATTATTATTGACGACGAACGCTTAGCCAGAACGGAACTTCGCAAACTGCTACAGGATTTTCCCGAAATAGAAGTGGTTGACGAAGCCTCCAACGCAGAAGAAGGTATACAAAAAATTGACAGCCATAACCCGGATTTAATTTTCCTTGACATTCAAATGCCGGGCAAAACCGGTTTTGAAATGCTGCAGGAGTTAGACCATGCCCCCAGCGTGGTTTTTACAACCGCTTATGACGATTATGCACTAAAGGCATTTGAAGTGAACGCCCTTGATTACCTGCTAAAACCCATTGAACCGAAGAGATTAGCCGATGCTATAGAAAAAGTTAGAAAGGTTATGGGTGAGCACGTACAAAGAAGTTCTGTTCCTTTTGTTAACGGGGCTATCAACAATAGTTTGCTGGGTGAGCACGACCAGGTATTTGTAAAAGACGGTGAACGCTGCTGGTTTGTTCGCCTCTCCGAGGTGCGCCTCTTTGAAAGCGTGGGTAACTATGCCAAGGTGTTTTTTGGGCCAAATAAGCCACTTATTTTGAAATCCCTGAATGCCTTGGAAGAACGCCTTGATCCTAAAGTTTTTTTCCGGGCCAACCGTAAGCATATCATTAACCTGCAAATGATAGAAAAAGTGGAATCGTATTTTAACGGCGGGTTGCTACTGGAACTTAAAGGCGGCGAAAAAGTAGAGGTGAGCCGCAGGCAAACTGTAAAATTTAAAGAGATGATGAGTTTGTAGTTGGTTAGATTAATTTGTTGCCAGGGGAAGAAATTTCTTTAATAACTATAACCCCCTTTCCTACATGAAAAGGTAGTTGCCGATTTACTATGACGGATACAAAAGGGAATAATTATTTTACACCTCTATTTCAATCAACTATGTATAAATTCTTTTATTCTTTCGTCGTTGCCTTATTTTTTATAGCGGCGACCACCACTTGTTCTGTACAAAAAAAGGGTAAGGCAAACACGATGGTTGCCAGCACAAGCGAGGTAGCCCGCATCGAAAACTTTTTGGCCTCTGATGAAATGCGCGGCCGCAAAACCGGTTCACCGGAAATAGATAAGGCTGCGGATTTTATTGCTGCAGAATTTAAAAAGGCGGGTTTGCAACCGTTGGCGGGTGGCACTTACCTGCAGGAGTTTGTAATGCTCCGGCCAAGACTTGGCGAATTAAAATATACCGCCGGCGGCGCCGATGTAGATCGTAAAAATATTATTGTTATAACAAGCCAGCCATTATTGAATGTAGATGAAAAGTCGGGCTATGCGGTAGCTTCTATTAGTGCCGGTGAAAATTTATTTTCGAAAGCCCAGAGTATTATGGCTCAAAAAAAGAACACCATCGTACTGGTAGATACAAGCCTGACAAAAAATTTCGGACGGCTTACTGGTTTGAAACGCCAGATTTTTCAATCGCCCTTTTCTACCATCTTTATTTTAGGTGGCAGTCTGTCCAATGGCTTTACAATCACAGCAACCCACAGCTTTGAGGAAACGAAGTTTAAAAATGTAGTAGGTATTTTGCCTGGTAAAAGCAGGAAGGAAGAGCAGGTGATTTTCTCCGCACATTACGATCATTTAGGTATAGGTAAACCACAGGAAGGTGACAGTATATATAACGGGGCCAACGATGATGCTGCCGGTACAACAGCTGTTATTGTATTAGCCGATCATTTTAAAAAACTTGGTAATAATGCGAGAACCCTGGTATTTGTTGCTTTTACAGCAGAGGAAATCGGTGGTTTCGGGTCGCAGTATTTTTCGCAGCAAATGAACCCCGCTACCATTACTGCCATGTTTAATATTGAAATGATTGGTACCGAAAGCAAATGGGGCAGGAACTCTGCCTTTATTACCGGCTTTGATAAAACAAATATGGGTGAAATATTACAGGCGAACTTAAAAGGGTCCGCCTTTCAGTTTTATCCCGACCCCTATCCCGATCAACAATTATTTTACCGCTCCGACAACGCTACACTGGCCCGGCTGGGTGTACCGGCACACACCATCTCTACATCTAAAATGGATAGTGAACCAAACTACCATAAGGCCAGCGATGAAGTAAGCACATTGGATTTAGACAACATGGCGCAAATTATTAAAGCCATTGCTGAAAGCAGCAGAACTATTATTAGCGGGAAGGATACACCATCGAGAGTGAAAGCAGAAGGCATGAATTGACCTAGGTAGTACTTTTATTGCTGCACGTTAAACACCATCCCGCAATTACAAGACTAACAAACACCGGCGTGTAAAAAAGATAGAGATACGGCACATCTAAAAAGCTGTAAAAAAAGCTAAGGGTTAGTTGCAATCCTGCTAATAAGATATTGGTGTTGCAAAAATTTTTCTTTCGTAAAAAGGTATAAAACAACAACGGCAAAAGAAAGCTTCCCCAAACCAAAACATCATGTAGCAACCGAACATGTGATGGTCCCGAAAATTTTGCCATGCCTAATGACTGATAAAAATGTTCAGGTGTTTCTTTCCATACTCTTTCAGCGTGACTAATGTACTGATAGGGTAATTGTAATTGGAAGGATAGAGATTTTATACCAAATGGAACAATGAGCAATGCTGTTACAAGGCTTCCTGCCGCTACCATTTTCAGTAGAAATTTATATTCTCTTTTGTGTAACAAACAGATAACTGCAAAGGGCAGCCAGCCGATGATAGCATAACGGCTTAACAGGCATAGAGCCGCAGTACCGCCAATGGCCCAGGCATTGCGGGAAATAATAGCTACAGTAAATAGTGAATAATAAAGAAACACGACGCCTTCTTCACTCAGCCTGATAACGTTGTGTGTTTCATTTACGTGAAGCCATGCCAGTAGGGTCGTTAAGGCAGACATATAAAACCAGATAGCGTGATTTTTTTTCCATGCCGGTAAAATGCAAAGTGTCACACTTAACCAGATACCACCAACTGTTACCCAGCGCATATCAAAATGGGCTACAAAAGAAGTACAGAACGGTAGCCACATTGCCGGCAAATAAATTGGCTGTATGCCATTCCATATTTGGGGGATAGGGCTATACACATCATTGATGGGCCCACTTAAAAATCTTTGACACATTACACCAATAATGGGGAGCATATCCGCATATTCAATTTGCACCGGAGTGTTATCTAATGTGTTTCTTACAACACTATAGCTTACCGGCAGGAAGGCAAGAACACTTAAAAGCTTTAACAATAATTGGCGGTTGATGATAACTACTGTAGAAAATTCGATAGGAGGTAAGTATAAAATACAGAAGCTGCTTCCAATACCGCAACCCAGAAACAGGAGACTATTAATTGCACCAAAGCGGGGGGCGGTTAAAAAATAAGTAGCGCATAACACTTGAACCACCGATAAAAAAACAAATACGGCAACAGAATGAGAAGCCAGTTTATTTAACACCGGGTGCATTGAAGTTGAGATGTTTTATATGCAGACATCAAGTTGCAAAAACACTAGGAAACGGTATGCCCCTGGTGAATTGCCGCGGCCATTTCCTCTAACAACGAGGGCTGTTTTTCTATGGCGTTGCCAACAACAATTACATCGGCGCCAGCCTTGCAATTCAGGTAGGCTTTTTCTGCATCGCGAATGCCACCGCCAATAACTAAAGGCACATCAATATTTTTTGCTACCAATGCAATCATTTCTTCACCGATGGCTTTTTTAGCGCCGCTGCCGGCATCCATATAAATTAATTTTTTGCCCAACATCTCTCCGGCCATAGCGGTGCAAAGGGCAATTTCGGCTTTGTCGGCAGGGATGGGTGCTGCACCGCTTATGTAAGAAACCGTTGTAGGGGCACCACCGTCAATTACCATGTAGCCGGTAGAAATAATTTCAAGCCCGCTTTTTTTTACAAAGGGTGCGGAGATAACATGCTGGCCAATTAATAATTCGGGGTTACGGCCGGAGATGAGTGATAAATATAAAAGCGCATCAGCATGTTTACTTAATTGCGCCGGGCTGCCCGGGAAAAGTATAACGGGAATGGAAGACTCCTGTTTTATTTGTTCAACACATTCATCCAGATGATCGGAAACTACAAGGCTTCCTCCTACAAAAAAGAAATCTACTTTATACCGGTTGGCCGATTGCACCAATGAAAACAGGGAAGATGAGGAAATCTTATCAGGATCAATTAAAACAACAAACGATTTATGACCACTCTTCTTTTTCTGCACCAGGGTTTGATAAACATTCATCTTCATCTATTAATGCTGCAAAAATGCAAAAAAATCGGCTCTTGCCACTTATAGTCTTTTGTATACCGCAATCTGCGCTATGTGGTTATTAGTGAAAGAGCTTCGGGTGTTTGTATATTGGTTCATATAACCCGCTTCCAAATCTATTTTATTAAGAAGCCGATAGCCAAGCGCTCCATACAACCGGTTTTGATCGAAGGTCTTTCCGTTGACAGCGGTTTTATCACCAGTATTTAAGAACACTTCGTTTTGAAGGGCCAGAAAAAAGCCTTTTGAAAATGAGGGCTTTGCAGTTAATGGAAAGATATTCCTGATAAAATAGCGAATGCGGAATGCCTGGGTGTGGCCGTCTGTTTCCAATTCGTTATTGGCAACTTTTGCTTTTGAAATAAAACGTTCCTCAAACCTGATGCGGTGGGCAATAGAAATGTTTCTGGCTTTATGATTAAAGAGCCCTTGTTGCCAGATGCGGTGCTCGGGCAATAAACCGGAAACGCTACCAACCGCACGACGGTTACTAATGAAGGCATAACCCGCAGTAAGAACTAAATTTTTACCCACATGAAAATTCAAACCGGGACGTAACAAAATTGTTTGTACCTGCCTGAGTTCATCTGTTGAACGAAGCTGTCCATCCAGGTGCAGGCTGAAGCGGTTGTTTAGTTTGAAGGTATTAAAGGAAGCCAGCCATCCGCTGAACTGTACCTGTGTTTTTGCTGGTGAAGCCAGACTTAAAAAAAAGACTGCAGTAATAAACAGGCGAAAGAATTTCTTCATGATTTCGATTGTACGCGGCGAATATCCAACGATTTACTGAAATGAAATCCGGGATTTGTTTTTATTGCGAATGGTATTTTTTTCGGATGCGGTTTCGAACACTTTTGTTCGGAGGGCCCCTTCTAAATTATAGGTATCGTTACCCTTACCGCCCTTCAGCGTAAGTTTAATTTTTGATGCAGTATTGCCGCCCACCTCAAACCTGTCATCGCCATCAAAAGCATTGATGGTAATATGATAAGTTTCGTTTCCTGAAAAGCTCCGCTCATAAATTTTATCACCTTCTCGTCCGTTCACGATTTTATACATACTGACCGTTAGCTGATCATTGAAAGACGAAACCTGGATCAGTTCTTCTTCATCGGAACCATTGATGATTATTTCCTCAGAAACAAATTCATAATAATCCATTACATTTTTAGCCAGGCCATTGCGCCTGCTTTTAAGGATGTTTATAAACTCCTGTCCATGCAGTGCGTAAATTTCTTTAGGCAGGGTTTTCACAGCGGTTTCAATTGCCGAATCGGGTAACTGTTGTACAAAAGCCTTGCTTATGTTTTCCCATTGAGCCCGGTCCAGTTCATTCAACAACAATTTATCAAAAAGCCATACTTTATTGTTTAGGTTTTTTAAACCTGAACTTTTTGGGCTGAACGGAACTAAAAAGCGCATGCCGGTAAACCGAACCAGGTAAGGTAGCAGCCCGTTACTTCTAAAAAAGGCCCAATCCCTGTCTTTTGGAATAGGACTGTAACGCCTATTGGTGCCCGTGTCTTTAACCTGCCAGCGCCAGTTATCTTCGTGGCGGTCCCAGTCTGCAATTAACATGTCTAAAAGTCTTGCGTGCAAAAGTGCTTTCTGATCTACAGCATGCCTGTTCTCTTTACGCATTAGGGTTAATAATTGCCTTGAACTTACTGTGTTGTCAACTCCTGCATCCCGCTCCTGTAAAGAGCAGAGGGTATTGGCAAAAAAGGAACGAAACTCGCCCAATGCAGTATCATCTGCTATAAAATATATTTGGGTTGGTGCGGCTGTGATGCCCGCTGCGGCTGCCAGCCCTATTGCAATTGAAGCGCCGTAGGGGAAAGAGGCCGACACCTGGTCTTGCGAAAGTTTTTGGGCTAATGTATTTTTTGCCCAGCCGGGCATTGCTTTGGCTACCTGTTTTTCTACGGTTCGCAACGCCCATTGCTTGCCGGCAGCGTCTCTTAATTGTAACGACATTGTTTGCATACCACCACCCAACTCCTTAACGGTAAACCCGGAACGGGATAAGTAAAAGACAGGAAATTTCACAGGCTGGCTCCATGCCCGGCGGTAATTGGTACCCATAAATAGCTGTCGAAAAAGTGAATGTGACTCGTAGCGTTGGCTGGCGCACGTTATTATCGAATCATTACGTTTATCATCTTCTAACGTCAGGCTCGCATCCTGCGGTGAGGCGTCAATGCAAAACAATATCAACAGCAATGTAAAAAGTATTTTTATCGGGGTAGCGGTATTCATCTCTTGTACCTCATAGGAGCAAATGTTTTGCCTGAAACGTTTTAGGAAATAGAAATGGAACAGTTCACCCATTCTGCACTAAAGCTCGCATTGTA
>DASQMG010000006.1:0-5605 GCA_035645595.1 Flavisolibacter sp. | reverse complement strand
TCAATTGGCTATAAGAGGAGTGATCCTAAAAGTTCCTCCACCCGCGTGCCTCACATATGATAGACCATGATGCGCAAATTTTTTTAAAACTTACTTTTAGTTTTCATTACTTTCTATACTGAAATATTTATGGGAGTTATCTTAGGGGTTATCTTTCATTTCATAGGCGGGTTTGCCTCAGGCAGCTTTTACATGCCTTATAAAAAAGTAAAAGGGTGGTCGTGGGAAAGCTATTGGATTATTGGTGGCCTTGCCTCCTGGCTTATTGTCCCACCAATTGCGGCCTATCTAACCATTCCTGGTTTTGCCAGCATTATTTCCGGGACAGAACCGTCTACTTTACTATATACCTACATTTTTGGACTGTTGTGGGGTATTGGCGGATTAACATATGGCCTCGGCGTACGCTACCTTGGGGTGTCATTAGGTAGCAGTATCATACTTGGTCTTTGTATGGTGTTCGGTTCACTGATTCCTCCCATCTATTATCAATTCTTTCCCCAGGCCGGAAAAGATACCATCAGCGATTACACGGGCAGCCAATGGGGGCTTACCGTTATTGCCGGATTGGTTGTTTGTGTAATCGGGATTATTGTTTGTGGCAAAGCGGGTACAATGAAAGAGGCCCAGTTGAAGGCTGATGCCGGCAAGCCCGCTTCTGATGGAACAGGCAACGGCGGTTCTGTAAAACTTCGCAAACTTTCGCCGGTTAAAGAGCCAGCTACTGTTGGTACTGGTACCACGCATCCTGCTTACGAGGAAGTAGTCGTTCGGGAAACTGTTTCGTCTGCACACGGTGCCGCTGCCGGTAACGCTGTAGAATATAAATTTGGCCTGGGGATATTTGTTTCTATTGTTTCCGGTGTACTAAGTGCCTGCTTTAATTTTGGCATCGAAGCTGGTAAGCCTATGGCCGAGGTCGCCAATCAACTATGGGCGGCTGATCATCCCGGCCAGGGGAATTTTCTCTTTGGCAATAATGTAATTTTTGTAGTGATTCTTTGGGGAGGCTTAACTACTAACCTGATATGGTGTATGATCTTAAATGCCCGGAACAAAACATTTGGCGACTATACTAATTCCAAAACGCCATTAACGAGGAATTATCTTCTTTGTGCCCTTGCAGGTACAGCATGGTTTTTACAGTTCTTTTTTTATGGTATGGGCGAAAGCAAGTTGGGCAACGGTGCCTCGTCGTGGATTTTGCACATGTCTTTCATTATCCTTGTTGCCAACATGTGGGGATTGATTTCAAATGAATGGAAAGGCGTCAGTAAAAAAACGTTATACACGATTGTAGCAGGGGTGTTTATTGTTATCGCTGCTGTTGTGGTGGTAGGCAAAGGCAACTCTTTAAAACCAGCCTCAGGCCCGCAAACAGGTTATGTAAAAACGACCACCAAGGTTTAGCATACGGGAAAGGAGTTCTTTTAAAGCAAAGCGTATAATTATGTAACGGGCAGGAGTGCTTCTTTGAAGCAATTGTTGCGTCGCACCCTTGTACGTTCAGAATAATATTGAGCAAACGACAGGTCGCTTTCCAACATCCTATCCAATTATAAAATTCAAATTGATTTATGTCTGTCACAGCAACCTTTAAACACGTTAGTTATTTGTGGGACGAAGCCAAAGCTGCTGCCTTTGGAGACGACGAAGTAGCCCTGCTGATTTACCGTTCCAATTTATTAGGCGCCGATCTGCGGCTCACCAATTATGGTGGTGGGAATACATCGTGCAAAACCATTGAAAAAGATCCGCTCACCGGCGAAGACACAGAAGTGATGTGGGTGAAAGGCTCCGGCGGCGATATCGGCACGCTCACAAAAAGCGGTTTGGCCGGGCTTTATGTTGAGCGCCTGCGTAACCTCAAAAATGTATATCGTGGTTTAGAAAATGAAGATGAGATGGTGGAGCTATTCAACCATTGCATTTTTGATCTGGGCTCGAAAGCACCCTCTATTGATACACCGCTTCACGGTTTCTTACCCTTTAAGCACATAGATCACTTGCACCCCGATGCAGCCATTGCCATAGCTGCTGCAAAGGACGGCAGGCGAATCACCGAAGAATTATTTGGCGGTACTATTGGCTGGGTCGACTGGCAGCGTCCGGGCTTTGATCTGGGCCTGCAATTAAAGCAATGCCTTGACCAGGCTCCCGGGCTCCGCGGCATCATGCTTGGTTCACATGGCTTATTTACCTGGGGCGATACAGCGTACGAATGTTACATGAATTCACTGGAGGTGATTGAGCGCTCAGCAGATTATATCGAGTCTTTCATATACAAGCAACCCGCAGTATTCGGGGGAGCCAGGGTCCAATCTTTATCGAAAGATGGCCGTCTCTCACAGGCAGTTGCCCTGGCTCCTGTGCTGCGTGGTCTTTGTAGTTCCTATACAAAAATGATTGGTCATTTTACCGATGATGACCGTGTGCTGGAGTTTATTAATTCAAACCATTTAGATCGGCTGGCACCAATGGGTACCTCTTGCCCTGATCATTTTCTACGCACTAAAATCAGTCCGCTGGTTTTACAACTGGCCCCGGACGAAGACTTATCAGACGTGGCAAAAATTAAGGAAAAGGTGGGCCCATCGTTCCAGGCCTACCGTGCCATGTACCAGGAGTATTACCTTAAGCATAAACATGGAAACAGCCCGGCTATAAGAGATGCCAATCCGGTTATTATTTTATATCCTGGTGTCGGCATGTTTGCTTTTGCAAAAGATAAAGCTACTGCCCGTATCGCTTCAGAATTTTACACCAATGCTATTAATGTAATGCGGGGTGCAGAAGCCATTTCTGAATACACATCGCTGCCACGTCAGGAGGCGTTCAATATTGAATACTGGTTGTTGGAAGAAGCAAAACTTTCACGTATGCCAAAGCCTAAATCATTATCTGGCCGTGTTGCTTTGATCACCGGCAGTGCCGGGGGCATAGGTAAGGCCATCGCTAAAAAATTTGCTGAGGAAGGCGCCTGTGTTATTATCAATGATAACAATACGCAGCGGCTGGAAGAGGCGAAAGCCGAGTTTCAAAAATCCTTTGGCAAAGATGTTTTTACCAGTGATGTTTTAGATGTTACCAAAGAAGATACGATACAGCAAACCATCAACACCTGCATACTTTATTTCGGTGGCGTAGATATCATTGTGAACAATGCCGGACTATCTATTTCAAAAACCATTGAAGACCATACCATTGAAGATTGGGATTTACTTTATGATGTTTTAGTAAAAGGCCAGTTTTGTGTAACCAAAAAAGGTGTTGAGGTTATGCGTAAGCAGGGCTTTGGGGGCGACGTGCTGAACATTGTCAGCAAAAATGCTTTAGTAAGCGGACCCAATAATGCCGGCTACGGTTCTGCCAAGGCGGCCCAGCTGCACCTCTCCAGACTCAATGCAGCCGAACTGGGAAAAGATAAGATAAGAGTGAACGTTGTAAATCCCGATGCAGTTATTTCAGGAAGCAACATCTGGAGCAACGGCTGGGCAGAAGGCAGGGCAAAAGCTTACGGCATTACGGTGGAGGAATTGCCGGCTTTCTATTCAAATAGAACCTTGCTTGGTGAGATCATTGAGCCCGAAGACATTGCTGCTGCCTGCTTTGCTTTTGTAGGTGGGCTGCTCAGCAAATCAACCGGCAATGTGCTCAATGTGGATGGTGGCGTAGCAATGGCCTTTGCCAGATAAGTGTTATGAAACGAGTCGCCTTCAAAATGAAATTATTTCCGGGCTTTGAAGAGGAGTACCGAAAGCGTCATAATGAATTGTGGCCGGAACTGGAAGCGCTACTGAAACAATCAGGTATTAGCGAATATTCGATCTTCTTAGATCCAATGACTAACGCCTTATTCGGGGTTTTAAAAGCAGAAGATCCTGCCACTTTAAATGACTTGCCTCAACAAGAAGTAATGCAACGCTGGTGGAAATATATGGGTGATATCATGGAAACCAATCCGGATAATTCACCAGTCAGTCTTCCCTTACAGGAAGTATTCTATTTACCTTAATTACGATTGCCATGCTGATAGAACAATATAAGATTGCAGAATTCAATGAGGAACAAATAAGAGAGCACGGCCGCAGGTTTGAATTCGCTGCTTCTTCAGTGAAAGACGTTAATACCCTTTTGCAAAAACTAACGGATTTTCAAATTGCTATTCCAAGTTGGGCCCTGGGCGCTGGCGGCACCAGGTTTGGCCGCTTTTCAATCGGCGGCGAGCCCCGCAACCTTGAAGAAAAAATTGAAGATGTTGGGTTGCTTCATGCACTCAACAAATCGAGTGGCGCTATCTCCTTGCATATTCCATGGGATATACCTAAGAATGTATCCAATATTAAAGCAATCGCTGCCCAGCATGGTTTGCGGTTTGATGCCGTCAACTCCAACACGTTCCAGGATCAGAAAGATCAGCAGTATAGTTATAAGTTTGGTTCACTTCAAAACGTCAGCAAAGACATTCGCAAACAAGCCATTGACCACAATATTGAAGTAATAAAATACGGGGAGGAACTGGGTTCCGAATCACTAACGGTCTGGCTGTCGGATGGATCGTCTTTTCCCGGCCAGTTAAATTTTAGAAAAGCCTTTCAAAATACATTGGATGGCTTGCGGGAAATTTATGCGGCACTCCCCCATAACTGGAAAATGTTCGTGGAGTATAAAGCCTTTGAACCCAACTTTTACTCTATGACGGTTGGCGACTGGGGTCAATCACTTTTATACGCGTCCAAGCTTGGAGAGAAGGCATACACGTTGGTTGACCTGGGCCACCATCTTCCCAACGCCAATATTGAGCAAATTGTTTCTTTGCTATTAATGGAAGGAAAACTTGGTGGTTTTCATTTTAATGATTCAAAGTACGGCGACGATGACCTGACAGTTGGCTCTATCAATCCTTACCAGTTGTTCTTAATTTTTAATGAATTGGTGGAAGGTATGGACGCCAGACAAATGAACCATGCAACTGACCTGGGTTGGATGATCGATGCTTCGCACAACATTAAGGACCCACTGGAAGATTTGCTTCAATCGGTGGAAGCTATCAAGGTGGCTTATGCACAGGCCTTACTGGTAGATACGAAAGAACTGGAGACAGCAAGAGAAGCGAATGATGTAACAAAAGCACAGGAAATTCTACAGGAAGCTTATCGCACCGATGTCCGTCCGCTGGTGGCGGAAGCAAGGTTGAGAGCAGGAGGTGCACTGGAGCCGCTGAAGATTTTCCGCTCACTAAAAGGCCGGGAAAACTTAATTAAGGAAAGAGGTTTGGTAACGGTAGCTACTGGTTTGTAACTGGCTAAGAAAGTAGCCAGTCGGCAAACAATTCATTCATACATAAATCTTCGTCCTCATTTCTTTGCATGCCTTCGCAACCTGTTATAGCCATTTTTGATGTTGGTAAAACCAACAAAAAGCTGTTCCTCTTCGACCAGGATTATAACGTAGTTTATGAACGTTCTGAAAGACTGACAGAAACAGTTGATGAAGACGGCGAACCCTGCGAAAATCTTGAAAGCCTTCGCTTGTGGGTGTTTGATTCGCTACGTGCTGTATTCGCCGAAAAAATATTTGACATTAAGGCCATTAACTTTTCTAC
>DASQMG010000005.1:0-4711 GCA_035645595.1 Flavisolibacter sp. | reverse complement strand
GCAGGAAAGGCTCTGGGCAAAGGTTCTGGCCGCAGCAAGCGACCTTAAATAGAAGCGAGGGTTTCCTCCAGGCCAGCCTCCACCGGCAAGGAGAGGCGGTTGCGCAGGCGTTGGCGGGTTTTGCGTACGCTGTCGCTGGAGATGCCCAGCATGGCTGCTACCTGGGCGTTGGAAAATTGCAGGCGGGTAAGGGCCGCCATGCGCTGCTCTGCCGCTGTAATGCCAGGCGCTTTTTCTTTGAGCCGGGCAAAAAAGCCACCGTGCACTTTCTCAAATAAGCGTTGAAACCGGAGCCAGTCTTCTTCGGTAAGGATGGTTTGCACCGAAAGTTGTTGCATTACTTCGCTTTGCTCGGCGGTAACCTGCCGGGTCTGCAGTTGTGCCTGCAAGGTTTCAATCAAATGGGTTTTTTCCAATAGGTGCCGGGTGAAAAGGTCTAACTGTTCCGTAGCAACGGCTGCTTCGGCTTCGGCAGCCTCCTTTTGCTGTAGGGCCAATTGCTGGCGGTACTGCAATTGTTGTTTTTGTTTTACCAGCACCAGTATCACGAGAGTGCAAAGCACAAGGATGGCGGCAATTATATAGTTGCGGGTCAGCTCCTCGGTCCGCTTTTGCTGCTCCAGCAGTTGAACCGCGTAGTAATTTTTGCCGTTCTCAAAGCGCATTTGCGCCAGGTCTATACTGCTCCGGGCCGTAATGAGTGCCATCGAGTCGTGCAGCGACAGATATTGATGAAGATAATGGTGAAAGCTGTCCGGCGGCCCGCTCCGGGCAAAAGCATCGGTTAGGGCGTAGTAAGTGGCTTCGCGGTACTCGCGGTTTTGGAGCGAATACGCAGTGGATTGACCCAGCATTTGCAGCGCCATTTTCAGTTTCCAAAAAGCGCTGTCCATCTGCCCTTCTGCCTGGTTAATACGGCCCAGCCAATGGAGCGAGTTGGCGGCAATGTTGGCGTCTTTCTCCCGGTTAATATGGTAATCGAACCAAAGCAATGGCTTTGCCCTGGCATATTCTTTCCGCAGAAAATACACCTGCCCTATATGCCCCGCATTGATGCCCTGCCAGGCCTGGTCGCCGGCGTCGTGGGCCAGTGTAGCGGAACGTTGGAAACAAAAAAGCGCCGAGTCCAGGTTTCCCTTTTTTTGATACACCTGCCCAAGCGTGTTCCAGACATTAATGATTTGCCGCCTGTTCCGGTTGGATCTTCCTCCAAACTGCGCAAGGTATTGGCGGGCATACTGAATGCTTTTGTCAAAAAGCCTTGCACGAAAAAGCGCACTGCTGATAAAACGCAGGTTATAAGCTGTTTCTTCGTCATGGCGCGTTGGAGAAAGGATCGTACGACTGTTTTCCGCGGCGATCAACAAATACGTGGCCGCCAGTTCAAGCTCCTGCCGGTCGTACATGACTAGTCCATATTGCCAGCTGGTAAACCCAATAAACTCTTTGTCGGCAGCTATATACGCCTGGTCAAGTGCTTTGGCGTAAAAATCATTTATCTGCATGCCGGCTGCCGGGAGTCGGTTCTGGAAATAAAGACCCTTAAGCATCAATATACGGGCATTGAGGTAGGGATTGCCGGAGGGCCTGCTTTCGGTAATCTTAGAAATAAGCGCCATCGCCGCGGCACTGTCAAGCTTTTCTATGGCAGGAAAGACGGCGGCTAAAAATTTTTTTTGACCCCCATCGTTTTTTGCACTGAGTCCCTCTGCCCAGGTTTGAATCGGAAAAGCCGGTGCCTGGCAGCATAATGGACTACCAAGGCCTTGCGCTACAAGCAACAGGGTGAGGAGCTTTACTGGATGCCAGTTCATAAAACGCACAAATTAAGAAAACTAAGACATGTAGGGAGGAAATGGCGCACTGGTTCTATTTTAATCTTACAGTGCCCGTACACCTTACCCTTGTTACGACCCTAATCTGACTAATTGCCAGGAAAGCCTGTTTACAGGTACTATTGGAAAATCCAAGCAAGGCCTAAAAGGAACTAAGGTCATTTATCAATTAACCTCGACACTCCATGCACAAACCGAGCCCTTTGGAGCGGATTCAATCAAGTACAAATTTGCACCTTTTGCTTCAAGTATAAGGTACAGAACAGGGAGAAGCAAGGAACGAATTATTTTGGGTTCTCTAACAACGGCCATTCAAACAAGGAGGACATGTCCTTCGGCAAAATTGGAATCTGAAGGATACAAATTTTAGTTGAAGATTGAGTAATGCGGCTCACACTGTATTTGTAAAATATTTCAGATATTAAAATTGAGCTTGTTGATAAACAACAATAGGAACATCCTGCCTTTAGATATATATTGGGCATTGATATTAATAAACTAACATGCCTTATGAAAAGTTTCTTACTTGCTACCATATTCCTTTCTCTTTCACTAATTGGTAACTCTCAATCCCCTTCCAAGACTAAAGCAATTAAGAATCTGCTGGAAGCTTCAGGTGGATCAAATATGTCCAAAATGATTTTTAATAATATAATGAACTCTCTCCAAGTACCCGATACGATGGCTTACAGAAATATTATGAGAGAAGTGGAAAAGGAAGCTGATTTTGACGGCTTGATAGGAGCTCTTATACCGATATATGACAAGTACTATACAGAAGTAGAGATTAATGAGCTGGTTGCTTTTTACAATACACCTGTAGGTAAAAAGTCTATTGAGGTTATACCTGCTTTATACAAAGATTCATTTGCTTTAGGACAGCAGTGGGGCAAAAAATTAATGGAGAAGGTTCAAAAGAAGATGCAGGAAGCGGGGGCAGGTGTAGAGAAATAATTATTAGTTGCCGGTGACGAACAAGTAACCAACTTTATTAAACCTTTTTAACTTCCCTATTTGAAAACCTACAAACTAACAATCCCCTTCTACGCTTCCCTTAAAACCTCCGCTATTATAATTGCCTTTATCAGTTGTGCCCATGCTTCTGCACAGGACACGGTAAAGAGGCTTTACTTTGAGAAAATAAGATGGACAGTAGAGGTGCCCACTGAGTTTAAGATGCTGGATTCAGTGACAGTGGAAGCGCAGGCAAGGGAAGGGGGGGGACACCTCCTTAAAGCGGATAGCAGTAAACTGGATTATACAAAGATCATCCATCTCATCACTGCTTCAAAAACTCCCACTGATGCCCTTTCAGTCACCATAACCCCCTTTGATCCTGAAGTAGATGGTCATTATGATTCCAGCAATCAGTATATGATGTTGAAGCTATACAACCTGTATAAAGACAAAGTGGGAAGTATGGTAAGAATAGATTCACTGACCAGCGTTGACCAGATAGATGGGCTTTCATTTACTAAGTATTCTTTACACATCTTCATCAACGAAAAATTGGTTATCACCAATATACTGTGGTATAGACTGTACGAAGGGTATGACTTCGGTATTACCTACCTGTATATTGATGAAAGAACCGGAAAACAAATAGAAGCGATACTAAGAGCCTCAAAATTTGCTAAGTAAGTAATGCAACCGGCCATCCATCCATAAAAAGATACTAATTATAGCTGTTTACAAAAAAGGAAAATTGGTGTTATAGCTTACTTCACTAAAAATCCATCCACAAGCATTTATCCTGCCCTTCCTGCCGCTCCATCTCATCAGGCGCGGAGAGGTGTCGGAACAGGTGCAGCAGCAATAAACAGGCTTAAAACCACTTAAAAAATAACAACATACGCTACCGTTTTTAATATCGGCGGCAAAGCTTTTTTTAGAGTATAAACCGATTGTGCAGGGTGCATGACAACAACTGGTCATGGTAAGTGGCAGAGTAAGGATCAAACAATTTTTAGTAAACTACCCTTGCTAACTTGTTGTAAGTGACCTCGTCCGGTTTTAAATAACGACACGGGTGGCCAACAAATGCTTCAAGCGCAGTTAAGAGCAGAATAAAAAGGCAAGACATACGCATAAATAAAAATATATGTAAATAAAATCGTATTTTACAACTACTTCTGCGATCCTACCCCTTATTTAATACCTTCAGGGAAACATTTCGTGTTTTAAGCCCTTTTGCTTTTAAATGATTTTCAGCTTTTGCCAAAATAGTAACCTGATTCTTAAATCTCCAGAGCTTTACCTGATCGCTGAATAAAAGCCCTAATTCTTCTAAAGGTGGGGTGATTACTTTTTGTAAGAAATCTTTAGCAGCTTCAGTAACATTATCAATTGCTGGTATTTTAATTTCCACTTCCAATTTATTTTATAAAATCAAAACTCGGTATAATCTATTTGAAAAAAAGGAATTGTGTCGGAACTGTGTCGGAGCAAAGAAAAAGGGTTTCAAAGAAAAACTCTGGAACCCTTTACTGTGGCTGTGACCGCGTCAGGATTCAGGCCATCTTTATATCCTATTGAAAATCAGTGTATTATATACCGTTTTTAGTTCGGTGAACAAAGGGTGAAGTTGTCTCGTTTTGAGTCGTTTTAGCTCACTTGAAGAACTACATCAAAACTAAGGATTTCACGGTGGTAAAACTGTATTCCTTCGAATACCTATTGTGGTATCTGGTTTGACCTGGCGGTTCTCCATTATATCGGGAAAACAGTTGCGTTACTTAATAGCTGAATTTCACATGAGCGTTGCGTTTCTTAATAGCCAGTTTTGCAATGTGCCACAGGGATGCGCAATCTGGCTACAAAAAAACGCGACTGCAAGTGGTTGACTTTGAGAAAGAAAGCTGCTTTCTTGCTTCCAG
>DASQMG010000004.1:0-7830 GCA_035645595.1 Flavisolibacter sp. | reverse complement strand
TGTGGAGGGTACGCTATTTAATAATACTCCACCCTCTGCAAAAACACCTGCTGTCCATTGCACGGGCTTTGGCTTAAGAAGTTTAGCTGAGTAAGGGTTATAAGATATTTACCGGCTTTATATATTGAAAAGCTTACGTGTGATTGAGCAGGTAATGTGTATACGCTCTTACGTAATAAACATTTTCTTCCAGTGAAGCGGGCAGGGCAAAGCTACCCTGGCCACTGCCTTTTAAAAGCGGGATGACCTGTTGTTTAATGATTACTTTATTCTTATCGTATAGTTCTGTGTAAAGGTTAGTGGAAATTTCTGTTGGCTCGTAACCGGTTAGCGCATACGCTTTGAAATAGATGGTTTCACCGGCCATATAATTATTCCTGGAAAAAGAGAGCACCACTTTCTCCTGCGGGTACTTTTTGTAAAGTGTTTCAATGGCCTGCTGCACTTTCTGGGCCTTAGCAGAAAGCGTAAAACTTATAAATAAGATGATGAAACCAGGGGCTCTCATGAAGTCTTGGTCAAAAGCAATAAATCTAGGCCTTATTGCTTTTGACCAAAACATAAAGAACCGGTTAGGCTTTACCCTCAATCAAATCACTTAATTCTATCTTTTGCAGGTCACGTCGTGCAGGGCCGGTAAGCACTTCTCCCTCTACATTGTAACGGGCACCGTGGCAGGGGCAGTCCCATGTTTTTTCAGCCGTATTCCAGCCTACAATGCATTTGGCATGTGTGCACACAGGGTTTAAAGCATGTACTCTTCCGGCGTCATCCTTATACAGGGCTACGGTTTCGCCTTCCAGCTTTACCACTTTTCCTTCGCCATGAGCAAGCTCCGATAAGCCATCTATTTTTTCCGGCGACAGGCGTTTGGTTACAAACTCTTTTACTACATCTGCATTTTCCTGCACAAAGGCAGCAAAGCCGGCAATAGGCTTTATGCGTGACGGGCTAAATAAATCTTTGTACTCACTATCTCCCGTGGTAATTAAATCGGTAAGTAGTTGTGCAGCAATGTGGCTGTAGGTAATGCCATTGCCGCCATACCCTGTTGCAACATAAACATTAGCAGGATTGCCGGGTAAATGCCCGATATAAGCCAGACCATCCGAGGGCTCATAGTATTGAGATGACCACCTGTGTGTGACTTCTGCCACATCAAAATATTGTTTGGTGTGAGCAATTAAATTATTGAAGCAGGCTTCGGTATTTTCCTCGTGTGCTGTTTTGTGATCTTCGCCACCAACAATAAAATATTTTTGCCCGTCCACTTCCTGTGTGCGGTAGTAATGATAAGGGTCGTACATGTCGTAAGATAAATGATCGGGGTACTCTCCATTTAACCTTACCGCAATAGCATAACTCCGATAAGGTGCATCCCTGAAATGCAGGATATTAATGCCGGGAGGAATATGTGTTGCCCAGATTAAATTCGCTGCTTTTATAGTTCCGTTACTTGTGGTGACGTTTAGTAGGTCAGCTTCTTTTTCAACTGTATCCACTGCGCAGTTTTGCAGAATTACGCCGCCGCCTTCTTCAAAGGCTTTTGCCAGAGCCTGCACATAAAGGGTAGGGTGTAACTGTGCCTGGGCAGGATACACTATCGCTTTTTTAAATTCAACCGGCACCGGGATTTCCTGCGTATAATCTACGGCTGTACCGGCTTGTTTTGACGCTTCAAACATTTTATCCAGTTCATCAACCTGCTCCTGCGTTTGCGCATATACGTAACCCTGTTTTTCTTCAAAGCCGCAATCTATTTTGTATTCGCTCACATGTTTTTTAAAAAGTTCCCTTGAGCTGTTGGTAGCTTTTGCTACAAGTTGGGCAGCTTCTGTACTAAAGTCGCTTTGTATTTGATCATACGGGGTATCGAGAAAGGAATTAATATGCGCCGTAGTGCCGCCGGTGGTACCAAAACATAAAGAATGTGCTTCGGCCACCAGGCATTTTTTTCCCTGTTTTTGCAGAAGCAATGCGGTAGTTATTCCCGTTATTCCACCGCCCGCTACCAGCACGTCAAAAACCGTTTCATTGATACCAGCAGGTTTTGCCATATAGTCGTCAACATTACTTTGCCATAAGCTTACTGTAGCCCCATCTCTTTTCATACCATTCATTTTCCTGTTGGGCATAAAAAATAATGCCCGCATAAGCCAGCAGGAAAATTTAATGGCACAGCGTATGCACTATATAGTATGTAGACTTTATTGTGGACCGAAAATGGGGTGATATGAAAAAGACGATACTGGTTCTTTCGCTATTGGTTTCTCTTACTGCTTTTTCACAAAAAGAAAAATACAGCTTTTCTAATTTGACCGGCACATGGCGCAACAAAAGCGGTGCAGGGTTGGATGTTGTGGATAGTAATACAATTTATATAGTGCATGGAGGCCGGCGCAAATTAGCAAAAGCAAGCTATTTTGATTTTAGTAAAAACCCTGTTTCCCTTCACTTGTCTGTAACGAATGCTTCGCGTGTTGTAACCTTAAAAAGCCTGTTGGTATTTGTAAGTGATAATATGCTGCAGTGGCAGGTGTTTGATACGGATACCCGGCCGGTAAGTTTTCGCTATGATAAAGGCGATATGCTTTTTTTAAAGAAGATAGAAGAAAGAAACAATTGATTTACCACCTCTCCTCACCTGGCAATTCTTCCAAAGGTGGAAACGATTGCCGCACTCCTGCTTTTTGGGCCTGGCGTTCTATAATTAATTCCGATAACAAATCTCCGGCATCAGCCTCCTTGTTTTCTGCCAATACTGCTTTAAGTTTTTCCTCCGAAACATCTAGCCGGTAAAGAATTTGAACAAGGGCGGAAAAATCATTTACCAGTAAATGATTGAGATAAGCCGACAGTTCGTTTTTAGTACCGGCCTTTTCCTCAGCAGATAAGTTTGTTATAAGTTTTTGAAGTGCTGCTGTTACGTCCATCCCTGCAAAGGTGACCTTCTTATCCTTATAATCAACCGTTAGTCTTAAAAGGGAGCTTTCTTGTACGAATAGCATCGTATTATTGATTACCCAAATCAATGACTGTGATGAAAAAGCTATTTACGCTTCTTTTGCTCCTGGCCATTTCCGTTTCTTATGTAAATGCACAGGGAACCATCAAAGGAAAGCTGGTTGATACAACCGGGAAAAATCCTTTAGCCCTGGCAACAGTAACTTTATTTAAAGCAGCCGATACAACATTGATCACCTATCGTTTAAGCAATCCCGATGGTGAGTTTAAAGTGCCGGGCCTGCCGTTAAATATCGAATGCCGCGTGGTGGTTTCATTCTCTGGCTATGCTGCCTACCGTAAAGAGTTTACGCTGACCAATGGCGACGTACTGGATTTGGGAACTATCACCATGACACCAGGTTCAAAAACCCTTGATGAAATTTTAGTGATTGCTGAAAGGCCCCCCGTGACCGTGCGAAGTGATACCATCGAATTCAACGCATCTTCTTTTAAAACCCTGCCTACCGCTTTGGTAGAAGACCTGTTGCGTAAATTACCAGGTGTTGAAGTTGACAGAGAGGGCAACATCACCGCCAACGGCAGAAGGGTCAATCGTATTAATGTAGATGGCAAAGCTTTCTTTGGCGATGATCCAAAGATGGCTACCCGAAATCTTCCGGCCAATGTAATTGATAAGATACAGGTAACTGATGATAAGGATGAAATTGCCCGCAACAGCGATGGTGACCTGACCAACGTAGGCAAGGTGATTAACCTTAGCTTAAAGAAAGGCATAAAAAAAGGTTGGTTTGGAAAAGTTTATGGTGGTGTTGGTACAAAGGATCGTTACGAAATCGGTGGCATCGCCAATATTTACCGCGATACGATGCAGCTAAGTGTGTTGGCCTTTAGCAACAACCTTAACCGCAGCGGATTTTCGTTTAAGGAAATACAGGACATCGGTGGCTTTAACCGCAGCGGCTTTAACTCCGTTTCTATTATGACCAGGGGTGGACAAACAGGCTTTGCACTCAATGGCATTTCATTTGGCGGTACCGATGCCGGTATTGCCCGAACAACAGGTGCCGGTTTTAATTTAAACCATGCACCCAATAAGAATAAGTCTTTCTTTCTGCAATACTTTTTGGGCGATACAAAAAACAATATTCAACAGCTAACCAATGCACAGCAGTTTATAAACGACACTACTGTAACTACGGTAACCAACACCCTCAATAACCGTGAAGCTCGTACGCACAATGTAGCGGCGGGTGCCAACCTAAAACCCGATACGCTTACGGATATTAACTTTCGCTCCAGCTTTTCGTACACTGCCAATGCAGATAACATAAACGCCAATATTAATGTGGCAAATAGCAAAACCGGGCCGCTAAGCACGGGTTTAGGAATGCAGTTCAACAAAACATATGCTGCGGGTTATAATCACAACCTGTCAGTAACGCGGCGGTTTAAAGCAAAGAAGGGAAGAACACTGAATATTAATCATTTCCTTACGTATACAAATAACCTGCAACGCAACATAACAGAGTCAGATAATGACTTCTACTATCCATTTGTATATGAAAGATTGTTTAACCAGCTTCGCCGGCAGGATGTTCCTTCGCTATCCATAAACACTAATTTCAATTTCAGCGAACCGCTCTCAAAAAAGCTGACGTTCCGGTTCAACAACCAGTACCAGTATATAAAAGACGAACAGGATATTACCATCTATAATAAAGACGGCATCACTACCAAATACGATGTTTTGGACCTTGCACAGGCGAGAGGTTTTGAAAGAGACCAAAATCGCATCAACTCTTATTTGGGGCTATCCTATAAACTTAAACAGGTAACATTTTCGGCAGGTGTAAACAGCTTGTGGCAATCCATTGAAAACAATTATAAAAATGTTACTGCACCTGTCAACACTACTTTATTTAATCTGCTGCCTTCTTTTTCATTTAACTGGAAGCAGTTATCGGCACAGGTTAATCAAACTGTAATTGCACCCGGTGTTGCTAACCTGATACCAGTGCCCGACAGCACCAACCCTTTTTATATCCGCTTTGGAAACCCTGCATTAAAGCCGGCTAAGCGTACCTCTTTTTCTGCCAACAATTTCGTGTTCCTGCAAGGCACCGGAACCAGCTATAATTTTTATATCAATGGAAGCTTTGTTGATAATGATGTGATCATGAGCCGTACGGTTTTAGCCGATGGCCGGCAAACCGTAAGGCCGGTAAACGCAAGCGGAACGGTTAACCTGTATGCAGGCGTGGGGTTTGGAAAAGAATTTAAAAACAAGCAAAAATTTATTTTCTCTTTTCGCTTCTCACCTTATATCAACTTCGATAAGCGAAAGTTGATGGTTAATAATAATGTTAGCACGGCATCTAATTTACAGGTTGGGCCTAATTTCAATTTGAGCTTTAACTGGAACGATTTGGTTGAATTGCGCCCGATGTACAGCCCCGGCGTTAGCCGCACCACTTATACCGATCCTTCGTTTACCAACATTAAAGCCGTTACCCACTATTTGGAAAATGAGTTGATCGTCCGCCTGCCAAAAAAGCTGGTGTGGGAAACCAATCTTGGTTACCGGTATAACAGCCAGGTGTCGCCGGGCCTTCCCAAGGAAAATATTTTGTGGAATGCCGCTGTTACTTTAATGCTGTTCAAAGGCGATCTTGGTTTATTAAAACTAAGTGTGTTTGATATTCTAAACCGTAACAATGGTTTCTATCGCACTACCAACCAAAACCAGATCATTGATAACCAGACAAACGTATTAAACCGTTACGGTGCCTTGTCGTTTACTTATAACATTCGTAACATGGGTGCAGCAAAAAAAGTGGGTGGAAGGGACAGGATGTTTTTGTTTTAGAATTTTTCTACCGCACCTAAACTAAATAATGCAAAATCATATTTAACCGGGTCATTCCTGTCAAACTCTTTTAATGCTTCAGTAAGTTCTACTGCTGTCAGCCAGTCGGTTGGCGCCCGTTTAATAAGGCCCAACTGCCTCCCTACTCTTGCTACGTGTACATCAACAGGACAAATTAATTGCGACGGCGAAATGCCTTTCCAGATGCCAAAATCAACACCACAGTTATCTTGTCGCACCATCCACCGCAGGTACATGTTTAGCCGCTTGCAGGTGGAGTTCCGCACCGGCGTAGCAATATGTTTTCTTGTGCGTACCGGCGCATCTTCCAACGAAAAAAAATAATCATGAAAACCCGTAAGTGCGGCTCCTGCCTGGCCGGTTTCACCACGCGAGGAAACAGTTATCCATTTTGTAAAAGCGGATTCCAATGAATCGTTTTTTGCATAATGGTGTTTCAAAAAAAGCAGGAAGTACAGAAGGTCGGTTGTAGTAAAAGTGCGGTGCTTAAAAGCGGCCAGTTTCTGAAGTTCCTTATCGGAATGGCCGGTGATGAAGCTATACGGTGCATCATCCATTAACTGCAGCAGCTCCGTTGTTTTTTTGATGATAGTTGTTCTGTTGCCCCAGGCAAAAACAGCAGCAAAAAAGCCTGCTATCTCAATGTCTTGTTTCCTGCTAAAGCGATGCGGGACAGAAACAGGATCGGCCGCAATAAAAGAAGGCTGATTGTACTCAGCCACTTTTTTATCCAGGAATTTTTTTAACTCGGAAACATTCACAAAGCGAAGGTACACCTCACCCCGGCCCCTTCTTCAACACCGTTGCAGAGGGGACAGGTCGTTTATAGTTATATCTTTTTACGATAGTCATCGTTGCCTTTCGCACACTACCAAATTTTGTAATTAGAAAGAAGGGTAGTGGTAAAACATCTGGTGACCGCACTCCTTCTCCAACTCTGTTGGAGAGGGCCGGGTGGGGGTTTACCTATGTACCACCTGGCCGCTGCCTGATATGCTTGTTTCAACAACAGGCCGGCCTTTGTAGTACACAACGCCGCTACCCGAAATATTTACTTTTAAATTGTTGACCGCTTTTACTTCGGTGCTGCCACTACCGGAAATAGATACGTCGGCCCTTTGCGCAAGCAGGCCAAAAGCTCTTATGTTACCGCTTCCCGATATGGATGATTTAAAAAGCTGTGCATCCCCTGCTTCAATATCAATATTGCCGGAGCCGGACAGGGAGGCGGTAAGAGTGTTCTCACCGGTAAACGTTCCCTTCACGTCAATACTGGCAGAACCACTGGTATGCACCCTTTCTAATGAAGGCATCGTAACAAACACTTCTACATTGTCATTCTTAATATTTACGTTTTTGTAACCTATCTCCAAAGTGTTGCCATTCAATTTTGTTTCCATATAGGAGACCAGATTCTCATAGCCCTTTACCTGCACTTTAAATGGGGTGCCCTGTACAATATGAATATTGGTGGAGCCGCTGGTGCTTACCCCCGTAAAATTGGAAACGTTGCGCTCTTCGGTGATGGTAGTGCCGCTGCCGGTAACGCGGTCTTTGGTGCACGAAGCCATAGTTAACAGGCCTGCCACGGCAAGTAATAGCATCTTATTCATACAATAGTTTTTGGTTTGGTTTAAATTGAAACGCAAACTTATAGTGGCCGGTTACGGTACAGGCACAACAGTTTCTTATAACTGTATGAATTGATAAAAAATGTAGATGAGCGGCAATTATTTATTTTGTTTATGTGACAGGCAATCACATACACTATAAACAAAAAGGACCTGCTAATGGCAGATCCTTTGTTCTATTTTATGTTCGAATAATTATCCAATTGCTTTGGCCAGGTCGTCAATCAGGTCTTCCGCATCTTCCACGCCAACGCTTAAGCGTATCAGCGAATCGCTTAACCCGTTTTTAATTCGTTCATCTCTTGGTATAGAGGCGTGTGTCATGCTTGCCGGGTGATTGATTAA
>DASQMG010000003.1:0-11274 GCA_035645595.1 Flavisolibacter sp. | reverse complement strand
AAAGTATTAGCTGACCAGGATGCCGTTGTACTCACACCCCGTAAAAACATTCCCTTACGCTTATGTGCCTCCATTATGAGCCAGCAGCTTTCTACCAAAGTAGCCAAAGTAATTTTCCATCGCTTTTTGGAACTGTTTGGCGGCAACGAGCCCACACCGGAGCAGATCGCCTCTACCCCGTTTGATACGCTTAGGGCTATTGGGTTAAGCGGTGCTAAAACCCAATATGTGCTAAACGTGGCGAAGTTTGCTATAGACAATAAGCTGGACGATAGAAAGCTGCGTAAGATGAAAGATGAAGAAGTAATTGCGCTTCTTACCCAGATAAAAGGTGTTGGTAAATGGACTGTGGAAATGCTGCTCATGTTTACACTGGGCCGCGAAGACATTTTTGCTGTGGATGATTACGGCATCCAGGTGGCTATGAAAAATATTTATAAGCTGGATGACAGCAATAAAAAGGAATTTAAAGAAGCCATGCAAAAAATTTCTGCAAAATGGAGCCCATACAGAACTTACGCCTGCCTGCACTTGTGGCAATGGAAAGACAAGGAATGACAGATAGCAGATTAGGGGAAAGAGGAATAGCAGGCCGTCATCTCCCGTCCATCATCGATCAAATACCGTCAGCCTCTCACCACCAATTGCCAATTTTTTCTCAAAGCCTTGCACCAATCATTGTCTTACTTACATTTGCCTTAATGGAATATAATACAACCAGGAATCATTTAACCATGCGGGAGTATGGCCGCCATATTCAAAAAATGGTGGAGCATTTGATGACTATCGAAGATAAAGAACGCCGGCAGCGTAATGCGCAGGTAGTAATTGAGTTAATGGGCGTTTTAAACCCACACCTGAAAAACGTTGAGGACTTTCGTCATAAGTTATGGGATCATCTTTTTTATGTATCCGATTTTAAGCTGGATGTGGATTCGCCTTATCCCATTCCGCAAAAAGAAACGTACAAGGCAAAGCCCGGCCCGCTGCCTTATCCAAAGCGCTATCCCAAGTTTTCGCACCTGGGTAAAAATCTGGAGCTGGTAATAAATAAAGCTTTGGCTGAAGAAAACCCTGAAAAACGCCAGGGCTTTGCAAATGCAGTGGCCTACTATATGAAGCTGGCTTATACCAACTGGCATAAGGACACGGTGCACGACGATGCCATACAAAGCGAATTAACTTCTATTACACAGGGACAGTTGGAATTCACTAATACGCCGTATGTAAAAGCTTACCGCATGCAGCAGGATACCCGCGATAATCGTAGTGGTTATGGCCGCCAGCAGCGGGGAAAGTTTCAGCAACGTAGTAACGGTGGCAATGGAGGTGGCATGCAACAACGTAATGATAATCGTAACGATAACCGCAATAGTAATAATAACCGCCACAGCGGAAAGAAGAGGTTTAAGTAAGATGAATAGCAATAGCCTTTCCGTTATTTATCTTTCTAATTGGCGATTACAGCTTTTTTGAACCTGGCTTGCCGAAGTGCTATTTAGCGTTATTGGCGTCGCACTCTTGTACAATGGTAACGCCATGCAACAATCTAAAAGAGCTTAATCAAATCTCCCGGATAAAAAATTAGAACATAACTAAACCCTAACCAGCCTTAAGAGCTACTAGCTGCTGGCCAGTCGCTATTCGTTATTTCTTTAACAATCCCATTTGATTTTTACCCCTAATTTGCCTATCCAAACTGCCCCTCCAATCGCTTTATTGTATAGAACTATTCAACATGCAAAGATTTTTATCCGCATTTTTAGCCTGCTTATTTGTACTGCCTGGCGTTGTGTCTTTTGCGCAGGAAACCGATACAGCAAAAGTTACGTCTGTTGATCCTGATCTGCTAGATATCGGCGCAGCAAAAGTGCCCAAAGAATATACAATTCGCATCATTAAAATTTCGGGTATCAATACGCTCGACACAGCTATCGTACAATCTATCTCCGGTTTGCAGGTAGGCGATAAAGTAATGCTCCCGGGTGGCGAAGCCTTTTCAAGAGCCATCAACAACCTTTGGAAACAAAAACTTTTTGCTAACGCAAGAGTATATATCACTGCAATTGAGGGTAGCAATGTTGATTTGGAAATACAAGTGCAGGAAAGGCCCCGCCTGGCCAATTTTAAATTTATTGGTGTTACCAAAGGGCAGGCCGAAGAGCTGCAAGGCAAAATCAACCTGGCAAAATCAACAATTATTACTGAGAACACAAAGCGGAATGCCACTGATATAATTCAAAAGTTTTTTGCGGAGAAAGGCTTTTTAAATACTAAGGTTCGCATTGATGAAGCGGCAGACCGTACATTGGTTAATTCCCGCTCGTTAACTTTTTACATTGATAAAGGGGAGAAGGTACGCGTCAGCGATGTAGTGTTTTACGATAACGAAGAAGTATCCTCCTCCTCGTTAAAAAAACAACTGTCAGATGTAAAAGAAAAAGGCAGGCTTCGTTTTAAGCCGGAACCAATTCCACAGGTTTATGGTCCTATTACCCAACCTACTTTGGGTGAGTACGTTAACAACTATGGCTTTTTATATCCCTCCAAAACCAAAAATTTTCTTAGCCCCTATTTCCGCTTTCGCCCATTCACCGGTGCTAAATTTGACCGGAATAAATACGAGGACAATAAAGACAAAGTATTAAATTATTATAATTCACTTGGTTACAGAGATGCGCAGATTGTTGCCGATACGCAGACGCTTAATGCAGAAGGTAACCGGATGCAGGTACATATTAAAGTAAGCGAAGGCCGTAAGTATTATTTTGGCAACATCGCGTGGAAGGGTAACACTAAATACCCCGACTCCCTGCTTTCTGCAATTTTAAATATTCAAAAAGGCGACATCTATAATATTGATCTGCTAAATAAAAGATTAGGCAAGTCAATTAGTCCTGAAGGGGGCGATATCAGTGGTTTGTATATGGATGATGGCTATCTTTTCTTTCAGACAGAGGCGGTAGAAACATCGGTTTACAACGATACTATTGACTACGAAATAAGAGTAAGGGAAGGCACACAGGCCCGCATCCGCAACATCAACATTACCGGTAATGATAAAACAAAGGATTATGTTATACGCCGTGAGCTGCGTACTGTGCCGGGTAATTTATTCAGCCGGTCCGACCTGATCCGTTCCCAACGGGAACTGGCCGCTTTAAACTTTTTCAATCAGGAAAAAATTAACCCGAATGTTGTTCCCAATCAGGATGATGGCACCGTGGATATTACCTGGGAGTTGGAAGAAAAATCATCCGACCAGTTAGAACTTTCTGCCGGTTTTGGCGGTGGTATCGGTTTTACAGGAACACTTGGTGTTACGTTCAATAACTTCTCGCTAAAAAATATCCTCAAAAAAGAAGCCTGGGATCCCCTGCCGATGGGCGATGGGCAGAAACTCAGCATCCGTTACCAGTCAAACGGCCGTGCATTCAGATCGTATAACTTCTCATTTACAGAACCCTGGCTGGGTGGCAAAAAGCGTAACTCACTAACCTTTGGCGTTAGCAGCAGTAAATTTTCCAATGCCTATGATTATCAAACCGGCACATTTGATAAAGCACGGAGCGATACTAACTACCTAAAAACCACCTCGGTTTTCGTGTCTCTGGGAAAGCAGTTAAAATGGCCGGATGATTATTTCAGTCTTGTATACTCCTTAAACTATACCCGTTACGATTTGCAGAACTACCCTATTTTCCAGGGATTAAATAGCGGAGTTTCCAACAACGTTTCCTTACGTATTGGCTTGCAGCGCTCATCTGTTTTCGACCCTACCTTTCCCCGTAGCGGATCTAATTTCTCGGCAACCGTGCAGTTTACACCGCCTTACTCCCTATTTAATAAGGACGTTCTTACTGATGAAAACCCATATAAAAATCCGGAATATCATAAATGGCGTTTTACCTCTGAGTGGTTTGTACCTTTGGGCAAGCCCGGCGGCGCTGATAAAAACCGGCAGTTTGTGTTAAAGCTTGCAGCTAAATACGGTTTCATTGGCCGTTACAATAAAAAGCTTGACTTCTCGCCATTTGAGCGTTTTCAATTAGGAGGAGATGGTTTAACAAACAACAATGGCATTTTAGGATACGACATTATTGCGCTACGTGGTTACCCGGTGTTTGATGTTTCTAATCCTGCAATTAATAATCCCGATCAAACAAGTGCTAACCGCTTTTTTACCATTTTTAATAAATACTCAATGGAGTTGCGTTACCCATTAGTAACCAACCCCGGTAGTACTATTTATGCTCTGACCTTTTTTGATGCGGCCAATGGCTGGTACTCCTTTAAAGATTACAACCCCTTTAAGTTGCGCCGCAGTGCAGGTGTAGGTATGCGTTTCTTCCTACCTATGTTTGGTTTGTTAGGCTTTGACTATGGCATTGGATTGGACCGCATTAACCCCGGCAGTCCGGGACTTAAAAATTCAGCACGATTCACATTTATGTTGGGTCAGGAACCGGAATAAGGCTGATAAGGGTGAACTGGTGGGTTAAACAGGGATACGCTAAAGGTGTTTCCAATAAAAGAAATTTAAAATTTTAAAGCACACGCTATGCAAAAGTTTCTTCTTCTTATTTGCTTTTTGTCTTTAGGAATTATGGGCATTACCCAGCGGTATGCTATCATTGATACAAAGTATATTCTTGATAAAATGCCTGAATATAAAACAGCGCAAAAGCAACTGGATGATATTGCAGCTACCTGGCAGAAAGAGGTAGACGCAGCGCAGGTTGATTTGGATAAAATGTATAAGGACTTTGATGCAGAGCAGGTAATGCTTAGCGATGATTTAAAACAAAAACGCCAGGATCAGTTATTTAATAAGGAAAAAGCCCTTCGCGACCAGCAGCGTAAACGCTTTGGTTTTGAAGGAGATTTGTTTAAGAAAAGGCAGGAGTTGGTAAAGCCGGTTCAGGATAAAGTATTCAACGCCGTGCAGAAATTAGCAGTGCAAAGGGGCTACGATTTCATCCTTGATAAAAGTGAAGGCATTACGGTTATATTTGCCGACCCTAAGCTGGAAAAAAGTGATGATGTACTACGGGAATTAGGCGTGAAATAAAATTTTGCAAAAAGAAAGCATACATACATACAACGAAAGGCTACAAACCACTATCATAACTATAACATCAAAAAAATCTCAATGAACAAGATCAAATTATTTTTATTGGCAGCTATTGTAACTGTTGCTGCAACTAGTGTACAGGGCCAGAAAGCTGGATACATGAACATCGAGCAAATGCTTTCTATTATGCCTGAAGTAGGCAAAATAGATACGCTTCTTAAAAAGTTTCAAACCGATTCTTTAAATACAGAATTTCAGGGACTGGTTCAGGATTATAATTACAAGGATAGCATGTTGAATAAATCCGATACCAGCAAAATGCCGACGACCATCAAACGCCAATACCGCCAGGATTTGGAATCTATTGCTTACCAGGTACAAAACTGGCAGCAAATCTCTCAGAATGTAATGCAATCAAAGCAGCAGGAATTGCTTGCCCCTATCTATCAAAAAATTTATACTGCCATTAACCAGGTAGCTAAAGAAAATGGCTATGCTTATGTTTATAAAGAAGAAGCATTGATAGTAGCGCCTCCTGCAGATAATATGTTGCCGTTGGTAGCTAAAAAGCTGAATATAAAGTTGCCTACGCAGGACAATGGAGCAGCGGCTAACCGGCCGGCAGCAAATAAGCCAACCACTACCAAGAAAAGTCAATAAGATTTAAATAATTTTATAAATAGTTATCCCGCATTCAAAAGATGCGGGATTTTTAATCGAGGGTTTCACGGATTTAGACCGATTAATGGGAGTCGTTCTTATAGGTTTTAAAACACATGCAGTGACATATATTTACGTCCAAGGCTTTGGGTGTTCTCCCTTTCCCTTTTTCATTCGAAATTCCTTGTTCGCCTGTTCAATATTCCCTTATACCTTCGCCGCTTAACAAATTACAATGGCAAAATCAACGATACTGATAGATGTAGAACTGGACGAACAAAAGGTTCCTATAGACATTGCATGGAAGGCAACAGACAGCTCTATGGAAAGGCCGCAGCAAGCGAAAGCGGTAATGCTTTCGCTATGGGATGGAGCAGATAAGGCGGCACTACGCATAGATTTATGGACCCAAAAAATGATGGTAGATGAAATGGCTGACTTTTATTATCAAACATTGATGACTATGGCCGATACCTTTCAACGGGCCACAAAACAAACAGAACTAACAGATGAAATGAAGGTTTTTGCACAAAATTTTTATAAGAAGTTCCAGGAGATACAAATGAAGGAAAATAAAGCGTAAAAAATGGGAGTCAGCGGTTGGTCGTTAAACGCTGATTAGCGAGAGAAAAAACAAGCGGGAACGATGGCCGGCCAACCTGCAACACTCAACAATTAATAAAATTATATGAACCTTGAGCAACAAATAATGGCGCAGATGAAAGACGCCATGAAAGCAAAAGATGAAGCTGCCCTACGCGGGTTAAGAGCTATTAAAGCAGAAATCATTAAAGCCAAAACGGAGCCCGGTGCCGGTGGAGAAGTATCTGCGGAAAAAGAGCTAAGCATGCTGCAAAAAATGATGAAGCAACGCAGGGATTCTTTAGAAATTTACCAGCAGCAGGGCCGTGAAGACCTGGCTAAAAAAGAAGAAGAGGAGATAGCTGTAATTGAAAAATTTTTGCCGAAACAATTGAGCGCTGATGAACTGAAAGAGGAACTGCAAAAAATCATCACCGAGACAGGAGCAGTATCTGCGGCCGATATGGGCAAAGTAATGGGTGCAGCTACCAAACAGCTTGCCGGCAAGGCTGATGGTAAGACAATATCGGCCACTGTAAAGGAGTTGCTTGCTAAATAAAAATATAGAGTAGTAAGCATGCAATAGGCAGTAAAGACCCTAACTGCTTACAGACTACTGCCAGATTTTATTTTATGCTGATTGATATCATCGTTTTTATTCTTTTAATCATGGCTGTTTTTAAAGGCCTGAATAAAGGATTGATTGTCGCTCTGTTTTCTTTTTTGGCTTTTATCATAGGTATTGCCGCTGCATTGAAATTATCTACAGCCATGGCAGCTTATATTGGCGATAATGTAGCAGTATCACAGCGATGGCTGCCGTTTGTTGCTTTTATTATAGTTTTTATACTTGTTGTTTTACTGGTAAGGTTAGGTGCTAAACTATTACAGGGTGCTGTGCAACTGGTGTTGCTTGGATGGTTAAACCGCATTGGGGGTGTGGTGTTATATGTGGTTATTTACTTTTTTATTTTCAGTATTATTCTTTTTTATGCTACGCAGCTACATCTTATCAAGCCTGCTACGGCACAAGCCTCGGTTACTTACGGTTTTATTCAGCCTTTCGGGCCTAAGGTAATAGAGCTACTTGGATCGATTATTCCTTTCTTTAAAAATATGTTTGAAGAACTGCTCCATTTTTTTGATGCCGTAGCCGGTAAGAAACCGACGGCATAGGATTTTAATAATCAGTTATGAATAGTCAATGTTGAATAAAGGCTGGTAAGTTCAGCTTGTTTTACTCATCACTCGCCATTCACTTTTCACAATTCAGGTTTTGTACAAAAGGTGTTACTTTAGCAATATCACAATAATTTGCTCATGCTGTATCCGGTAAAAGAACAAGGTAAGTTCAGGTATATAGAAGAAGGTGATGGAGAGCCATTGGTATTGTTGCATGGATTGTTTGGTGCACTAAGCAATTTTAAAGATTTAATTGAGCACTTTCGCCACCAATACAAAGTAATTGTTCCCCTGCTGCCCCTTTTTGAATTGGATATTCTACATACCTCCGTAGGCGGATTGGCCAAACACGTTCATAAATTTTTAGAAGTAAAAGACCTTAAAGAGGTACACTTATTAGGCAATTCTTTAGGTGGGCATGTAGCACTTGTATATACACTAAAACATCCTGAAAGAATAAAGTCTTTAATATTAACCGGCTCCTCGGGCTTATTTGAAAATGGCATGGGAGACAGTTATCCCAAGCGGGGTGATTATGAGTACATCAGAAAAAAAACAGAGATCACCTTTTACGATCCCGCGATGGCAACAAAGGAATTAGTGGAGGAAGTATTTGAGATTACCCGCAACCGTATCAAAGTCATTAAAATAATAGCGCTGGCTAAAAGCGCCATTCGTAATAATTTGGGCGAAGAATTAAATACAATAAAGCAACCAACTTTATTGGTTTGGGGTGCTAATGATACTATTACGCCCCCTTTTGTGGCAAGAGAGTTTAACAAGCTTATCCCTGCAAGCGAGCTACATTTTATTGACCTTTGCGGCCATGCGCCCATGATGGAAAAACCACAGGAGTTTAATATGCTTTTAGATAATTTTTTGAAAAAGCTTGCCTCCACTGCAACAGTTGCCTAGTTTAATGTGTCTTATTACTATTATCATCTTCTATAACGCTACCGTTCTATGCTAACCCGCGATCTCATATCAAATACAATTCCTTATCTGCATAAAAGCGATACTGTTTATCATGCGCTGCAATTGATGAACGATTACCATGTAGCACATCTGCCAATAGTAGAAGATGAAAGTTATCTCGGCATCATCAGCGAAGAGCAGCTTTTACTAAGCGATGAAGAAAGCCCGTTAAATAACCTGCATATTACTGATGGCACTACATCGGTAGGGGCTAACGAACATTTTTTGAAAGCCATACAAACTGCTGTTGTTAACAAACTGAGTATTGTACCTGTTGTGCAGGAAAAACAGCTTTTAGGTATTGTAACCTATAATGATTTGTTGCGCAATGCATCGGAGTTTATGAGCCTTGACCAGCCAGGCGCCCTGATAGTGCTGGAAATGGAAAGCCAGAATTATTCCTTCAATGAAATTAACCGGATTGTAGAAAGTAATGATGCAAAAATTACGCAGCTCAATACCTATGTTGAAATTGAAACCGGTCTTACGCAAATCACCATCAGGGTAAATAAAATGGAAGTTTCCGATTTGCTAAGCACATTTCAGCGTTATGAATACAACGTAAAGTATTATTTTGGCGAGGAACTCTACGAAAACGAGCTGAAAACAAATTATGATAACCTGATGAACTACCTTAAAATCTAATACCCCTGCCTGCCCGTCGTCTATTAACTGTATATTCGGTACAGTATTTTCAGTAGCAGATTTCTAATCCCTTTGTTTTTTAATGAGACGATGCCTGCCCATAATTGGATTCTATGTGACTCTTTTGTCGTTGGG
Organism: Flavisolibacter sp.; assembly: GCA_035645595.1. Taxonomy (GTDB): domain Bacteria; phylum Bacteroidota; class Bacteroidia; order Chitinophagales; family Chitinophagaceae; genus Flavisolibacter. Next base: position 2,021 of record DASQMG010000003.1, on the reverse strand, counting down.
CGATATCAAGGCACAGGAGATTTCTACCAATTCGGTAGTAATTTATTCTACAGAAACGCATCAAACTACGATTAATAGTATAGATACTATTTATGCCATTAAGGATATTTATATAACTGGTGCCAAGCGCACCCGTAAGTCTACTATTCTGAGGGAACTTCCCTTTAAAGTCCTGGATACGTATCCGATTTCGTTAATTACAGCAAAGCTGGAGCAAACCAAACGGCAATTAATGAACACAGGGCTATTTTGGAATGTGGTGGTTTATTTGAACAGCCTGGACGACCAAAATGTGTTTGTAAATATAGAAGTTACAGAGAAGTGGTATTTTTTTCCCCAGCCCTTTATACGATTGGCTAACGGCACCTTTAGCCAGTGGAATGAAAGAGGACGAAAATTAGAACATTTGAATTATGGTATTAAGCTAACGCAATTCAATTTTTCGGGCCGGAACGATAAGGCGCAAGTGCAGTTCACCAATGGCTACAGTAAAAAGATAGCGTTACAGTACCAGGGTCTGTATTTTGATAAAGATTTGAGATGGTGGGCCAATATCAACTTTTCGCACGGAAAAAACAGGGAGCTAAACTATGCTACCGAAAACAACAAGCTCCTGGCGGTAAAAAATCCTGATGGTTTTTTGTACGAGTTCTACCAGTCTTCAGTTGATTTGGTTTATCGCCCGGCTATAAAAACAAGGCACCAGTTTACAATTGGCTACATTTCTAACCGGTTTGCTGATACAGTAGCCAAGCTAAATGAAAACTACTTGCCTTCAGATGCTACTTATCATTATCCCTATATCAGTTATGGTGTTTCGTTTATTGACTATGATTTTAACCCCTACCCTACCCGCGGAAGAGCCGGAAACGTCTCGATACAAAAGTCAGGTATAAACAGCCCTATTAATTTATGGCAGCTTTCCTTAAGCGGTACCAAGTATTGGCAGGTTGGCAAAAAAGGCTACTTCAGCGCTATGGTGGCCGGTATTCTTAAGCTACCCTTTAAACAACCTTATATTACACAGGGATTTTTAGGTTATGGTGACGCGTTTTTGCAGGGTTATGAAAACTATATAGTAGATGGGGTAGCTGGTGGCTATACCAAACAGACACTCGCCTTTAATTTAGTCAATACGCAGGTTACGCTACCCCTCCATAAGCGGTTTAAGACCTTACGTAACGTGCCTTTTAAAGTATATATAAAAGCCTTCACCAATGCCGGTTATGTACACAACCCCAATGAAACACTGAGAAATGAATTGAATAACAAAATGTTATACAGCAGGGGCGTGGGGATAGACTTTGTAGCATTCACCGACTTAATTTTTAAGATAGAATGGAGCTTTAACCAGTTAGGGCAAAACGCAGTGTATATGCATCAGTAGAAAAGTTCGTAGTTTGCGCCTGTAGTTTCAGCCAGTTATTGCTGATACGCTTGCAGGTAACACCTAAATTTTTACAAATACAACTGCGTGCTGCCAACTCTATACTTGAAAACGGTAAACAAAAAAATTTGAAGGTAGCTATATACAGCCGTGTGTTAGAAAGCACACAGCAAAAAGATGTACAACTGTTTTTTGATGAACTGGAAAAAGAAAGTATTATCCCGGTCATCTTTGCCGATTTTTTTGAGCAGGCTTCCCGTCATCTTTCGCTACCTGCCACTACCGAAACCTTCTCTCATCATTCGCAACTTACACCCGACATCGATTTTTTAATAAGCCTGGGCGGTGACGGAACTTTATTGGATACAGTTACCCTTATCCGCAATAAGGCCATTCCGGTAGTAGGGATTAACATGGGGCGGCTTGGTTTCCTTGCATCTATTGGCCGCGACGAAATGGTGGAGGCGGTAAAGGCCCTGGCACGCCGCTCTTATATAATTGACCGGCGGTCTCTTATTCATTTAGACTCCAACATCCCGCTTTTTAATGATGTGCCTTATGCCCTGAATGAATTTGCTATCCATAAAAGAGACATTGCCGCCATGATTAAGATACACACTTACCTTAATGGCGA
>DASQMG010000002.1:0-16843 GCA_035645595.1 Flavisolibacter sp. | reverse complement strand
TCCTTTTCCATCATTAAGCAACAGATAGCTTTCAGGTGTTTCGGGGTAGCGGCCGGGAATCACTCTTCCTCCGATAAAAAGATCAGGGTGTCCATCTCCATTTATATCGGCAACGCGTACACAACTTTTACTTACCAGCATTGGGGGGAGTGCATTAAGTGCTTTGATAAAGCCGCCCTTGCCGTTTCCAAAGTAAAGCCTATCCTGAAGTAAAGCATCATCAGAAGTATAGTTATGATAACCACCACTCGCTACATAAAGGTCTGTAAGGCCATCACCGTTCGCATCGAAGAATGCGGCATCGGCATCCACGCTTTGTTTATCACCATCAAAAAGGGGTTGAGGTAGTTGCGTAAATTGCCCTCCTTTTTTTTGAAGATAGATAGCTCCGGATTGCCCGGCTCCGCCTCCGGCAAATACATCCTCCAAACCGTCCCCATTTATGTCTCCTTTGGCAAGAGGAGGCCCAAAGAACGACATAGGATTTATCATCAGCGGCTGACGCTTAAAATCATTAATAGTATTGTTGTTATGATGATAGGGAACAGGCGAGGTGACTTCGGTAAATAACGGAGATGCCGCTTTAGGAATATTATGTGAAGCACTTGCAGCCTTCTCATCTACCATAAGTATTTGGTTGCCTTTTACGTTGGTTAGTACCTGCTCTTTGCCACTAAGCCAAACAATTCGCAACGAGTCAACGGCAACATCGCTACCGAGTCCGAAATGCAGTACCGGTGATACACTGGATTGAAAACCCCGTGTCGGCATTTGCTCCAGGTATTGTTGCCTGCCTTTAGAAGATATCCATACTTTAGTACCAATGCCTGCTGTATTACCACCCATGCCCTGAAGTTTGAGTTGCAGGTAGTGATGTTTTGATTGATTGTTTGCTTCGTTCTTGTATAGAAAGGCTGGTTTATTAATATTGTTTATGATTAAATCCAGATCACCATCATTATCCAGATCGGCATAAGCAGCACCGTTGCTGTTGGATGGCAGCTTCATACCCCATTGCGCACTTACATTGCTAAACGTAAGATCGCCATTGTTTTTAAAAAGATAATTCACCACATCGGAAGAAGGCATGTGATGAACAAGATCTAAAACGGCCTGTCTCATAAAACCCGCTTCCCGGTTTTGCAGAACATCACCCATATATTTCAGAAAGTCCATATTGGTATAATCCCGTACATAGCCATTGCTAACAAAGAGATCTTTCCAGCCATCATTATCATAATCAGCAAACAGAGGGGCCCAGCTCCAGTCCGTATTGAAAATCCCGGATAACTGTCCTGTTTCGCTGAAGGTTCCGTCGCCATTATTTATCTGCAGCATATTGCGCATATACTGATAATAAAAGCCTGATTTCAGGTTCAGGTCAAACTTTTCATAATTATCAGGAGCCATTAATAATTTTTGCCGGCGGTTATCTTCCGGAAGCATATCAAGGGTAAAAATATCAGGCAAGCCATCATTATTGATATCACTCACATCATTACCCATAGAAAACTGGGAGGTATGGCCCAATGCCTGCTCTTTTACATCGCTAAATGTGCCATCCTTATTACTGATATATAAGTAATCCGGAACTGCATAATCATTGGAAATATAAATGTCCGGCCAACCATCTTTATTGATATCAGCTATTCCTGCACCGAGACCATACGATAGTGCTGAACTATGCAAGCCTGCTTTAATAGTAACATCCCCGAAGTGGCCCTTTTCGTTCTTAAATAATCTGGTTCCGTTTAATGGGTCAGGCTTTTTCAAAACTGCTGCTGTACTCATCGAATCCAAAACAGGCAGTGAAGCCGGATTGTGGTTCAGCAACAGTAGATCCAGATCGGTATCCCGGTCATAATCAAAAAAATAAGCCTGCGTGCTAAACGCGGAATCAGCCAACCCATATTGTTGTGCCTGTTCGGTAAAATGAGGAATGCCCCCCTTGTCCCAACCGTCATTGATAAAAAGTTGGTTGGCTCTTTTTTCACCTTTTAGCTTGCCGGAATAGCAAACATAGATATCGAGTTTGCCGTCTCCATTTACATCAGCCATTGTTACGCCGGTCTTCCATGGGCCGGATCTGCCGGCAACATTAGCGACGGCAGTAATGTCTTTAAACTGCAGCATTCCTTTGTTCAGGTACAGCTTATTATCAACCATGTTTCCGGTAAAATAAATATCCTGTAAATCATCACCATTTAGGTCTCCTACCGCTACGCCACCACCATTATAAAAGTATTCATACATTAACACATTCGTGTTCAGGCCTTCGGTTAGGCTATCATTAAAATCAATGCCGGTTTGTTCGGGAGTGAGCAAGGTGAATAGAGAAGGACCACCCTCTATTACAGCTTTATTATCATTACTATGGCAGCTAATGCTTAGAATAATAAGTGAAAATAAAAAGAAATATAAAGGGTTGTTCTTAATGGAATGCAAGCTATTTGTTTTAGGTATCAACAGCTAAAATAAAAAAATCTATGTTGCAAATGAGCAACATAGATTTTTAATAGGAGTTAAACAGATTCTTATTACTAGTATCCCGGGTTTTGTGCCAATTTGTTATTCCGTTGTACCTCTGCCAGGCTAAGGGGCCGGTAATACATTTTATCCAGCCATACCCTGCTTTCCAGGTCATTATTTGTTGACCGCGTATAGGTATAATCAAATTTTGTTTTATCCTTCCGGTACGGTGCCGGTGCTGTTGCTCCGGGTTTCAGCCTTCCTTCTATTAGTATATAGGTTGTTTGCCTGCCTAAGGTTTCCTTTGCTATCATCCAACGCCTTGTATCGAAGTAACGTTGTTCTTCATAAGCCATTTCTATCCGGCGTTCATTGCGGTAACGCTGCCGTAGTGCATCTCCTGATTCGGTTAGTGCAGGTACACCAGCCCTGAAACGGATTTTGTTTAACCAGGTTCGGGCTTCCACATCCTCCCCTAACTCAATGCAAGCTTCGGCGTAGTTAAGCATAGCCTCGGTAAACCGGAAATAAGGCCAGGGTATAATTTGCCGGTCCGTATTGTCGCGAAGGCTTGGATTTGGATCAATAAATTTACGGAAATAGTATCCTGTAAAGCTTCCGTTCCAGTTTTCGATTGGCCCTTGCCGTGTATCCAGTCCAACAAATTTTGTAGTGCCGGCAAAGTAGGTACCGGTTTGTATTTCATTCGCCGGATCTTCAGCTCTGCCACGGGGTTTCCAGGGTGCACCGTCGTACAAGATAGAGGCATAAAAGCGTGGCTCACGGTTTACATACGGATCACCTTTATGGGTAGCATTATTCCAATCGAATTTGGTACCATCCATCATTTCATAGTCATCTACAAACTCCTGAATAGGCGTATTGCCTGCCCAGTTATTATAACCGTTGGGTCCGTTTCGAAGACCTTGCTGCTGGGCGCCTTCATTCCTTTCCAGCGTAAAAGTTCTCTCAAACAACAATTCTTTAGACGTAGCTACAGCGGGATCAGCATCAGGACTTTTACTTCCCCCACCCATAGCTATGGATATATAATTTTTCCGGCCTTCCTCAAATGATGCCATGGCGGTTAGATCTGTTTTATAACCTGACCCTGCCGCATCCAGCACCGCTTTTGCTGCAACCTTAGCGGCTTGCCAACGTGCTGCACGATTACCGCTTACAAACCCTAAGAGTTCCGGTTTATCAAAAGCCCCCAAAACACTTGATTTTGCTTTGGCTGTCGGCATATCATGCAGATCGCTTGCATCGTATAATAATTGACGGGACTTCAATGCCAGAACAGCCAGATCAGAAGCCCGGCCCTTTATTCTTGCTTTTCCTTGCAATAAAGTATAGGCCGAATCAGCTTGCTTTATAATAAAATCACTAACTTCTGCATACGTGTTCCTGGCTATAGTATAATCTTCACCCAAAGCGTACACTTTACTAATAATGGGTACACCGCCGTAAAAGCGGAGTAATTGGTGGTAATAATAAGCCCTTAGGAAATAGGCTTCGCCTTGTAATCTTTGTTTTAAAGATGCATTATCAAAAGTAGCTTTAGGAAGGTTTTCCAAAGCAATATTGGCTGTACGGATGAAATTATATATTTGAACCCAATCCGTGTGCCTGTTTACCCATCCTGGATTAGAGGGGTTTAAGATGCCCTGGTTAATGGTATTAATATTTCTACCTGCATGAGTAAATAGCGCTTCGTCTGAAATAGAAGCCAGCATCTGCTCATCAAATCCGCCCTCAAATAGTCCACCATAAATACCGTTAACAAAAGCCTCGGCAAGAGCAGGATCTTTCCAGGCCTCGCTTGCCTGTACCTGGTCCAACGGCTTTGTGTTTAAAAAATCCTTTTTACAGGCAGTAAGCATAATAGCTGCCCCTAAAAAAAGGAATACCGTTACTTGTGTTATCTTTTTCATTGTCTTTAATTTAAAAGGTTACCCGTACACCAGCGCTAATGATTCTTGATTGGGGATAAGCATATCCGTTTTCGGCAGTTGCTTCAGGGTCCCATATTCCGAGTTCATCCCAGGTAATGAGGTTTAACCCGCTAACATATACCCGGAACCGGCTAATGCCTATCCGCTGGCCAATATTAGAGCCAAGTGTGTACCCTAACTCAAAATTTTTAAACCGCAAATAATCATTCTTTCTGAGCCAATAGGTATTGTTGCGGAAGCTGCTTGTATAATACCTGTTCGTTCTGCTCACCAACCGCGGATGTTCGCTGCTTGGATTTTCAACTGACCAGCGATTGTTGTGGCTGTATTGAAGCCAATTGCCGAATTCGCCTGTTTCATTAAAGTTTAATAATTGCAAACCTCCGAGGGCACCCTGGAAGAGAGCTGACAGATCGAAACCTTTATACGCTAAATTTATGTTGATGCCGCCTGTAAAGCGGGGGTCACGGGTTTTGTCTAACCGTACTGCATCTAAGTCGGTTATCCTGCCATCAGGTTTACCATCGGGTCCGGATATGTCTTTAAATTTCATATCTCCAGGCCGTAAGTTGCTCTCGGCAGCACCATAATTGATTGTGTTGGCGGCAATTTCAGCAGCATCTTTAAACACCCCATCATACTGAAAAGCAAGAAAAGCATAACCATTTGTACCAAAGGGATGGCCCGTTGCCCGCTGATGTGCCGGCACACCTGGGTTTTCATCCCAGAATACTACTTTGTTTTTTGAATATCCCCCGTTCACACTCACTGTGTACGTAAAGTCATTGGCCCGGCCGTTATATCCTACCCTGAATTCCCAGCCTTTGTTCTCAACCTGGCCGGCGTTTACCGGCGGCAGCAAAGAGGTGATACCAGTGCTTTGCGGAGTGGATCCAGCCCGCTGAATCAATATCTGTTTACGTTGGTTATTGAAAACGTCCAACTCAAAAAAAACTTTGTTGTTTAGCGCTGTGCCTTCCAGGCCCAAGTTGGCATTGTTAGCTACCTCCCAGGTAAAGTCAAGGTTAGGTACCCGTGCTTCAGTAAGTGAACGTACTACCTGCCCATTGATAACCTGTACGCCGGATAAGGAATACGTTGATAAATAACCATAATCAGCTATGTTCAAACGGTCATTACCCATTTGTCCGTAAGAAGCACGGAGTTTTAATGAATTGATAAAATTTATATTCTTAAAAAAGTTCTCTTTTGAAATATTCCAGCCTAACAGGACACCGGGGAAAAAGCCAAAGCGTTTGTTTTCAGGAAAAATATAGGAACCGTCATACCGCCATACAAATTCGGCGAGGTATTTCTCCCGGTAATTATAAGCAGCACGGCCAAAATAACTCAAACGGGCCTGTTCAAAACCGTTCCCTCCAACATCCTGTTGGAGAGTTCCACCTACATTAAGCTGGTCAACAGCCGGGGAGATAAAGTTTCGCCTGTAAGCAAAGAAATTATCGCCTCTCCTGGTTTCCTTCTGTACACCGGCCAAAAGGGCAATGGTATGAATGTCTTTAAATGTGCGATCATAGTTAATCAAACCGTTCAGGTTGATCCGCAGATCTTCTTCATCTGTTTGCCGGAGCATGGGATCAGTAAATGTAGAACGTACTGTCCTGGTGAGCTTGGGTACTGTTTTTGCCGCGTCCTCGTAGGTAACCTTATCCCAGGTGTATAAAGACCAAGGGGTCTGAAACACTTTGGTACGGCCTATGAATTTATCTGCCGCTCCCTGGAGGGTAATTTTTAGGCCCTCTATCCACGGATTACCTATTACTACCTGTCCGTTCGTTTGAAAATAATCCCGCTTATTTCTATTGTAACCGGTGGCACCCGTGGTTACTACCACCGGGTTTTGGCCGTTTTCAATATCAGGACCGGGTAACCCGTTTGGCCAAATAGCCGTTTCTGTGGGTTTGCCGCGTATCAACATTCTGAAAATATCACCAGCACCTACTGTCGGAAAGAAGCGGAATTCTTCACGGGCCGTTATTCCTAGGTTGGTAGTTATATACTTGTTTACTCTGGCATCAAGGTTAATACGCATATCATATTGCTTATACCCGGTGGCTGAATTCTTATAATAAGCATCCTGATCCTGGTAACCTAATGAAGCAAGTATCTTCACGGCTTCTGTACCACCGCTTACCTGCAAACTGTGCTGCTGCTGCGCCGACCAGTTTTTAAAAACAGCTTTATACCAATCCGTATTCGGGTGAGTCAGCGGACTGGAACCGTCCCTGTATTTTTGAAGATCCTGCGGGGAATAAATAGCATTTACTACAGCGCCATTATCTGTGCGGGTGTAGGTACCAGTACTTTTAAGAGCCTGCCAAGCCGCCGGCCACTGTGCATAAGGCACATCGCTAAATAAACGCTGTTCGTTGAGCAACTCTGCATATTGAGCGGCATTGGACATTTTTGGGATAACGGTAGGTTGCTGCCAGCCATAATTATAATCGTACGATACAACAGGTTTGCCTGTTTTACCTTGTTTTGTGGTAATCAGAATGACGCCATTGGCAGCTCTTGCTCCGTAAATAGCAGCGGATGCATCTTTTAATACGGACATGCTTTCTATATCAGCCGGGTTCAAACGGTCTATTCCGCCTGCCCGATCAGGTACGCCATCTATTACAATAAGGGGCCCACTTTCTCCTAATGTATTAGTACCGCGGATACGAATTGTGGAACCATCAAAGCCGGGTTCGCCGGTTCGCTGCATGGCTGTTACACCCGGTAAACGGCCTGCCAATGAATTCGAAAGATTCATGGTTGGTGATTTATCCAGCTCGGTGCCCTTGACAGCCGTCACGGCGCCAGTAACAGTTACTTTTCGCTGGGTACCGTAGCCAACTACCACTACTTCATTTAAGGCCTGGGAGGATCCTTGCATTTGCACTTCAATGGTAGAGCGATTATTCACCTTTACCTCCTGGTTGCCAAAGCCTACAGAGCTAAGGACAAGTGTTGCATTGCCAGGTGCAGTGATGGTAAAACGTCCATCTGCATCAGTTTGTGTACCGGTGGCGGTTCCTTTTACTTGTATAGTAACATTTGCAAGGGCTGTGTCACCGGTAGTAACCCGGCCAGTTATGGTTCTCTGTTGTGCTAAAAGATTTGTAGAAAGAGCACTGAAAAAAACAATCAAAAGAAAGGCAATCTTTTTGGGCTTATAAGCCACACAGCCAAACTCAAGAAACGATTTTTCCCATTTCATAAGACAATCAATCATAGTAATTAGTTATTCAAATTTCAAAATGTTGTGGTTGAAAATGTATACGTTGATTTCACGAAGTAAAATAGAAGCAGGGGGGGCGTATAAATCGTTTTGTAAATTTTTTATTCATTACCAAACGTTTAAAAGTGAAGTATTTCTTAAGCGGACAACACAACTTTCCGAACCGTATTGAGCAGAATAGCTGCTACAATAGAGTAAACAATAACAATCAAAAAAATGTACGGACGTTTTACTAATGCAGCAATAAATCGAAAGCACCTTTACTCATATAACCTGGCTTAATAATGCCTTATATATCACGTTTATTTATTAAAATACGTTTTGTCAATATTTCTATGAATCGGAAATTGTTTTTGTGTACTCATTGTCTGCAGTAGGGAGTGTAGCTAATAAGTGAGTTCTAGGCAAGTCAAAGATGTAAACATCTTGAACTTTAAGATTTGAAATTAGGAACCTTTTTTAACTTAATTCACAATTTTTTTAACATTTTGATAATACAATTTTAAAAAAATTCTTAGTTTGCTTTTTAATGACAGCCAGCAGAAATATTCCCTAAAATCTGCTGGGTACTATGCTTTTGGACGTTGGGAAAGCACAACCGTTTTTGTCAAGCAGGCCTGGTTATAGTAGCACCGGATAAATAACAATATTGAGTTACCGCACTTAAAACTATTGTACTGATATGTTAGAGCCGGTTTAGATTTTGAAATGAGTTTTGTGTAGGGCATCAGAAAGAATGGCTGTGCTTAGGGGTGGGTGAGGTCGATAACTTGTAAATACCTACTAATGCAGGTTATATGATGATTTATTTAACTAGTCTGAGCGACAGCCAGTGGCAAGTTAGGAACCTTATGTAAAGTATAAAAGAAAGCGCAAGTACTATTACCGGGTTGTTGTAAACGCTATTTTTTATTTGGTGAAATAGGGCTGTCAGTGGCATAGGCTGCCACATGGGTATCTTAAATTGCATGCGGTGTATTCAGCCAATTAAACAATTTGTGAAAAGCACATAAAATCCATCATAGTTGTTTTCCAAAACTATTACACTAGATAGACCTAGCCGAAGCAATGCCAGAAAGTCGAACTCAAAGGAGAATCATTAAGACGCAGGTAGAAAAAAACAAATGGAAACAACTGATTAAAAACTAACTTAGAACAACCGTAAACAACTCCGCATGCCTTCCTTACACATACAACTTAGGGTGGTCAATTGGAAGCGAAATAGAGTGATCTTTTACAGTGGAATCTCCAAACAGTGCAGCTATATAGTGCACAGGACTGGCGCTGGTTCGAACTTTTTAGCGGAAGATTTGAGAAAGGTGATTGATTATTAATGAGTAATAAAAGGCTAATATTTTTAATGTAGCTATGTGCTATGTGAAAGGGTTTGATATTAACTTGGGAGGTGAACGGAATTAAGGAATTCAAACCTTCGGTACACCGAAGGTCTATGCGCTCGAATGACGCTTAGCAGGAAGCCAAGACGTTTGATTCATCTTGTAGCTAGCTCCGAAAATAAATCAGGACTTGAATTCTATTCAGATTTATCTTTTGTATCAAAAGAAAAAAGCATTGCAGAAAAAAAAATTATTAGGTATTGAGATTGGTGGAACTAAGCTTCAAATTGTTTGTGGATATGCTGATGGTACCTTGCTTTCAACACACCGGTTTAAAGTTAACAAAGAAGAAGGCGCCCTAGGTATTAGGAACACCATTGAAACAACTTTGAAAGAATATGCGTTTGAAGAGATTGCAGGTATCGGTGTAGGTTTTGGTGGTCCGGTGAACCCAATTACGGGTCAAATTGAAACCTCCTTCCATATCGAAGGCTGGTCAGGCTTTGCCATAAAAGATTGGCTAACAGCCATTTTAAAAGTTCCTGCTTTTATTGAAAACGATGCGAATGTTGCAGCCCTTGGAGAAGCAACGCATGGTGCCGGCCAGCACTTCCAAAATGTTCTTTATGTTACTTTAGGGAGTGGCGTTGGTGGCGGGCTTGTAGTCAACGGTAAAATATATCATGGCGCTGTACCGGGCGAAGTGGAGATAGGCCACATACAAATGGACAGGGAAGGCACTACCTTACAAGACCTGTGTTCGGGGTGGGCGGTAAATGAAAAAATAAGAGCCGCTGTTGCTGCAAATCCTGCGGGAATCTTAGCGAAGCTGGTGGGGGAAACAAGTTCTTCGGAAGCTGCTTTTTTAATCGATGCTCTTAAAGCGGCCGATTCCATTGCCCGATTGATCTTTGAACAAACAACAGATGACCTGGCCTTCGGCCTATCACATGCCGTTCATCTTTTGCATCCCGAAGTAGTAGTGCTTGGAGGAGGATTATCCTTCCTGGGAGAACCGCTGCAAAACAGTATTGCAGAAAAATTACAAGGCTATTTAATGAAAGCGTTTGTTCCCGGCCCTCCGGTAAAGTTGACGCAGCTTAAAGAAAAAGCGGTTCCTGTCGGTTGCTTGGTTTTATGTAGTCAAACTATTCAAAATTTATAAAATAATGGAAGCCTATTTATCACAGTACCTAAATGCACATAAAGAAGCGCTGGATGCTATTGCTCTAAACCAGGTTACGGAGTTAATTCAACTATTTAGCATCGCATGGAAAGAAGACCGTAAAATATTTGTTTTTGGGAACGGCGGCAGTGGAGCAAATGCTTCACATTTTGTAACTGATCTCGGCAAGGGAGCTTCCGATGCTTTGCCAAAACCATTTCGTTGTTTATCGCTTAATGATAACACACCGTGGATGACAGCATTGGGGAATGACTATCATTTTGATGAAGTGTTTTCAAGGCAGTTAAACAACTTCGCTGATGAGGGAGATATTTTGTTTACTATGAGCGTCAGTGGAAGTTCTCCAAACCTTGTAGCCGCCGTTGAATGGGGTAAAAAACACGGGTTATATACGGTTGCTTTAGTAGGAGGTAAACGTGGAAAGCTGGCAGAGTTGGCAGATATGGTAATTGCTATTGACTCTACACATTATGGCCGTGTAGAGGATGCACACATGGGCATTTGTCACATGATCTGTTATGCGTTTATGGAACAGGCGGTAGAAATGACTGCTTCGTAATTTTAAAAATTTTAAACTATCCGGGCAGCCGAAAGAAATGATTATTTGCTTCTCACTTCCTTGCAATGAAACAATTTCTTCCTGCTTTTTCAAGTAATTATATTTTCATGAAACACTTTATCTTCTTTTCTATTGTTGCCCTTTTAACCTCTTGTTCTTCTTCAAAAAAAATTAGTAACACAGAAGAATGGATTCCACTTTTTGATGGCAAATCATTGAACGGTTGGAAGGCCAGCGAAAACCCATCCACTTTCACGGTAGAAAACGGAACTATAGTGGTGCACGGACCAAGAGCTCATTTGTTTTACGAGGGACCTGTTATGAACCATCAGTTTAAAAACTTTGAATTGAAGGTTCGGGTAATGACAACTCCCGGTTCCAACTCCGGAATTTTTTTTCATACAGCTTACCTTGAAAACGGCTGGCCCACAAAAGGCTACGAAGTGCAGGTAAACAACTCACATACCGATTGGCGAAGAACAGGCAGCCTGTATGCCATTGAAGATGTGAAAGAAGTATATGTGAAAGATAACGAGTGGTACACAGAATCTATTAGAGTTCAGGGGAAAAGGGTCACTATAAAGATTAATGATAAAACAGTGGTTGATTATACCGAACCTGAAGGCATAGAAACAACTGCCGGCAGAGCCGAAAAACGTTTAAGCGCCGGCACATTCGCACTGCAAGGCCATGACCCGAAGAGTATCGTTTATTTTAAAGAAGTATTGATAAAGCCCTTACCGGGATAGACTAAAAAATACCAACGTAAGCAACCAAAAAACGGATAGGTTTTAACAACGAAAGACAGGCTTCAGGTACTTATTTATAAGATCGGGTTCATCGGCATGTATACTGTTTTCATCAAACCATTTAATAGTTTTTAAAATTATTTACTAACGATTTGCTATGGGAGATATACAAATAAAAAAATCAGCAAAAGAATATGATGTCGTCATTGTAGGTTCGGGAGCCGGCGGTGGTATGGCAGGATACGTATTAGCCAATGCAGGGGCGAAAGTGTTGATGCTGGAAGCAGGTCCTTACTTCGATCCCGCAAAACATTCTGCCCAATTAAAGTTCACTTATGAATCCCCGCGTAGAGGAGCGGCCACAAAGGAAAGAGCCGGTGGCGATTTTGACGCTGCTTTTGGTGGATGGGAAATTGATGGTGAGCCCTACACAAAAAAAAATAATACCGAATTTGATTGGTACCGTTCCAGGATGACTGGCGGCCGCACGAACCATTGGGGAAGAATTTCGTTACGTTTTGGACCAAAAGATTTTCAACCCGATGATGGCATAAGCGAACGCTGGCCAATCACCTATAATGAAGTAAAGCCTTACTACGATAAAGTAGATCGGCTGCTTGGTTTATATGGCACAGTGGAAGGATTGGAAAATGAACCCGATGGCATTTTTCTTCCCCCACCAAAGCCACGCCTGCCAGAGCTTTTTATAATGAAAGGTGCTGCAAAAGCTGGTGTGAAAGTGATTCCGGGAAGAGGCTCTGTATTAACCGAGCAACTGCCTGGTAATAAAGACAGGGGTGCTTGCTTTTTTTGCAATCAATGTGGCAGAAGCTGTAAAGTTTATGCTGATTTTTCCGCTTCTTCCTGTTTGGTTATTCCTGCCCTGAAAACCGGCAACATGGACCTCATTTCCAATGCGATGGTGCGGGAAGTTTTAACAGCCAAAAACGGCCTGGCTACCGGTGTGTCTTATGTTGACAGGGAGACGTTGCAAGAGTACGAAGTAAAAGCTAAGACTGTTGTATTAGGCGCCAGCTCCTGTGAAACAGCGCGCATCATGCTCAATTCAAAATCAGGATTCTATCCAAATGGGGTAGGCAATAGCAGCGGTTTAGTAGGCAAATATTTACAAGACTCTACGGGCTCCTCGCAATCTGGTATGCTACCCCAACTTATGGACCGCAAACGGTTTAATGAGGACGCCGCAGGGAGCATTAATATTTACGGGCCATGGATGGAGGATAATAGAAAGCTCGATTTTCCACGAGGATACCATATTGAATTTGGCGGCGGTATGGGAATGCCGGGTTATGGTTTTGGTGGTATTGTACCAAAGTTAAATGGCACTGTTCCCACACGCGATGGTAAGATAAAAGAAGGCGGTGGTTATGGTGCTTCGCTTAAAGATGATTACCGCCGTTTTTATGGAACCACCTTTGGCATGGCAGGCCGGGGAGTAGGTATGGCAAGAATAGATAACTATTGCGAAATAGATCCGAATGTGGTTGATAAGTACGGCATTCCTGTTTTGCGCTTTCATTACAAATGGACCAGCGATGAGATCAACCAGGCAAGGCACATGCAGGAAACTTTTACCCGCATCATACACGAAATGGGCGCCATTCCAACATCGACCCCTCATGGACCAGAAGACATGTGGGGACTGGAAGCGCCTGGTCGTATTATACACGAAGTAGGTACTGCACGTATGGGTAATGAAAAACAAAAATCAGTACTGAATAAGTGGTGCCAGGCGCATGATTGCAAAAACCTTTTTGTGGTAGATGGCGCACCTACGGTACAACAATCTGATAAGAATGCAACATGGACCATCCTAGCGTTATCAATGAGAACAGCAGAATATATTTTGGATCAAAAAAGCAAACACAACATTTAACGGATCTTTTCTAACTACTTTTTATGAACAGACGCGAATCCTTAAAAGCAATTGGTATCACTACACTTTCGGCCACCTTGTTGCTTGATGGTTGTAAGCCAAAAGATAAAGAAGGCAACAAGGTTGCGGTTGTGGATAAGGAAGCCGATGCAGACAGGCAACCTATAGAAGCAGAAAGAGATAAGAAGTTAAACGCTGAAACTTTTTTCACGCCACATGAAATGGCGACAATAACTGTATTGGGTGATATCATAATTCCAAAAGATGATCGCTCTGGAAGTGCATCAGATGCGAAAGTGCCGGACTTTATTGAGTTTATTGTAAAAGACAAGCCGGAGCACCAAATACCTATGAGGGGAGGACTTCGTTGGTTAAATATGCAATGTTTAAAGCGGTATAACAACTCTTTTGTTGATTGTACAAAACAAGAGCAAACAGCGATGGTAGACGACATTGCCTACCCAGCAAAAGCAGTCCCCGAAATGAAGCAAGGCGTTGCTTTCTTTGATCGTATGCGGAGCCTTACAGCAACAGGTTTTTTTACCAGCAAGATGGGTGTAGAAGATCTTGGCTATGTGGGTAACCGCCCAAATAAATGGGAAGGCGTTCCTGCTGATATCATTAAACAATATGGATTAGAAAATGTAACGTTTAAGACTTCCGGTGTTTAAAGGATCAATTATAATGAGGCTGTTTAGGATTTCACTGGCAGCGCTTGTCCATAAACTGAAAATCCCCCTTACGAATATTTCTTAAAAGGGAACACTCTGCCTTCCTGCATTAAAAACGGGAATAGAAAGAGTCTTCTGCTGTAAGAAAAGATAATAGAGAGTTTGGAAAAACAAAAATAGCCTTATACCATTTTAAGATGGGTTGTGGAAAAAGCAATGTATTCTTTGATCCTTTGCTGCTTCGCGTGAATAAGCGTTGCGAAGCAGTGCACCTGTAGACAGTGCCGTCGCAATTATTTTGAAAAGGGTATTAGGCAAAACCCAAACAGGTTAAATAAATGTTGCTAGTCAATCATCTGCTCATGCTGAAAAAAACATTCTTCCTCTTTAGTTTGATTTCTTTAGCTATTTGTGTTGTTGCCTCTGCGCAACATGCGCACCACCCAACTGCTTCTTCTCTTCCAATAATTAACGGCGTAGAGCCACAGCCTTTACTTGCACAAGCTATACGTTTGAAGGAAGCCATGTCTTTTTTAGGAAGCTCATTATCTAAAGAAGATGAAAAGCGCCTGGAGCAATTATCGAACGGTCTGCTAACACCTGCAACTGTTGAAGCCATACAGCATATCCTTGACCCTTATTGCCTTGCTATGATCAATATTAATCCCGAAGCCAGAGTGAAAGTTGCACGGGGCCCTGCTGCAGCAACACTGATGCAAAATGGCTGGACGAGTTTTTTGGTGAAGGTGCATAATGAAGCAGGTGTAACAGCGGCGTTAAAAGCAGAAAGTCCTGCTGCAGCACCGGCGCTGCATATTTCTACTTTTCAGCCCCGTGCTATCCAAAAACATTTGCTTTCCGAAGGCCAGGTTGCCAGCCGGTTTTTAGAAATTCAAATGTATCAGAACCGCCCTCTTTTGCCGGCTTTATCTGGCCTTCTCTTAGAGTATGCGGTAGTGCAAGTGTACAGCAAAGATGCCGGGAAACGGGAAGCTGAAATTGGTTTTAATATTGGCCAGGGATCGCAGGACATTGGCTTTCGCAATACCCTTCCTGTTTTATTTGACATACGTACATCGGTAAAAGTGGTACTGCATGTAAAGGATGAAGATGGATCGCCTGTTATGGCCTCCTTTGTTATTACCGATGGCATTGAGCGCATCATTAACGATTCGGTGAAAGGAACCAGCAAGGTTCCTGTTGATTATCGTTTTACCACCGCACAATCAGAATATTGGCAAAGTTCTCTGCCATCAGCAGGTTATCGTGTTCCGCAACGATTAACAGGCATTTATCCACTGCCGTCAAGAAGAGTAGCGGCTTATGATACCTATCCCGACTTTTTCTTTCAGCCACAAATTTATCGCTCAAATGGGGAGCATGTTTTATTGCCACCGGGCAAATACAGGGTGCGTTTTACAAGAGGTCCAGAATACCTGTTGCAAACAAAAGAATTGATTGTTCCGGGTGGAGTGTCTTCTATAGAAGTTAGTTACCAACTCAAACGTTGGGTGAACATGGCAAAGCTGGGATGGTACAGCGCCGACCATCATTTACACGCCGCAGGATGCAGTCATTATGAAAGTCCGGAGGAAGGTGTAAAACCGGTAGACATGTGGCGGCAGGTAATTGGGGAAGATCTGCACATCGCCTCGGTGCTATCATGGGGCCCGGGCTGGTATCACCAGAAACAATTTTTTACAGGCGGTATTAGTCCGTTGACTACTCAAAAAAACATCATGCGCTATGATGTGGAAGTCTCAGGCTTCCCTTCTTCTCATGCTGGTCATTTGGTGTTGTTGCAAATGAAAGAAGATGACTACCCGGGAACTAAAAGCATTGAAGACTGGCCAGCCTGGACCATGCCTGTATTGCAATGGGCAAAAAAGCAGGAAGCCATAACCGGGTATGCGCACTCGGGTTGGGGATTACAGCCGGTAAACGAGAAGGTACTACCCCTGCCTAATTATGAATTGCCAAAAATGGATGGCATTGGCGCCAATGAATACATAGTAACTGTTACCGAAAACCTGGTAGATTTTTATAGTGCAGGTGACACACCGGCTCCCTGGGAATTGAATATGTGGTATCATACACTTAACTGTGGCTTTCGGCCGCGGCTTAGCGGAGAAACAGATTTTCCGTGCATCTATGATGAGCGTGTTGGTGTAGCCCGAACTTACTTTAAAACAGGTAGAAAGCTGAATTATGACGACTATATAGCAGCACTGAAAAACGGAAGAAGCTATGTGTCGGAGGGCAGTGCACACATCATTGATTTTTCCGTGAATGGCCTGGAAGCAGGTACAAAAGATAGTGAGCTGAAAATTGAAAAAGAAGGAACACTAAAAATTTTTGCAAAGGTGGCGGCATTATTACCCGAGCACCAGGATGAAGAGGGTGCTATTATTGCGCAACGGCCTTTGGATCGCCAGCCTTACTGGAATATTGAAAGATCCCGTATAGGAAAAGGGAGAAAGATAAGGGTAGAGTTGGTCGTAAATGGTATTGCCGTTGATACAACCGAGGTTACAGCAGATGGTACCTGGAACAATGTCAATTTTCAATACTTGCTAAAACAATCCAGTTGGGTGGCTTTAAGAGTATTCCCCAGCGCTCATACCAATCCTGTTTTTGTGTTGGTAGATAATAGCCCAATCCGTGTTCAAAAAAGTGCCGAATGGTGCCGCCAGGTTGTTGACCAATGTTGGAAAATGAAGCAAAATAGCATTCGTGCAGAAGAACGTTCCGCTGCTGCTGCAGTTTATAATGC
>DASQMG010000001.1:0-26920 GCA_035645595.1 Flavisolibacter sp. | reverse complement strand
AAAGGGCTTCTCCAGAATATATTGAAGGCGTTTTAGAATCCATAACGATTAGGTATAAAGTATTAAAAAATGGTTGGCAGTGCAGTTTCTAATGATTGCCGTTTTTTCTTTTTAAAGGGGAGGCGTTTCCAGTAAACCAGGCTTCTCCAGAGCCATTCGGCAGGGCCCGTATCATATAGTTTAAACCAAAGCGAACTGAATATCACCTGCACTATAAATAATTCCATCACAAATAAGTAAAGCTGTACTTGTGTAAGCCTTCCAAAATAACCGGCGCCAACACCGGTAAAGAATAATGTACAGATAAGGCTTTGGGCCAAGTAATTGGTAAGAGCCAGGCGGCCTACATTGGCAAAGCCACGCCATAGCAACTTGCCTATTCCTGCATCGATTAAAAAAACAACAAGACTGGCATAGCCTATTGCAGCAAAAGCTCTTTCAAATGGAAAGAAAAAGGTGTGTGGCAGGTAGTGGCTATTTATGTATTTAGCATAGTCCTGCAAAGTATGCTGATGATGGTGCAGGCGATACCAGCCCAATAAAATTCCGGCCGTGATACCAACAAGGCCGATTAATAAATACCGTTTACGGGAGAAGCCGGCTGTAAAAAAACGGAGCTTAAACAAGGCCATGCCCAGAAGGATCATACTGCCAAAATCCCAAATACCAAATTGATAGGTCCATTGTGCTTCCCTTGCCTGCAAGGCCGGCATACGGTGATCATAAATACTTCCATACGATGTTGCCCGCATAGCCTTATTCTCGCCATCATCTTTTTTAGGATCGTACTTCATACCGCCAACAATACCTTCCCAGGCCCCCTTTTCGTCTGCCTGCTTTTTAGTAAGCGTATCTTTTTTGACCGTCGAATCTTTTATTCCGGCTGCCGTAATAGTCCTTGCCTTGCTGATTGAATCGTTCTTTATTTTTTCTTCGGCCTTTGTTACCGCCACATATTTACTGTAAGCTTTTCGGTCATCGGCATAGCTCCAGTAGTTTTTACCACTATAAATCAGGGTAGCAATTGTAGCAGCAATCAATAGCCCTCTTGCAGGTAATCTTGTAAACGGGAATAGTAAAATGCCCATGACGCCCAGATGAAAAAGTACATCCTGCGTCCAGAGAAACAGCAGGCCATTTACGATACCAAAGAGTATCAGCCACATTTGCCGCCTGATAAAAAGATCATGGGTTCCCGGTTCTCCCTCTTTAGTCTCCTTAGACAAAAACAGTAATATGCCCGCCCCAAAAACAATAGCAATAAGGGCCCGCATTTTACCATCAAACAAAATATCTATGGTGCCGAATAAGCGATAGTTGAAACCTTTTGAAGAAAGGAGTAGACCGTTTTGATCGTTTTGGCTAAACCCGCCAAAAACCCACACACTAACCAACATGCCTAGCAAAACAGCTATGCCCCGTAATACGTCAAGCGATGGCAGGCGTGGCGGAAAAAGAAATTCTTTAGCAGACACATCTGCACTAACAGGTTGCGGTTCCATATCAGGCAGGGCAGTTTTGGAAGCTGTCATAAAGGAGTGGTTTTGGAATGAATAAGTGAGATGGCGCTATTAAAATACAATTTTTACAGATATGTAGTTCCGGAAATTGTCGGGCTGCTGGTAACGGGGAGGCCTGGGAACGTCCCGTTATTCGTGGTTAAGGTGTTGGTTGTAGTACAGCCAAAGAGGCAAAA
The DNA here is from genome assembly GCA_035645595.1 of Flavisolibacter sp. Lineage (GTDB taxonomy): Bacteria > Bacteroidota > Bacteroidia > Chitinophagales > Chitinophagaceae > Flavisolibacter. Next base: position 25,224 of record DASQMG010000001.1, on the reverse strand, counting down.
CCGACACAACATGTAAGATTAGGGGTTATCACATATTGTGTATCTTCAAAAAAGTGGCCCTGGTTCTTGAACTATAAATACACCACCGAATGTCTATCTTAGAAATACATTCACCACGCCATGCGCCCACTGCTTTTACTTCCGGTTATTTTCATCTTTGCCTGCTCAGAACAAAAAGTCAGTAATACACAACTAAAAAAATATGAAGAGCAGGCAGCAAGGGTTACCATCATACGGGATACCTGGGGCATACCACACATTTACGGCGAAACAGATGCGGATGCTGTTTTTGGATTGATGTATGCACAGTGTGAAGAGAACTTTGAAAAAGTAGAAAGAGCCTACATTGAGAAGTTAGGCCGTAGCGCGGAGATGGATGGGGAGAATGCCTTATACAACGACCTGCTTACACAACTTATTTGCGATACCTCAATAGCTATAAAGGAGTATAATGAAAGCCCGCCCCCATTAAAGAAGCTGCTTCATGCTTTTGCAGATGGAGTGAATTACTACCTCTATAAGAATCCTGAAAGCAAGCCCTTGCTGCTGACTCATTTTGAACCCTGGTACCCGCTGCTTTTTACTGATGGGGCTTATGTATCGTTAAAAACAGGTGGTTTACATGCAGCAGATCTTCAACGTATGTATCCAATGCCTGCAACTACTTCATTAAATTCAGTGAATAACGAAGCAAATCTAAAAGGCTCTAATGCATTTGCCATTGCCCCTGCAAAAACTGTAAATAAAAAAGCCTTGCTCTATATTAACCCGCATGTAAGTTTTGACTTTAGAATGGAGGCACAGATGGTGAGTAAAGAGGGTTTGAATGCTTATGGTGCTATTACCTGGGGACAGTTCTTTATATACCAGGGATTTAATGAAAGTTGCGGGTGGATGCATACATCGTCTATGGCCGATGCAGCTGATTTGTATGAAGATGTCCTGGTTGAAAAAGACAAGAAATTTTATACAGTGTTTGATGGAGTGATGAAGCCAGCGTCACAAAAACAAATAGTAATTAAATTCTCCAAAGACAGGGCGAAGGGCGAACGCTTAATTACCGCTTATTACACCCATCATGGCCCGGTGGTTGGCCGGTCTAAAAACGGTAAACTGTTAAGCCTTAAAATTTTGCCACCCTCTTTAAAAGGTTTACATCAGAGCTGGCAGCGAACCAAATCAGAAGGGTTAGATGAATTTAAAAAAACAATGCAATTGTTTGCCAATGCCACTACCAATACCATGTATGCAGACAAAAGCGGAAACATTGCCTACTGGCACGGTAACTTTATTCCAAAAAGAGATACTTTGTATAACTGGACGCAACCAGTTGATGGAAGCACCTCTAAAACAGCCTGGAAAGGGCAGCATACTTTATCTGAAATTGTACACATCGAAAACCCTGCACAGGGGTTTATTCAAAACTGTAACTCCACTCCCTTTTCTGCCTGCGGCCCCAATACACTAAACAGTAAATCTTACCCAAAATATCTGGCACCGGAAGGCGAAAACTTCAGATCGCTGTTGGCTATAAAAGAATTGGGAAAAGAAGCGTCTTATACACTTGATAAAATGATAGCACTCGGTTACAGCCACTACCTACCTGCTTTTGATACTTTGCTGCCACCGCTATTGAATGCCTATAAAAACTTACCAATAAACAACCCTTTAAAACAACAGTTAAAGGAACCTGTTGAATTGTTGCAGCGCTGGGATAGAAGGTCAGGCATTGCATCTGTGGCTACAACACTTGCTACCGAATGGGCCTACTATTTCATTCAAAAAGAGGGGGGCCAATTAAGCGATGACAACGCAGGCCGTCAAACTGAATGGATATCCACCTTAATGCGACATACGCCTCCACAAAAACTGTTGGCATATTTAAATGAAACAGTAACCAGCCTTCAAAAAGCGTATGGTACATGGCAGGTGCCGTGGGGAGAGATTAATCGCTACCAGCGCACAGTAAAAGGAGAAAACTTCGATGATAAAAAACCAAGTATCCCGGTAGGGCTGGCATCCGCTTTTTTTGGTTCGCTTCCCTCTTTTGAACCCGCCTGGTATAAAACAAGCAAAGGGTATGGTTACGCAGGCAACAGTTTTGTAGCCGCAGTAGAATTTGGCGATAAGATAAAAGCAAAAGCAGTTGTACCCGGGGGGCAGTCTTTTAATCCTGCCTCAAAACATTTTAACGACCAGGCAGAATTATATATCAATGGAAGATTAAGGGATGTATTTTTTTACAGAGAGGATGTAGAGAAGAATAAGGAGAAGGTTTACAGGCCGGGAGAATATTAGTAAAACAGAAATCGTACCGGCTCCTGTAATAGTGTTGCGCACCAGCGGTTTCATTGTTTAGCCATTTAAGTATAGAAACCCTTGGGTTAGTGTTCTGTTAATGGACTGAAGCCACCGCAAAACCAGTGTAAACATTTAGATGGTATGGCTGGAAACATCGCCGGTAAGAGATAATCAGGTTTGATTCTATCCTGCTACAGTAGACTATAACTATAAAAACTTGCATCGCAATCTTAAACAGCTACTTTAGCGCCCTGGTACAACAAACACCAACAAAACACTGCTATGATTACCCTTAAGAAAACTTTCAACTGTTCTTCCTGCTTTACTGCCCTTTCAACAATTATTCTTTGTTCCCTTTTACTTACCAGTTGTCTTACAGCAAAAAAGCTGGATGCAGAGGTGGCTAAAGTATATGGTGATAAACGGGTGCAAAAGAAAAGGCCTAGTGAACAGATCACCATTACATCGACTCTTACTGCTAACGGGGCTGCCCTCTCTAACTCTGAAACCAAAACAAGCGTATTGCCACTTATTGTTTATATAGGAATAACCTACCGCAATATCTGCAAGCTAAACCCGCAGATTCCTGTTACCAATTTTACCTCAACAGTAACAAGCCTGGCCAACAAAGGCTTGATGCAAAAGTTGCAGGCACAAAAGCTGGAGCTTTCCATTGACCAGATACCAACTGAATTTTCTTTCGATGATAAAGGACACATGATACTGCTTTTAGTTGGCTGGGATAATGTGTCCATCCAGGGGAAAAGCACTGACATGATAGTGCGGTATAAACTTTTGGGAGAAGGTAGTACTACTGCCAAGCAAGGTGTCATTACCGTGCCGTACCCTAATGATAAAATGAACCTGGGCTACTTTAAATCCTGGAAGAAAGCCACCTCTGAGTATCTTGGCCAGTATGATGCCAACATAACTGCTATGAGCAAAGTGTTTGTTGATAAACTGGTGAAGGAATTATAGATTTAGGCAAAGAAACTCATAGCAGTAAGCAATCAGCGGTTAATAAAGTTGGACCTTCACACCTGGATCCAATAAGAAATCCGGTCTTACCAAAGTGCCCTGCTCATCCTCTTTATGGCCAAATAGATCAGCGTCATAAAAACAGCATAGCAAATGATCATGCTCCAGTCAAAGCGATGTTGCACCGGGTGAAGGAGCAGATAAACTATATCCTTTGTCAATTGGAAAGGGGCCGCAATCACGTCCCATGTATTATACCGCAGGTAACGGCCAATATAAATGCCAAAGGCGTTTAGTAACATGATAGGCACAGCAAACTGGAGTTCCGTAATCATCGGAAACTTTAGCTGAACCATCTTTTCCATTTGCCGTACCGATAGTACACCAAGCAGGATTCCATTCCAGGCAAAAGAAAAAATTAAGGCTAAGTCAAACCAAAGTGGTACGCCAACTCTCATCTCTAAATGAAACAAATCGGTAATGATGTAAAAAGCATTTGGGATAAAAAGGAGCCATGTAACAAAGAGCGCAGCGAACCTGAAGTTATTCTCTATCCATGATGGATTACGCATAGCAAAACGAGTTATAAGATACGGTACAACTGCTAAAAATAAATTCCAGCTAAGCCAGGCAAACATCCATTCACCTGTATAAAGAATTCTGGCTATGGTTAAGCTTACGCTGAATAAAGAGGACAGCATTAAGAGCCTTTCTATTTCTGGTTTATTAAAATAAAGCTGGCGAAGTAAAAAATTGGTTTGAAGTGTTTTAATCATTTTATAAAAATTTAGGAAGAAAAATTATAGCCCCGATTACTACAGCACTGATTGCCGCAATTAACACTGCTGCTGCAGCCAGGTCTTTTACAAGGCCTATTTGCGGATGCTTTTGAGGAGAGATAAAGTCGGCCAGTTTTTCAATGGCCGTGTTAAGAACTTCTGTTACAAATACAAAGGCGATAGTTGATACTAAAACAATGGCTTCCGTTCTGCTGACTTTTAAAATAACAGCAGCTATCAGTACTGCTACGGCAATAACTGTATGTAGCCATGCATTATGTTCAGTACGAAACAGGGCTTTGATACCTTGCCCCGCATAGCCGAAACTATTGTATCGTTCTTTCCAGGAAAAAGGCTTGCCTTTGTTTATGTTGTTCTCCATTGTTTGATTGTGTTTTGCTCCATTAATTTATGCAATTGCAGGGAAGAGTAAGGCGTCGCCTTTACTCTGCACCTTCAATAAGAGATTTTCCAGCAAGGGGAACATTTTATCGCGCCCCCGGGTTTTAATCAGAAAGTTCCAAAGCGGCTTAACCTTTTTCCTACCACCGGTATAGCTAACATGCTTTATGCAATGCTTCAGGCCCTGATTCATTTTAATTTTCATACAACCTCATTTATTTACCACTGAATTTTTTTCGAAAACCGCATGATAACAGCAAGCGTAATAAACAAGCCGAAGCTGCCTAACAACAGGGAGTAATCCTGTAACTGGAGAATGGTAAATACATAGCCATACAGCAACATAAGAATGGTAGAAAGCAACACGGCAAGTTTACCCGAGGTAAGAACGTCTTTTGCAAACCAGCCTATCAAACCAATGGTGCAGGCAGATGCGATAACATAAGCCGGGTTAAAGCCAATGTATTCCGATACGGATAACAGTAATGTGTAAAAAAGAATCAGCGCCAGCCCGATCAATCCATAATGAAAAGGATGTGCTGATTTTTTATTCGTTGTTTCAATTAGAAAGAAGGCCGCAAAGGTTAGGGCCAGGCACAAAAACGAATATTTTACCGAGCGCATTGTTTTTTGATAGCCGCTTACCGGTACAAACAGGTCGGCACCAAAAGCGGAGCTGGAAATACTGCCTGCAGCAGAATAAGTATGCAGGTTGTAAGCGTCATCTTTCCATTGCTGCGGAAAACTTTGTTTAAAGCCCATACTCTTCCAGGTAGCAACAAAGCCCGTATCGTTTACTTTAGTGGTTTGCGGTAAACTGTTGCCCGTAAAACTTGGGTGCGGCCAGCCTGATGTAAGGTTTACGGTAGTAGAACGGCCTGTTGGTGTAAACAGTAATTGCTCTGAGCCGTTGATGCTGAAGCTGGCGGAGAAGTTCAAGGGCTGGCTTAGTTGTGCAGCCAATGAAGGAAATGCCGCCTTCAATCCATCACGGCCCGCACCGGCCATCCCATGCGGTGAAAGCAATAAAGTGCTGTCATTTATTTTCAGCGTTATTTCATCATTCAGGCCCCGGTTGTCGGTTGTATTCATTTGCATGTAAGCTTCTGCCCAGATCATATCCTCTGGTGTTATGCCAAGCTTTTGAGGCTGTATTGCCGAGAAATTACCGGCTATTTTTAAGCCTGCCGTGTACAACATCACCTTATAAATACCGCGGTATTTTTCCTGCGGAATTACATTGGCATTTATAGTTAAGCTGTCGGGTAAAAAATAGGCAAGATGTTTTGTCCTGTTTTTTACTATGCCGGTGTCGGTTATGGTTACCCAATAGGGAATAACCAAAACTGGCCCGATGATGTTTTGCCTTCCTGCCCACTTTGAACTTACTTCAGTAATAGCTTCTTTTTGCCGGCTTTCCCTTTCCTGAATAAGAGCTGTTACATAATAGGTAGGAATCTGAAGGATGAGAACAATGCCTCCAATGATGACGCTTTTAATGAGCAACTTACTTCTCGTCCATACTGTTTGAACAGTCGTTTCCATTTTGTTTTATTTAGTGGTTAATGATTTAGTTTTTGAGTAGATGATCCATAACAGGGCAAAGCCAAATACGCCAAAGGAGCAATCGATCAGCCGCCAGCCAAAGGGGATGCCGCGAAAGTGCCCTGCCACGAAGGCAAATGGAATAACCAACATACAGGCAATCAATCCAAACTGAATCACCCATATGTTTTTGACAGGATCTTTATAAGGGCCTATGAAAAGAAACGCGAGAACGAAGTGCGCAAAGGCCAGCCAGTCGTAGCCATATAAAAGAAAAGGATGCTTTTCGTTTACTTCGCGGTAAGCCAGTAACACTTTTTCTATCCAGTGATAATAGCCAGCTTTTATGGCTGAATGCTTTAGTATAAAATCGAGTTGTGCATCAACAGGTATTGCGGTTAAGCCGCTGATAAAAAGAGCAGCGATGAAAAGCAGCAGGAGGCGTTTAATGGTTTTCATTTTCGGCCTGGTATTGAAATGTTAGAAATAAATAATGCAGCGCAGGAGCAAAAAGCAGTACGGCAGAATAACCACTGATTATACTCAGTGGCAGAATAAAACTCAGTTCGCCTGATAACTCTTTATATAGAAGTTGAAAGAAAAAATAGGGTACGACAGCGCTTGCTGTTGCACCCAGAAAAAGTATAAGCCAGCTAAATAAAACGGGGCCTTTGACATGTTGCAGAAAACGCAGCAGGCAGTATAACAAAAGGATGGCCGGAAGCGACAAGATGCCTGAATATAAGAGTGCAGTAAAGCCTACCCCAATGCCCAGGGGAAACAGGGCGATAGCAAAAATGCAGAACACCATTGCGTTGGCCGCGGCCCAAATTTTAAAAGGAATCTTTATCATATTTTATTATTTAGAAAGCACTTTGTATTTCAAAGTACGTATGCAAAAAAAATTATTTTATTCCCTGGATCATCTTTTCCAATCCTCCCAGGTGATCCTTGAACGCTTTTTCTCCCGCCCTGGTAATGGAATAAGTAGTATTGGTTTTTCTACCGATAAAGCCTTTGTGCACTTTCAGAAAACCACTTTCTTCCAGCGTTTGTAAATGCGTAGCCAGGTTACCGTCGGTAACTTCCAGTAAGCCTTTAAGATCATTAAAACTAATTTCATCATTAACCATAAGGCTGCTCATTACACCCAGCCGTATACGGTTGTCGAAGATTTTATTAAGGCCTGATATAGGATTGTTAAGTGCCATTGTTTTACTTCACTAATGCTGGTTTGCGTTCATTCTTCCACCACATAATAAAGCCATAGATAATATGCAGCACACCAAAGCCAACAGCCCAGAAGTAAAGCCCATAGCCAATGAATTGTGTAGCTGCCAAACCAAGAACAATCTCCGAAAAGCCCAGGTAGCGTATATCGCTTAACGTATACTTGCTTCCATTTACCAATGCCAGGCCATAAAACACTAACGATGCCGGTACTATAAACCGCCACTCATTATGCTGCAACATGGCCAGTACATACAAGCCGCCAGCTGCTAATGGAATAGCAACATTGATGGTTAGCTGCCGTGATGTATGGTTCCATAATGCCGACTTCGTTTTCTTAGTACGTTGCCATGTAAAGTAAAAGGCAGAGAGCAGTGCCAGGCCCAAAACAGCGGCTGCCAATAAAAAAAGTTTCCACTGTAAGCGGCCAAATTCGGGCCCGGAAAAGTTGCCACGACTGTTGTAACCATTGTAGTATTCAGTAATCCAGTCGTAGGCGAAGAAGGCACCAACCAAAGCCCAAATGCCGGCAGCTATTCCGCTTAACCCGCTTAGCGAAATAAAACGGCTGGAGCGTTGCATCATTTGCCGGATATCCTGTAAGGCTTCGAGATGTTGGTTTTGTTCGCTCATAAAAAGCACTTTGAAATACAAAGTAAGTGCGTGTTTCTCACATTTCAAAATAAAAAGCCATTGTTATTTTTCTGTTGCTTGTAACTGGGCCAGGTAGGCTTTCAGAAGCTTTGCCGTTTTTGCAAGCCCGAATTCTTCGTCGGTATAATAACCGGAGGCACCACTATACACCAATCTTTCGCCTGTTCCTGCGTCATAAGGCCCAGCCACAGCGAGGTAGTTTTGTTTTGTTTTCGCATCGCTATACGAAAGGCGAACTTTGAATAAATGAAACAGCTTTTTTTTGCCGCCATATTCTTCTGTCCGTTCTCCAACATAGCTTAATGTGAAATCTTCATACTCATCATTGAACAGGCTATAGAGTTCACTCTCAGCCAGGCTTTTTTGGGTGGTATATATGGATGGAATAAGACTTTGCTTACCTACTCCTTTAAGGCTTTCGTAAAAAGGTCCCCGCCAGCTTTTATCGGCTGCCACTTTATTTATTTCCAGAGCGCTGACAGGTAAATTGTTTTTGAGCAAGGCAATAATAACACTCTGCTTCAGGTACAAATCTTTTTGCAATAATGCCTGTTGAAGCAACGAGTTACCCTCAGCCGTATTTAGCCATCCCAATAGTGTACTCCACTTTGCAAACTCCCAGGTCTCTTTAGCGCCTTTTTGAATTAAAGTGAAATCTTTCCGTGCCGCCCCAAGCAATCCTGCTGCGTACTGCCTTAGTATAGTTTGTGCGACCAGGCCACTGTCTAAAAGCCTGTTGGTAATGATTACAAGGGACTCCGCAAATAGTGAGTCGCCGGCCTGCTTCAACAGTTCGGGAAATAATGCAGCGGTAAGTGCAAAGGAATCCTGCAAGGCAAGCTGTAACTGATTTGAACTCCCGGCAGCCGGCGGCTGGGTAAGAAGCAGGTTCTTTAAAACACGATACGATGCCGGTGTTTTTAACTTTGCCAATAAGGTAAGAAGGTCGTATTTACTCTTTTCTCCACTTCCGCTAAGCTTTGGATATTCCTTCGCCACAAATTCAACAGCGCTGCTATCATTAAAAGAGGCGATGATATCTATTAGCTTTTGCTTTACCGTGTAATATTCAGTACTATCTATATAAGTTGGCAACAGGCTTTTGTATAAATCAGGGAGGTTTTTCTTCTCAAAGGTTACCATGCCTACGTTCTCGGAGGCATCTGCAAATAGTAGGGAATCGCGTGTTTTTAAAGCTTCCAACAGTTCTGTGGCTTTGCTGCTGTAAATGGTTGGCGCTGCTTCGTTGGATAGTCGAAATTCAGTAAAGAATTTTGTGCCCTGCCCATTGGTTAACTCGTACGCTGGTATCATGCTAAACAGGGTATAAAGCGTGTCGGCATTTACCAGCAATCTTACTTTTTTTAAGCTGCTGTGATCAGGCATTTTTATCAACAGGTCCATGCCTGCCACGCTGCCATTTTGCACCCACTCTTTTTTAAGCACGGAATCATCTTCGTTTTTGTAATGTGCCAGCCTGCTATCAAAATAAGTGGTATCGCTGGCCACCCAATAAGTTGGTGAGAAAACCTCTTTAAACACCTCATATGAAACACCGTCTTTGTCATTGTAAGAGCGATAGTGCCCGGAAAAAAACTTCTTTGTACTACCGCTGTCAGCCGGTATCTTTTTAAATAAGGAGGGTGCCGATGTAGAAAAGCCTTCGCTGCCTGCGGGTTGCCAAACAACAGGTTGATAATCTAAAAACGAGAGAGAAGTAAGAAAGGTATCTACATCGCTCATGTTGGCACCATTTGGCGCACCGGCTAATAAAGAGTATACCCGGTTACCACGAATTACCTGCACCGTTTTGTAATTGGCGTTAGCTTTTTTCACATAGCCATCCAGGTACAGTACCGGCAGGCCTTTATATTTGCCTACGGCCGACCTGGTCACTTTATCTACCACGCCTTCATAATCTTTTTTTGCCATTTCAAAATAGGCGGAATCGCCTTCGAGATACAAGCCCTCCCGAAGCTCTCTTACCTGCGCCAGGTAGTAAAAACCTTTTTCAGGATCAATTGAGTTGTAGGAGGTAAACCGCCAGGTTTTATTATCATCCATACTTTTATCAATGGCAGTATTTATAGAAGGATTGCCTGGCATGCGTACCAGAAATGCCTTGTCGTTTGAGGTGAGCGTACTCCATTCTTTTTTTACCGGTGTTGTATTACCGGCAACGAAAGAAGCAAAAAATTTAGTTACATCGGCGGAGGCGACATTCATTTTTTTATGCGATCCGGCCATTAACATAAATATGGTTTTATCTTTTGAATAGAGGCGTATCCGGTAGCTTCCCATATCACTTTCCATCACCGCTTCTTTACCATAACTATTTCCGTCCGATAAGGTTTTTATTTTTAATCCAACAGTGCTGCCCGTCATGCTCTTGAAAGTATTTTTCATCATATCATCAAGCCCGGCTGCATTTGCGTTAGGCCCGGTTACGTTTCCCGACATATAAAAGGTCATGGTTGTAATATCGAAGTATGTCTTCATCTTCAGCAGTTCGCCAAAGAGGTTTTGTTCCGATGGTTTACCGGGCATTTGTATGGTGTATGCCTTTTCTTCGCCATTGACTTCAACCCATTCTATTTCTTTTAGCGCCGCCGCATAAACATCACCCGCCAGCTTTTTAGATGAATACACAGGTTCTACAGTGAAACCGCGGGCCCTCAGCAACGATATCACACCGGAATCACCGGGCAAATGAGCGGCGCCTACAGCAAACAACATGGAACGCTGATGCGAAAGGCTGTCCATCCGGTAGGCCATTTTTAAATTCCGGTTGATAAGAATCAGGTCTTTATCTGCTTTTGAAAACCCGGCATTTATACTATTTTCTATGCCGTCTAAGTCCTGCGCTAAATACATAGCCATCATCTGCTCCATAGAACGCCTGAAAGTTGCGTCGGACTGCAGCACCGACTCCGGACGCAATTCTCCGCCCAATTCATCACTCAGGTTTAACTGGTCGCTTACATCTTCAATGCCCCCGGTCCACTTGCCCTGCCGTAAAGCTAACCCCAGTAAATACCCGTCTACTATAGTTGGCATCTCACCCTGTTGCAGGAGTTTGTTCATACGGTACTCCTTAATTTTTTTCAACTCTTTTTTATTTACCGTACTACCATTAATGCCAAATGCACGCAGCAGGCTATCGCCGGTTTTACTGAGTTTTTTTCTATCGAGCTTTACTTTTTGCCCTTCTAACAAAAAATCTTTTTCAGCTTCCCGAAAAGAGTTGGTCATGATAGAATCGAAATACTCTTTAAAATCAATTTCAACAGCCAGGCCCTCCGTATGCTCCATGGCATAGTATAACGAATCGCCAAACTGGAACAGGCGTTTATCCTGCAGATGCATTGTACCATACAGGTACGATGGATTATTTAGCCCCTCGCCACTGATACGCCATAACAAAGTGGCCGGCCATTTTTTTTGTGAGAAAGAAGGCAGGCTCATAAAAAGGAAAAGGAGGGCACAAAAGAGCCGGCAGAGTTCACGGAACATAGTTTTGGTGTTTGCGGCCAAGATAATAAAAAGGTTTACAAAGTTCGAATAGGCAGCGCCTCGCAAATAATATTGCAGGCCTGCCTTATTTCTGCTTCTGTAATAATCAATGGCGGCGAAATGCGCAGGCTGTGTGCATTAAAAAGAAACCAATCGGTAAGCACACCTCCTTCAATGCAATAGTCAATCACTCCTTTACATTGGCCAAAATTTTGAAATTCTATAGCCATCCATAAACCAAAAGAATTTATGGAGCGGATCATCGGATGATGCAAAAGGCTTTTAAAAAGACGCTCATTTTTGCCAACAGTATCAACCATTTCTTCTTCTATCAAAGCAGTAAAAGCTGCTAAGCCCGCGGCACAACACAAAGGGTGACCGCCAAAAGTGGTAATATGCCCAAGCACAGGGTTGTCGGTTAAATGGTTCATTACTTCTCTGTCGGCGATAAAAGCACCCAGAGGCAGTCCCCCACCAAGAGCTTTCCCCAGAAGGAGTACGTCGGGCACCACATCAAAATGCTCAAAGCCCCACAGCTTACCGGTACGCCCAAAGCCGGCCTGTATCTCATCTAAAATAAATAAGGCCCCAACCTCCTTACACCGGTTTTGCAGTGCCTGCAGCCAACCATCCTGAGGCGGTAAAATACCCGCTTCAGCCTGCACGGTTTCAGCAATAACGCAGGCGGTCCTTTCTGTAATTCGTTCCAACTCTTCAAAAGAATTATACGTAAGATGCTGTACATCGGGCAATAAGGGACGGTAAGCCGCCCGCCAATACTCGTCGCCAATAATGCTTAGCGCACCTTGGGTAGAACCATGATAAGAGTTCTTAAAAGCTACTATTTCTGTGCGGCCGGTTGCCCGTTTAGCCAGTTTCATGGCGCCTTCAACCGCCTCTGCCCCCGAGCTCGTAAAATAAACCGAATTGAGAGACGCTGGTAGAAGTGTTGTCAATGCCTTTGCATACCGCACTTGTGGACTTTGTACGAACTCGCCATATACCATCACATGCAGGTAAGCATCTGCCTGGTGCTTAATGGCTTCTATAACCCTGGGGTGGCGATGCCCAACGTTAGCCACACTGATGCCCCCGATAAGGTCAATGTATTTTTTCCCGGAAACGTCAGTCAGTTCGCAAGCTTCAGCTTTTATTATTTCCAGTGCCAAGGGGGCCGGTGATGTTTGCGCTACATGATTCAAAAAAAGCTGGCGAAGATTCATTGACACAAAAATAACCGCGGATTTTGGGGATTAGACTGGAATGGTACGATGAAAAACAGTTCGCCATTTACATACAATAACCAACTTATCATGAAATGGGTTGCCGGTTAAGCTACTCCCCTATAAATAAGCTGTCTATACCTTCGCACTTTAAACGTTATAAATTGTAATTACCTATGGCATTGATTTTACCGGTAGAAAATAACTTTCCGGCCTGGGGCGAAGCTTGTTTTATAGCTCCTAATTGCACAATTGTAGGCGACGTGAAAATGGGGACGGAATGCAGTGTGTGGTTCAATACAGTAATCAGGGGCGATGTGAATTCTATTATATTAGGGAATAGGGTAAATGTACAGGACGGAGCTGTTATTCATTGCACATTTAAGCGGTCGAAAACGACAATTGGCAATAACGTTTCCATTGGGCACAACGCCATTGTACATGGTTGTACCATTCATGATAATGTACTGATTGGGATGGGCGCCATTGTAATGGATAATGCCGTAGTACATAACAATACTATTATAGCGGCAGGAGCAGTAATTTTAGAAGGTACCGTTTGCGAGGCCGGTTCTATTTACGCCGGTGTTCCGGGTAAAAAGGTTAAAGAAATTTCGCCAGAGAAGGTGGAGGGCGAAATAGCCCGCATTGCCAGTAATTATGTGAGCTATGCAAAGTGGTTTGCCGCCGTGAATGTTGCAAACGATAAAATTTAAATTTATATTTATCGTGTCAAGAAAAACAGCTACCATGAAAGCCTTCCGCGCCCTTCTGATTTTACTCCTCTTTTCCATAACGCTTCCGTCGTGTAGTGTTTGGAATAAAGTATTTCCTCCTAAATACGGCTGCGAAAGCAATGGTAAGAATGTTGGTGCAGAAAAGCTTTTAGACGGCAGCAAAGTTCCGAAGGCAAAAAAATTTAAAGCATAACCTTAGCTTACTATTCAGGTGCAGCAAATAGAATAGGGCCGGCGTCCTTAAAGAAACACAATAAATCTTGCTATATGAGTCTTACCCTGCGAACATCTCTTGGTTGTACCGAAGCCGTAATTGATGGCGTCGGCAACCTGAAACGCTTTTACCAGATTGCCGGAATATTAACCGATGAACTCAAAATTCTCTTTACCAATAAGGAAGATGATTTTGACGCCATCAGTTGGGACTTTACTTTACATAAATACCAACTTACGTTGCAATACAGCATTTACAACGGCATTTCCATTTTCCCCACAAAAGTTAAAGAGGCCCGCAAGCGGGACAATGACGCAGTGGTAGAATTAGCCACTGTGCTGGAAGGAAAGTTAATGACAGCAGATATGCAGCGTAAAACGCAGTAAGGTATTTCAAAAGAAAAACAGAAAAGCCACAGTAATTGTGGCTTTTCTGTTTATAGAATGCTCTTGGTCTGCTTTCTACACAATGTCCCAAACTTCATTTCCTCTTAAAAGCTTATTTAAGTCAGCAGGCTTTTTTTCCTTCGCATAATCAATTTGCTTTTTCATCACTTCCTCATAGGTAGGGCGGGCCACCTGGTAAAAAACACCAAATGGCCGGGGTAAATGCCCTTCTACTCTTGGGTCGTCAAACATGCGGGTTAGTATCTGGGCTTTATACAAATCACTTTCATCATGCACCCATAAATCACTACTGGCAGCACCATCATTTAAGCTTACTACAACCGGCTTAAAACCATCCAGCTTAATTCCTTTATCACGATTAGCCCCAAAGACAAGCGGCTGCCCATTTTCCAAAAACAATGCCTCTTCGGCCTTTGAACCTTTTTCGGTAAAGGCTTCAAAAGCGCCGTCGTTAAAAATATTACAGTTCTGATAGATCTCTAAAAAAGAGGTTCCGTGATGATCGTTTGCCCGTAGTAACATGCTTTGCAAATGCTTTGTATCACGGTCCATGCTGCGGGCAATAAAACTGGCATCTGCACCAAGGGCCAGGGCCATTGGGTTAAACGGATGATCGATACTGCCAAACGGCGTACTCTTGGTTACTTTATTTTCTTCTGATGTAGGCGAGTACTGCCCCTTGGTTAAACCATAAATCTGGTTATTGAACAGCAGCACATTTACATTAAAGTTGCGGCGTAAAAGATGAATGGTATGATTGCCTCCAATGCTCAGTCCGTCGCCATCACCGGTTACAATCCATACACTCAAATCGGGCCGGGCTGCCTTTAAACCGCTGGCTATAGCCGTAGCCCTCCCGTGAATAGAGTGCATGCCGTACACATTCATGTAGTAAGGGAAACGGGAGGAACAGCCGATGCCTGAAATAATAGCTATCTGCTCGCGGGGAATGCCTAATGTAGGCATCACCTTTTGTACCTGTGCCAATATAGAATAATCGCCGCAACCGGGGCACCACCGCACTTCCTGGTCGGTGGCAAAATCCTTGGCAGTGAGGGGGGCCTTATTAAGAGTAGTGGTTTCCATGTTTTTTTGCTAAGTGAGCAAAGATACTTATTTCACTTTCCGGCTAATCTAAAAACGTTTATGCTGGCAAGGCAATTGGCGAATTTATAACGAAGCCTACTAACAAAATAAGCGAGATAGAGTGGGCCTGGTAATTAAACTTAAAGTGGCTAAACCTTTATTTATCTATAAGCCGGGTTGAAAAGTTTTAACCGCATTCTCCATTTAATGAATCACCCTTTTTGAGAAGAGCATCGTTGCATTTAGATTGACTGAACCTAATATGTTTGAAAGGTCATTGGCAAGGGATTTTTGAAATTTGTTTTCTCAGTTTAAACCGAAGCTTTTTCAAATTTGGTTAATATATTTAGGAAATAATTCATTTCTCACTCTTGTTCCTGTGTTAACCGAGGCCCAAAAACTTATTTATGAAGACAATTACCATTATTGGCGGAGGTTTTACGGGTACAATGACAGCAGTTCAGTTACTGCAACATGCAACGGAGCCTTTTTCGCTGACCATCATTAATGAGAAGGAAAGCTTTAATAAAGGGATTGCGTTTAACCCTTATTCTCAAAAACACCTGCTTAACGTTATCACTGCCAAGATGAGCGCTTTTAAAAAAGAAGGCAGCCATTTTCTGGATTGGGTAATGAACCAAAAGGCGTATGAGGGGATGGACAGAAATTTGATTGCTAACTCTTTTTTACCGCGACATATTTACGGCGAGTATCTTTCTCAAATATGGCTGGATGCTGTCCGGCTTCAACAGGAAAAGAAAATAAGTGTTCGTGTCATTGATGCCTGCGTAATCGATTTAAAGGTTCAAAAAAAACGTGTTTCTCTGTTAACGAGTGACAATGAAAGAATTGAAACAACGTACGCTGTTATTGCAACAGGCAACGCACTTCCAAGAAATCCAACGATTGCGAACCCTGCCTTTTTTGACAGTAACAGTTACTTCCAAAATCCGTGGAGAATGGAGGCAGTAGCAAACCTGGACACTATAAAGCCTGTGCTGATTATTGGTAATGGGCTAACCATGGTAGATACTGTAATCGGTCTTCAGGAAAATGGCTTTCGCGGTCAGATTTATTCATTGTCACCCAACGGCTTTAACATTTTACCTCACCGGCATAACGGCTTAGTGTATACAAAGCTGATTGACGAGCTGAGAGACGATTTAAGTCTTTATGAAATTGTGCAACTGTTTAACAAGCACATTAAATCATTAAAAGAATTTGGTGTTTCTCCCGAGCCCTTGATAGATTCCATCCGGGTTTATACGCAGCAAATATGGAAACGGTTGTCTGTTGAAGAAAAGAAGAAGTTTATGGGACGGTTACGGCATCTATGGGGCGTAGCCCGGCACCGGATTCCACTCCATATTCACGACCGCCTGCAGCAGCTGCGGCTCGATGGAAAGTTGCACATTATATCGGGAAAACTGATTGATATAACGGAACAGCCGGGAACAGTAAAAGTAGAATACATCGACAGAAAAGAAAAAGGCACAAAACATATAGAAGTTTCACGGGTCATTAACTGCACAGGCCCCGATACAAACCTGATGAGCGCTGACCATTCGTTTTTAAAAAAATGCCTTTTAAAAGGCGACATCACGCAAGATGAACTAAAACTTGGTATTGTCGCCGACACAGAAACCTTTGAAGTCGTCAACCGCAAAGGGGAAAAGCAGCACCGTTTGTTAACACTTGGCTCTAACCTAAAAGGAGAACTATGGGAAAGCACGGCTGTAAATGAATTGCGTGCGCAGGCAGAGGCGTTGGCTGTTCAGTTAATAAAAAAATGCACTACTGTAGTTGATGTTGAACAAGTATAAACACTGCGATGTTGATTCGTAATCTATTGTAACCTATTACAGATAATTTATTCGCATGAATGTTGAAACTGCTGAGAATAACCCCTATTCAACAACTCTGGTGATTTGTACCTACCACAATGCAGCGCTTCTTAAAAGAACATTAGAAGTAAGTGCTCAATTACTCGTCCCTGCCCGCCTTAGTTGGAGTGTACTGGTAGTGAATAATAACTGTAGCGATAGCCGGAAAAGAAAAAGCTTTTAGGCTGCATCTTCGGGGCTTAAAGAAATTTGAAGTATAACATCAATTTTAAAGTTCTATTAATTATGGTTATCACAGACAAATTTGTTTACATACACAAGCCTAAAACAGGAGGAACTTTTGTTACCGATGCCTTGCTGAAATTGTATGATGGAAAATGGAATTTATTCCTTCATGCGAAGCTGGCTTTGCTGAAAGTGATCCATTATAAAAATGACTTCGGAACCTTAAGCCTTACCGCTAATAAGCATGGCGGGTGCAATGATATTCCGGTTGGTCATCAACAAAAAACAATTGTTTCAACCATCAGAAACCCTTTTGACTATTATGTCTCGCAATACGAATTTGGCTGGTGGAAAAGAAAGTCATGGCATGACTACTACAAAAAAATTGATGGCTTTGAAAAATACAGCGCTTCTTTTCCCAACCTTTCCTTTCAACAGTTTATGGAACTGATGGCGCTTGCGTTTAATGCATCACCGCACCAGGACTTTAATAATCCCAATGCTTTGGGCAGAAACACAATTGAATTTATTAATGATTGCTTTTATGAACCCGAACAGGTAATAAAAAAAATAGATGAAAAGTATATATCAAGCGGCGCTTATAAAAAAGACATGTTCCCGGTAGAGTTCATTTTCACACACCGCCTAAATCAGCAACTATACGATTTTCTTTTAGCCCATGGCTATCCCAGTGAGAGGATAGCCTTTATTATAACAAAACAGAAAGTACTGCCGCAAGGTAAAGGCCGCACAAAGGAGCAGAAGTGGGAGAAATATTATACCCCGGAACTGAAAGAATTGGTGCGGAAAAAAGACTGGTTTTTGTTTGAGGTGTTTCCTGAATTTGAAGAAGCCCATACGTTATTTCCGGTGTGAGGAAGCACAATGTGTAAACGAAATCTTTATTGAGTAACTAACTTTCCAGCCTTGCTAAAATAAAAACTGAGGAAACTTACAGACATAAGCAAAAGCACCCCGGAAGCCAGCATAAAGGTTGAGGAAAGAGATAGCCTGTTTAAAACCGGAAAAATAACAATCGGAGATAGGAACTGGCCTAAGAACCAGAAAGTAGTAAGCTTTCCAATTTCCTTCCCCCTGATTTGTGGCGGAGCAAGCTTCATCACCCACATATTTGTATTCGGTATCATCATACCCATACCAAATCCCGATAGCATCATGGCGATCACCACCAACACATAAGTGCTGGAAATAGAGATGCAAACAAATCCTGCGGCCATAAGTAAGTATCCAATAGAGAAAATTGATAAAAAGCTAAGCCGGCTTTTTATTTTTGAATACGAAAAGGAGGAAACCGCAGAACATGCCGTACTCGTTGCAATGGCGGCACCTATCAAGGCATTTGTTTCAACTCCTAAAGCCTTTAGGTAAAAAGGAACCTGTACCGGTATTAAAAAGAAAAGTATCCACATGATCATTGTATTGATGAACAACATCCAAATTATTTGAGGAGCTTTTAGATGTTGATTAGCCTGAACTTTTTGCTGTGCCACTGCCGGTTCATGCAGAAACAGAATAGCAAGTGGAAGCACCAAGAGAGAAGAAAAATAGATAAGGAATGGATACCGCCAGCCGATGTCTGCAAGGATACCACCCAACCCTATAAACAAAATTCCGCCCATCGACATAAAGGCTATTTGTAAGCCAACAAATTTCTGTCGCTCCATTCCCTCAAAATAGTCTGCTATCAGTGTAATTACTATTGTCATTGACATCCCTACTGCTACGCCGAGGAGTGCCCTGGATATAAGGATATGGTAAAGGTTGTTCAGGAAGAAGCCAGCCGTTCCGGCTATGGCATATAGTACAAGTGAAGTCCACAAAAGCCGTAGCCTGCCATAACGGTCAATAAGGCGCCCCGTAATAGGAGAGAATATGGCAATCATCAAAGCAGGCAGGGTCAGTACCAACTTAACCAGAAAGCCTGCATTTTCAACGTTAGAGAAGGCTTTGGCCATTTGTGGCAATGCAGGAGAAATGGTGATGACAGACATGATAGTCAAACTGCTTACAAGTAAAAGTGTGAGCTTCAGGCCCCGTGTTTTACTGTCTTTGGATCCGGCATTCTTATTACTATTCATATCAGTTGGTTTTTGGACGTTTCAGTGCAACCTCTCTTTCCAAGGTAGGTCTTTTAATAAGGAAATTTATCATCAACCTTTTTACAAATGTTACATCCGGGTAAGCCTGCCTTTTACGTTGATGATGCACTCTGCTTATGAGTATCTTTAAACACGATAAACACTAAATGAAAGATTAGTCATCAATGAAAAAAAATAACCTTCTTCTGCTTATTCTCTGTTGCTTGTTTATCTCATCTCAAAAAAAGGATGCCGATAAAAATGTCAATATTGTTTTGATCCTGGCAGATGATCTTGGGTACTCGGATCTTGGATGTTTTGGAAGTGAAATTGCCACTCCCAACATTGATGGATTGGCAAAACATGGACAACTCTTTACCAATTTTTATACAGCCGCTACTTGTTCTCCTTCAAGGGCGATGTTACTTTCCGGAACCGATAATCATATTGCCGGCTTTGGAAATATGGCTGAACAAGTTCCCAACTTTCCCGAACAAATTGGGAAACCTGGCTATGAAGGCTATCTTAATGACAGGGTAGTTTCTGTTGCGCAGTTAATGAAGGATGCCGGTTACCATACGTATCTGTCAGGCAAATGGCACCTGGGTCTTACACCTGATCAAAGCCCCTCCGCTAAAGGTTTTGAAAGAACGTTTTCCTTATTGGAGGCTTGCGCTAATCACTTTGTTCCCGAAATAGGCACAGCATCTTTTGTGGAAGATGATCACCCTGTTCAATATCCTAACGGGCAGTATTCAACTGATTTATTCACGGACAAAATGATCAGTTTTATAAAGGCAGATCGTGAAGATAAAAAGCCGTTTTTTTTGTATGCGGCTTACACATCACCGCACTGGCCTTTGCAGGCACCGTCAAAATTTATAGAAAAGTATCATGGTGTATATGATATTGGTTACGATAGCCTCAGGTCGTTACGATTTGCCAATTTAAAGAAAAAAGGCATTGTTGCGCCAGATGTAAAGTTGCCGGAGTTGCCTGCCGTTAAAGGTAATTTATATACGATCTCTAACCGGCCCTTGCTACCCTGGAAAGCACTAAGTAAAAGCGAGCAAAGAATTGAAGCCAGGAAGATGGAAATCTATGCGGGGATGGTTGACAACCTTGATCATAACATTGGCCGGCTGGTTCAATATTTAAAAGAGATAGGAGAATATGACAATACCTTTTTTGTTTTTTTATCTGATAACGGCCCCGATGTTTTTGAATTTAATGAAACGCCTGACAGGCTAAATCCTTACCCGTATATGGGTACTTTCAATTCATTTATAGCTTATGGACCTCAATGGGCTCATGCCTCCAGTGCAGTAAATAGTTTTTATAAAGGATATAGTGCAGAGGGCGGTATCCACTGCCCTATGATAATAAAGATGCCGTTCCAGCAGGATAAGCAAGGCATTGTCACGGCTTTTAGCACTATAATGGACCTGGCACCAACCTTTCTTGACATCGCCGGAGGCAGCCATCCCTCATCGTACAAAGGCAAACCAATTGCCCCTTACAAAGGAGCGTCAATGCTTCCCTTATTAAATAAGAAAACCACCTACGTTCATAAAGAAGATTATGTAATGGGATGGGAACTATTTGGCCGATGTGCCCTTAGAAAAGGAGGCTGGAAAATAACAAAAATAGAACGGCCTTTTGGCAAAGGTGTTTTTGAACTTTTTGATATGGAAAAAGATCCAACTGAATCCCATGATTTATCTAAACAATTTCCTGGTAAATACCGTGAAATGTTAGGTCATTGGAAGGAGTATGTGAAAGATAATGGGGTGATAGTAATAAACCGTTGACAGGCACTTCAAAGTGGCTGCGATCATAAAATAAAAACCACCAACATTCTATAGCCATGTGTATAGCGTGCCGGTGGTTTTTTACTGCCTCTGGTCTAACTTATTTTTTATCGCCTGGCGGCGGCGGGGGCATTACAAATACCTTAGGTTGTGGATTGATAGGTTCCAACTTTCGATTGGCAAATGCAGGATGATCTGCCGGAATAAAAGTAGATCGAAACGTACTATAAGTCATGGGCATTGGCGAATTTGGATCACCGTTAGGCTTTCGAATTTCGCCGCGAAAAGGATTTAAATATTCCCAAACAATTTTACCTTCTTTGTTGACTTCAAAAAACCGTCCTCTCGCCCCTTCGTTTATGAAGGTGGTGCCACTGTTTGTTCGATGGGCACCGGAAATAAAACTGCTCCAAAAGGAAACAGAGTCTGGAGCAACGTAAGCCCATACTGGCTTTTCGGGCCCAAATGGCTTTTCTTTTTCAATGATATATGCTCCTTTTTGATCTGTAGGAGGTGCTATTTCATAGATAGCAGAATAGTTCATTTTATCACGATTGGGAATATCATTATTGTAAATTGTAAGGTTACCAGCCCCCGGTTTTCCCTTCTCAATCCAGCGAATATCATGCTGGTGAAATAGTTTCCGGGTTGTAGAATCTCCACGGCGATAATTTTGAGGATTGCCCCAGCGATACAAAAAGTCGCCGCCTTTTCCCCGTCGGCCGCCTGTGTGGCCGGCAGCTTCCTTAGTGGTTGTACTGTGATCTATGATAAAAATCTCACTTAAAACAGGAGAGCTAAAAGCAATCTGGTCCAGGTCAGCATTATACTTGATCGCATTAAAATGATAAACATCTGACCCTTCATTTTCGGGTGTTTGGTTTCTCCACGGTATCTTTCCCTGGCCCCTCAAAATGTCCATACTGTCTTGCGAAATGAGGGGTGGTAAGGTATCTCCTACATTAAAATCTATTAGTTCGGGGTGATCAGCAGGATTGCCATAATTTTTTTTCTTAGCATCATAATCCTGAATTAAATGATCCCAAATATGCCATTCCCAAACTATTTTTCCGCCGCGCAAGCCATCCGGTTTTATTTCTACAATTCTATCAGGCCATAAGCCGGCCTTAGGACTCATCTTTGGTTTTCTGCCTGCGGCAATTGCTTCAGCAGGTGTCCGGGCTTCCCAGGCAATGGCAAGAACATTTCCGTTTGGCATTACCGTAAAATCATGATGCGCATGAAATTGTTCATTGGCATATTCAAAGTCCCATAATAGTTTACCATCCCATGATATTTTTTGTAACCTCCCGGTTTCACCCCCACCGGCAAACACAGGGAAATCAGGATCCTCCGCATTTTGTATAAGCGAGCCGTCATTTTGCAAATAGGCTCCCATTACGCGATAATTTCCTTTCCATTGATGCACTACCTCGCCTTTACGGTTAATCAGATAAACGAAAGGGGAATTGGGAACAGCAAACATTACATACCCTTCAGCTACACCATCGGAATTAATGGTTAAACCCCGGGGAAGGCCATGTCCAAACATATTTCTGTCTTTCGGAGCAGGCGGCTTTTGGTTCACCGTGTCTTTAATCGCATTGGTCTGGCTGAACGACACTGCTGAAAAACATATAAACAGCGTTAGAAGCAGGTGTGTCTTTTTCATGTTGAATTAATTAAGGTAATTACACACTATTTCTTGAAAGCAGTATAATTTCAGCAACTCATCACTCCCTGTGCATGCCACACTGATATAATCTTTTGCTGATTTAAAATATGTTATTTTTTATCGCTTGGCGGCGGGGGCACAACAAACACCTTCGGTTGCGGGTTAATGGGTTCTAATTTTCGATTGGCTAACCCCGGATGATCCGCCGGAATAAATGTAGATCGAAACTCGATAAAGGTCAGCGGCATAGCAGGAATGGGATCACCATTTAATTTTCTTACTTCACCACGATAAGGATTCAAATATTCCCAAACAATTTTACCATTAGGCGTTACCTCGAAAAAACGTCCTTTTGCTCCTTCGTTTATAAAAGTGTTTCCATTATTCATTCGATGCGCCCCGGATATAAAACTGCTCCAAAAGGAAACGGAGTCTGGAGCCACATAGGCCCATACTGGCTTATCGGGGCCAAATGTTTTATTTTTTTCCATTACGTAAGCGCCTTTGGAATCTGTAGGAGGAACTATTTCATAAACAGCAGAATAATTCATTTTATCCCATTTAGGAATATCATTGTTATATACCGTAAGGTGACCTGCGCCGGGTTTTCCCTTCTCAATCCAGCGAATATCATGCTGGTGAAATAGTTTCCGGGCCGTAGAATCTCCGCGATGATAGTTCTCGGGATTTCCCCAGCGATACAAAAAGTCGCCTCCTTTACCCCAGCGTCCACCTGTGTGACCTGCAGCTTCTTTAGTGGTTGTGCTATGATCTATAATAAAAATTTCACTCAAAGAAGGTGAACTAAACGCAATCTGGTCCAGGTCAGCATTATACTTCACCGCATTCAAATGATAGACATCTGAGCCCATATTTTCAGGTGTTTGATTCCTCCAGAGTATCCTGCCTTGTGATTTTAAAATGTCCATACTGTCCTGCGAAATAAGCGGCGGAACGGGTTCGCCCACATTGAAATCCAACAACTCCGGGTGGTCAGCAGGCTTGCCGAAATTCTTTTTCTTAGCATCATGGTCTTGAATTAAATGATCCCACATACGCCACTCCCAAACTATTTTTCCACCATTGGGGCCATCTGGTTTTATCTCTACAATTTTATCAGGCCACAGGCCAGCTTTGGGTATTAGTTTAGGCTTTCTGCCTGCTGCCAGCACTTCATCTGCTGTCCTGGCCTCCCAGGCAATAGCAAGTATATTTCCATTAGGCATTACTGTTAAATCATGATGTGTGTGAAATTGTTCATTAGCGTATTCAAAATCCCATACTGTTTTATTATTCCAGGTAATCTTCTGTAACCTTCCGGCTTCTCCGCCACCTGCGAACACCGGAAAATCCGGATCGACAGCATTTTGTATAATCGATCCGTCATTCTGCAGATAGGCGCTTGTGGCCATACCGCCATATTGTCCTTTCCATTCGTGTACTACTTCACCTTTCCGGTTAATAAGATAAACGGAGCCGGAATTGGGAACAGCAAACATCACATAACCTTCAGATAGACCATCGGAGTTAATAGTTAAGCCACGCGGAATTCCATGGCCAAACATATTTCTGTCTTTTGGAGGCGGTGGATTTTTGTTTAGCGTGTCTTTAGTATTTGCAGTAACCTGGCTTAGTGACACTATTGAAAAACAAAGAAAGAGAGGAAGGAGCAGGTGCGTCTTTTTCATTTTAATTTAGTTGTGGTTAATTAATGCAACTGGAATAGGAAAATAATCTTGGCAGGAATATTAAACTTACTGATTTAATATCTAAATTTAGTAATTATACTTTTCCATTATATAATTTATTACAGAGAACAATATTTAGAAAATAGCCAGCTATTTTTTCTTGAAATAAACTGCCTCTCCTCTTAAATAAGTTTCACCTTCCTTAAACCAAAACCTTTTAAAATGTCAATAAAAATTATCGGAGCTGGATTTCCACGAACAGGTACCAATACACTTAGAGAATCACTAGAAAAGCTGGGATATGTGAAGACTTATCACATGAAGAATCTTCTTTTACATCCTGAAAATCTTTGTTACTGGCAAACACTGAGAGAAACAGGAACAACGCAGTGGGAGGAATTATATACAGGGTACCAAGCAACAGTGGACTTCCCTTGTTATCCGTGGTATAAGGAACACATGAAACAGTACCCCGATGCAAAAGTAATTTTGTCAACACGGCCTTTTGAAAAGTGGTACGACAGCTTTTACAATACGATATGGAAGGCGCAAAATCCCTCAGAAGAACAAAAAAAGGAAATGGGTGAAAAAATGCAAGCACATCCTCGCCTTCAAACAGTGATGAAGGTGATGCAGTTTGCTAAAGAAACAATAATAGAGGAACATTTCCAGGGCAGGTTTTTGGATAAAGATTTTGTCAAAAAAATATTTGATGAACATCATGAAGCGGTAAAAGGATATGTACCAGCTGATAATTTACTCGTTTTTGATGTCGCTGAAGGATGGGGACCGCTTTGCGAATTTTTAGGCGTT